>CAZWGT010000011.1:0-21740 GCA_964633345.1 uncultured Planctomycetota bacterium
CCCCCCCCCCCCCCCCCCCCCCCCCCCCCCCCCCCCCCCGCCGCCCCCCCCCCGCCCCCCCCCCCCCCCCCCGCGCCCCCCCCCCCCGGGGGGGCCCACGAATCAGAGTGGCGAGGCGGAGGGGAGACACGGCCCCGGGGTGCGGACTACGATGCGCGCCCGGGCTTCCCTCGGAATGAAGGCCATGGCGGAGAGCGGAAGCTCGCCCTGGGGAAGGCGCTCCTGCGCTTTGCGCCGCCCGCTTCGTGCAACCTGGGTGACCGGCTCACCGTGCGGGTTCTCGTGAACGATGTGTCGCGCACAGAAGCCCTGCAGGGCAGTTTCGTCATCGAGGTCGAGGAGGAGGCCCCTCCGGCGCCTCCAGGATCCGCACCAGGTCCTCCTGGTGCCCTGACGACTGGCCTCCCGAACATCCAGGAGGTCACTCAGGAGGACTGGGAGATCCACAGGTTCAACGAGTCCTCCGGGCTCTCGCTCAAGTCCGGAGATGAGGACAGGGGCCTGCGCCACCAAGCGGCACCAGGACGCGCCCAGGCGCGCCGTGAGGCGCCCGGGCGGGGACGGAAGAACCGGGGTCCCCCACCCGCGCCAGCGCGCACCCTTGGCGCGCCCGTGGCGATCTGGGCGCCTCCGGCCCCCCGTTGGCGATCCCCTCCCGCGTCCGGCGCAAGGCCACCAGTCCCCCGCTTCCGGAGGTGCCAACCGGTTGCACCCGCCCGACCTGCCGCCGCAACTCCCACCCGCCCCGGGACGTGAGACGGTGGCGCTTCGACGGAGACGCGCGCGTCCCCCCCGGCGTCCCCCCAAGCATGGGAAGGACCGGAATTTCCCTCGCTTGCACCGTTGATGGCGGCGGAGCCTGGCCCGCCCGCTCATGGCGGTCCTGCCGGTCTAGCTATCGCCGCTTCACCCGGTAGATGGCAAGGCTCCCCCCATCGTCGGCCTGTACGAAGGCACGCCCCCCCGCGGTGCCGAGGCCGTCGGGGGAGAGGGTGAAGCCGGCCGCGGCGTTTCCGCGGAGTCCCGGAAGAGGTCCATTGCCACCCTCGACAGGTCCCCCCGAACGCCCGCTATTTCACCTTGACCGACTTGGCCGCACCCCCCTTGGCCTGGGTGGCCTTCCAGGTCACTGTCGTGACCCCGGTGAACGTGACCGTCCCCAGGGTGATGTTCACCCGCACGGGCAACGGGATCCCCGTCGTAGCCGTCGTCTCGTTGACGAAGCCGGCGCGGCCGAGGTCGTCGCTGAACGTGCCCTTGGCCGCGTAGGCGAACGGGATCGGCTTCGGCTCGGTCCCGGTGGACGTCGCCTTCAGTCCGAGCTTCAGCTTAGCCCCGAGCAGCGTCGTGTTCCGGAACCCCTCGAAGTCGAAGACCGGGGCTGGCCCGGTGGCCGCGGGGGACGGGACGGGCTTCGGCTGCTTGCCCTTCGCGTCCAACTGGACCTGGTCGCGCAGTTCGATCACGTCCACGCGCACGACCAAGCCAGCGGGGACAATGCCCGCAGGGAGAGGCAGCCCGGCCTTGACGGCCAACGAGTCCCTGCCGCGGACCCGGAGGCCGGTTCTCTTGTCCAGGCTGAAGTTGAGCTTCGCGGCGACGGAGAGTTTCTTCGGATCGATCACGATGGCGTCGGTCATCGTCCGGATGCGGTTGTTGCCCGTGTCGGCGAAGAAGATGGCGCCGCCGAACGAGATGACCTCCTGCGGGTCGTTCACGCGGGCCAGCGCGGCGGGGCCGCCGTCCCCGGTGATTCCTTCCGTGCCGTCCCCAGCCACCGTGGTGATGATGTTGGGCACGACAGTGGTGTCGATCAGCCGCAGGCGGTGGTTCCGCGAGTCGGCGACGAGCAGGCTGCCGTTCGCGGTGATGGCGATGCCGACCGGCCGGTCGAACTGCGCAAGCAGGGCGTCTCCCCCGTCGCCCGAGAAGCCCGAACCGGCGGCGCTGCTACCGGCGATGCGCGTAGTCGTGAGACCGTTCGCCGAAAGCCTGCGGACCCGGTCCCCACCGTTGCCCTCGGTGACGAATACGTCCCCGTTGGCCGCCACCACGATGCCCGAGAGGTTGGAGAACGTGGCCGCATCCACCGGCCCCGTGTAGGAATCCGCGGCTCCCCCTCCTCCACCGTTCTGACCGGCAAAATCGGTGACCGCTCCGTTCGTGGCCACGCGCTCCACGATGTCGCCGTCCGTGGCGACGAAGAGGTTGCCCGTGCTGTCCGCCGCGATGGAGAGGGGATCGCCGCTGTTCGTCTGGGCGAAGGTCCGGATGAGACCCGTCGCGAGGTCGACGACGCGGATGGCGGTGTTGTTGAAGTCGGCGATGTACAGGTTCGATCCCACCACTTCGACGTCCAGGGGCCTGTCCAGGGTGGCCTGGAAGGCCGGTCCACCGTCGCCCGAGTACCCGGCCACGCCGGTGCCCGCCACCGTCTCCACGGTCCCGTCGGCACCGATGCGGCGGACGACGTCCGCGCCCGGGTCCGCGATGTACAGGTTGCCGCCAGCGTCGAAATCCATGCCCGCGGGGTCTTCCAGGATCTGAGTGAAGGACCGGCTGCGGTCGCCGATCTGCCCGAAGACCGAGATCCGGCCGACGACGGTGTCGATGAACCCGGTGGCGGCGTCGACGCGGCGGATGCTGCTGTCGCCGAAATCGGCCATGTACAGGTTCCCGGCGGCATCCACGACCATGCCGGACGCAGAGACGCCATCGCCGCCCGCGGGACCGAGGTCGTTCGTTCCGCCCGCGCCCGAGATGGTGGTGATGGTCGGTGGCGCATCGCCCACGCGGATGACGCGAATGGTCCCGTTGGCGATGGAACCGACGTAGAGGAACTGCGAGACCGGGTCGTAGGCCAGCGTGGCCGGGTCGTCCAGCAGGGCGACGTCCGCGTTGCCGCCGTCGCCGAACGGATCCGGGACGATTGCCGCGTCGGCCCCCGAGAAGGTCGAGATCGTTCCTCCGACATTGACCTTGCGTACTCGGTCGTCGGCGGAGCCGCCACTCTGGGTGGCGATGTACAGGTTGCCCGTGCCGTCGAAGACCAGCCCGCGCGGGTTCCTCAGCGTCGCAGCGGTCGCTGCGGCGCCGTCGCCCGAGGTGCCGGCGGAATTGAGGATGCCGGCGAACGCGGCGATGGTGCCGCCCGCCACGCGGCGCACGTAGTGGTTGGAGGTGTCGGACAGCAGGACGTCGCCGTTGGCCCTGACGGCGATGCCTCCGATGTTCCCGCCGAAGGCGGCCGAGGTGGCCGGGCCGCCGTCGCCGGCAGGCGCCACGCCCTCGACCAGGCCGTTCCCCGCGAAGGTGGCAATGATCCCCGTCAGCATGTCGACGCGGCGAACGCGCAGATTTCCGTTGTCGGCGATGAAGAGGACGGTGCCTTCGGCGTTGAACGCCAGGGCCCCGGGCCTGTCCAGGCCGGCGCTGACCGCGACGCCGCCATCGCCGGAGAAGGACTCGGTGCCGTTCCCGGCGACGAGCTCGATCAGGCCGGTGGTGGTGTCGACCTTGTAGACCTGGTGGTGGTCCGTGTCAGAGAAGTAGAGCTCCCCGGCGACCGGATGCAGCGCGAGACCCGACGTATTCGCCAGGCTGATCGCGGCCTCGTTGGGAGCGTAGCCGCTCAGATTGCCGCCTCCCGCCACGGACTGGACGATCTTCTCCTCCGCGGCGAGGACCCTGGCGGAGACGAACACCCCCGCGACCATGACGGCGAGGCCCACAAGCGCGGGGCGAACACCAAGTGTCGAGATCATGTCGATTCCCTCCTCTTTCCGCCCGGTTTCCCGCCGGGTCTGCGGCACTCCAACACTACCACTTGGCGTGGAGATCGGAATGCCGGGAAGCCTCAATCGCCTTGTCTGGCCGTCAAGTTCCAGAACCCGGACCAGGGTGAGTCCTTGGACGAGCATGCTCGGGGGCACGTCATGGACATCCAGCTTCACTAACCCTTCCGCCGAGGCGTTGGACCGCGCTGCCCGAGGAGCTTCCGGGTGCGCCATCCGGTAGACCGCCGGCGCCCGTTTCGATTCGATGGAATCGGACCCGGGCCCGGAGGCCAGGTTGTCCCGTGGACCGCCTCATCGCGGATCGTGGTGTTGCCCGAGATGGAGGCCCGATCCCCGATGCCGCGCAAGCGGCGGCGCGGGCGGATTGTGTGGAGGTACACAGCGTTCCTCGTGCGCGAACTTGACCGACGAGGAGGTCAGCACTTGCGAGCGATGACCCGGCGCCGGCCGTAGTGCCTTGTACTGGGGACATGACTGGACTCACATGGAGGGCACTCGCCCCACCCCCAGGTGTGCCCGGAATCCCGCCGCGGTCCCGGGCGCAGTGATAGGCTCCCCCCGTGACACCGATGGCGGCCCTCCTGCGACAGGTTCTGCAGGGTCGGCCGCGAATTCCCGGCCAGCCCTCTCCCGCCGCAGGGGCGCGGAAGCAGAGGCCGGGCGAAATGGAGGAAGGTACATGTTGCGATGGAATCTGCCGTTGGTTGCGCTCGCATTCGTCCTGGCCGCCCCTTCCCCTCCCGCGCATGCGGAGGACGAGGACGCCGAGCAGCGGGGCCGGGCGGCACTGGTCGCCCCGGAGACGAGCCCCCAACCGGGTGCTACCGGGGAGGTGGAGATCCGCAGCCAACCCGACCGGCAGCGCTTCGCGGTTGAGGTCGAGAACGTGGATCCCCTCGTTGACCTCGCGGTGTTCCTCGATGACGGCACGGGGACACTGGGCGAAGTGGGATCCCAGCCGGCGGGGTCGGACGAACGTGAACTCGTCTTCGACACGGGGGACGGGGACTCCCTCCCCTTCGGGGCCACGACGGTGGCGGACCTGGTGGGCCGCGCGTTGGAGGTTCGCGACGGGACCGGCGCGGTGGTTCTCCAGGGAACGCTCCCGGCGCTGGGAGTCAACGACGAGGATGGGGACGGTGACGACGACGGCGACGATGACGAGGGTCTCCACGCGCGAGGCCGGTCCGCCCTGATGCGCGACGCGGGCTCGCCCTTCCCCGAGGCCTCGGGCCACGTGGAGGTCGAGGCTGAGGATGGCGAGGAGGAGATGGAGATCGAGGCCGAACACCTGGACTCGGGCACCGCGGTGGAGTTCTTCCTTGAGGACGATGCTGGTGTGATGGTCTCCATCGGGTTGGCCACCGCCGACGACGAGGGCGAGGCCGAGATCGAGTTCGAGACGGAGGACGGCAACGCGCTGCCCCTGAACGCCTGGACCGTGGCGGACCTCGCGGGCCGCAGGGTCGAGGTGCGGACCGCCGACGGGACGCTCATCCTGTTCGGGATCGTGCCCGAGGCCTCCCCCCGGGCCGAGAAGCTCCGGGCGAGCGCGCAGGCCTCTGGCAACGTCGCCGGGTCCAAGGGGAAGGTCGCCTCCCTGATCGACCCGCGCGCGGGCCGCGAGCGGCTCCGGATTGACGCCAAGAAGATCGGCGCCGGGAGCGGGCAGGCGGAGCTCTACGTCGACGATGGCTCAGGCGCCTTGGTCCTGGTGGGCACGGCCCCCCTGAAGAAGAGCGGCCGGACGAGGTTCCAGTACGACACGAAGAAGGGGCAGGCTCTCCCGCTCACGGCCGAGACTCTCACCGATCTCTCGGGACGCGCCTTCGAGATCCGCGTGGACGGCTTGGTCGTGCTTTCGGGGACCCTTCCCCAGCTCTAGCGACAGGGAATACACATCGCGGGGCGGCCGCAGGCACAGCGGTCGCCCCGCATTCCCATGCCGAGGCGGGGCCGTGCGCCGGGTTGGGGCCCAAGGCGGTGCCCGGGCCCGGAAGGGCCTCCAGGAGAAGTGCGACGACCCCGGCGATGGCGATTCTGCTCTTCGCAGCCATGCGGGGGCTCTCCGCCCCTGTCGAACCCAGAGTTTCCAGTTCCCGGCCGCAGGCCACCCGGGAAGCACGTGGGCCCGGGGGCTCGCGCAGTGGGTCGGCCGGCGCCGCTGGGCTACTTCCGGACTTCCGCCTACCGGGGCGGGGGCGGGATGACGCCGGACGATCCCACTCGGGCGATCTGCTAGGCTGGCTTCAGTTGGGTGTCGCAACGGTCCCCGTGGAGGTGCCCCTTGCGCCAGATCGCGGTCATGACTCTCTTGGTGGCGGTAACGGTGCCCGCACGCTCGTGGGCCGGGGACGAAGCGCCGGGGCCAGCAATCCCACGATACGAGGGGAGAACGACCGCCGAGTGGGCGGGGCAACTCGCTTCCGAGGACGTGTCCGCACGCAAGAAGGCCGCATACGCCCTCTGGAGACTCGGGCCGGATGCGGGGGAGGCCGCGCTCGCGCTCGTCAAAGCCATCCGCGACACCGACGCCTACGTCCGCGGCACCGCGGCGAAGGCGGTGCAGCGCCTCGATCCGAACGCGGTGAAGCCTGTCCTTCCGGAACTCTCCGCGGAACTCGCCGATGAGCGTCAGGAGGTTCGCCGCGAGGCCGCCACGCTCTTCTGGCGCCTCGGACCGCTGGCGGCCGAGGCCGTCCCCGCGCTCACGAAGGCGCTCGGGTCAGCGGACCCGGTCGTCCGCGCCAACGCGGCCGCGTCCCTGGGCAACGCGGGGGACGCCGCAAAGCCTGCCCTCGAAACACTCAAGAAGTTGTTCGCCGATGGCGACGAGGCCGTGCGCATCTGGGCCGGGAAAGCCGTTGCAGGGATCGACCCCGCCGCCGCCTTCGCGTCGGAGCGGGCCGAGATCCGACTGGCGGCCCTGAGATTCTGGGGGGACAACCCTCCGGCGAAGGCATGGACCCGGCCGGAGGTCGTCGTCGGCGTACTCAAGGCCATCGACGACCCGAACGAGGAGATCCGCGGCTCGGCCACCCACGCGCTGGACACTTTCGCCGCTTTCGCCGGGAGGGACCGCCCGGTCGCATGGATCCCCATCTTCCGTCGCATCCTGGAGAAGGAGCGCGCGCCCGCGGTTCAGGCGACCGGGGCCTTCGGCCTGGGGCGCTACACCGGGCATGGTCCCGAGGTCGTCCCTGCCCTCACGGAGGCGGCCAAGGGCGATGAGCCGGAGGTGAAGCGCGCGGCGGTTCTCGCGCTGGGCTGGCTGAAGGAGGAGTCCAGGTCCGCGGTCCCCGTCGTTCTCGATGCGATCCGGAGCGACAACGAGGAACTGCGCGCCGCCGCGGCGGTGGCCCTGGGGGGAATCGGGGACACCTCGGAAGCCGTGGTCGACGCCCTCATCGGCCTGATCCGCAGGGGAGAAGGTTTCACACCTCGGAACGCCATCGCCTCGCTCTCGCTGGTTGGCAAGGGATCACCCCGGGTTGCGGAGGCATTGGTGGGTGTGGTCAAGGACGATGGCTTGGACATCTTCGTCCGCGGCGAAGCAGCCGGGGCGCTGGCGACGGTCGGTGGCGGGAAGGACGTCATCGCGACCCTGACTTCGTACTTCGAGAACGATCCTGAAGCCCCGGCCCAGGTGGCCTACGCCCTGTGCGCCCTCGATTCACCTCTCGCGTCGAAGGCACTGGGGCGGCTCGCCGGAGTCGCCAAGGATCCCAAGAACCCCTACTTGGCGCTCTCGCTGTTGCGCCGGTTGGGTCCGAAGGCCGCCGGGAGCGTCCCGGCTGTCGTGGAGGTCCTGGCCGCCACCGACAAGGGACTACGCATCACCGCTGCAGGTGTCCTTGAGGCGATTGGTCCTGCTGCCAGCGGAGCGCTTTCCGCTCTCGAACTCGCGTCGAAGGACCGAGACCCGGAGGTGTCGGCAGCTGCAAAGGCTGCGATGGACAAGATCCGAGTGCAGACAGAGCCGCCGAAGCAGCTTCCAGGCGCCCGGGGCGGGGTTCCCACCTACTTCCGGATCTGTACTCCGGTTGCGGCGGAATGGAGAAGGGCCAGAAGTCCGCGTGAACCGCGGGGATGCGGCAGCGACCGGATCGGCGGTCCGTGATGCGGCGACCGACTGGTTCCTCCCGCGCTACAGCGTACACCTGAGTCACGAGGGTGGGATGGAGGGGGACGAGAGTGGCCGGGTCCCGCGCGGGGTCCGGGGACGCGGCGTCATGAACCACGGCCGGCTGGAGGCCATCTCCGGCCCGTGCAGGGTCCAGGTGGAAGCGCCGGGCCACGTGGGTCAGGAATTCGAGGTGGAGGTCCCGCCCGAGGGACCGACGGGACCGGTCAAGGTCCGGCTGAATCCGAGGTAGCGCTCCGGGAGCCATGGTGGCCGGCGAATGTGTGGTGGGCGTCCTGGTGCCGAAGGGGTAGGTTGCCTCCTTGGGCGCGGGGTGTGGGCTGACGCGCAGAGGGCAGGTGGATCGGGAAAGGGAGGTTGACGATGCCTCGGAAACTGCTGGCGTTGGTGGTGTGCGTGCTGGCGACCGCGGTCAGCGGGTGCGTCAGCCGGAGCGCCGACTTCACGCTGCTCTCGACGAAGAACGTCGAGGTCAGCCGCGTGGATCTCAAGAGGATCGACTTCCGCAGGAACATCGAGGCCACGGACGCCCGGTGGTGGTTCCTTTTCATCCCCCTAGGAGGAGCTCCGGACCTTCAGGAGGCGACGGATCGCTGCCTCGAGGTCGGGCAGGGGGACTTCATGACGAGCGCGAGGATCTACGAGAGCGTCTGGTCGCTGCTGCTGGTCTCGCGCGGGTCCATCTCGGTGAAGGGCGACGTGGGGAACTCCCTGAGCCCCGGGGCGGGGAACCTCCCGGACCGGTAGCCAAACTGGACAGTGCCTGGCGGTGGTCGAGCTGGTCACCCGCTTGGTCGAGAGCCTCCCGCCCTTGGTGCCTCTCAAGGAGACGGCGGCCCTCCGCCCCAGAGCCCTGGATACAGCCGCTGGGCTGCACCGAGGCTGCGGGCCCCTGACAGGAGCCTTGCGGGTCTGCCCTTCCGCGTGGGAGAGGCGCGGCCGATCCTGTCGAATGGGAGGATCGGCAACGGTTCATTGAGGGGTACATGGCGGATCGGGATCGCCAGGCGGGATTGGGGGGGGCGCCGCAACCGGAGCGACTCCCGAGGCTTGAGTGGCGAGGCGGAGGGGACTCGAACCCCCAACATCCGGATCGACAGTCCGGTACTCTAACCAATTGAGCTACCGCCCCGCGGCGAGGCACGCGGCGCACACCGGGTCACGTCGCCTGTCGAGCCCCGAGGTGCGTATCCCCCGAACTGCACGGGAGGTCGTCGCATCGTACGCTGTCCCCCCGCGGCCGGGGAACTTCTCCCCGGGGGCGGGTCGGGCGCGGCCCGGGTACCATCCCCCGGTGGCCGCCCCCCTCCTCCCCGACTGCCCGACGAAGGACGCCTTCCGGGCCCTCGTGGACGACGCCGGGCCTTGGATGCCGGCGGCGCTCCACCTGGCGCGGGCCTTCGGGCTCGACGAGCCCCGGCCGGAGGATCACCGGCGCGCGGGGGCGGTGGTCTTCGTCCTCGGCGACCGGGTGCTGAAGTTCCTGCCGCGATGGTGGGAGAACGAGATCCGCGCCGAGCGGACGGCCCTCGCCGCGGTGCACGGGCGCCTGGGCATCGCCACGCCGGCGGTCGTGGCGGAGGGGGAGATCGAGGGCTGGCCGGTCCTCGTCACCACGCGGGTCCCCGGGCGCGACCTCGGCGGGAGGATGCAGGACGTCCCCCGGGAGGATCGATGCGGGTTCGCGGCGGCGGCGGGGGAGGCCCTCGCCCGGATGCACGCGCTGCCCGTCGAGGCGTTCGCCGGCCTCGAGGTCCACGGACCGGAGTTCGAGGGGAGGCGGCGCGGACTCGCCCCCGACGCCCAGCGCCGGTGGGGGCTCCCCGGCCCTCTCGTCGAGGAGCTCCGGGCGATGCTCGCGGCCTCCCCGCCGCTGCTCGCCCCGGACGCGCGGCCCGTGCCCGTCCACGCCGACCTCCACCACGAGAACCTCATGGCCGAGGAGCGGGACGGGCGGTGGCGCGCCACGGGGATCATCGACTTCGGCGACGCCGCCCTCGGGCCGCCGGAGTTCGACCTCTCCACCCCCGCCCTCTTCCTCGGTCGCGGGGACCCCGCCGTCCTCGACGCGCTGTTCGCGGGGTACGGGATCCCCGGCGCCCGGGGGGACGCCGTCTTCCGCCGGCGGCTGCTCCTCTGGATGTTCCTCCACCCCTTCGGCGACATGTCCCGGTTCCTGTACCGCGGGGAGGGCCGGCCCCCCCGCGCCTCCCTCGCGGAGTTCGAGGGGGAGCTGCTCCCGGTCTAGGATCCCGCGCCGGAGGAACCCCCCATGCCCGACGCCGACCACCTGCCGAAGGAGTCGCTCCGGTTCCTCGCCGACCTCGCGGCGCACAACGACCGGAAGTGGTACGACGCGAACCGGGAGCGCTGCGACGCCGACCTCGTCGAGCCCTGCCGCGGCCTCGTGCGGCGGCTCGCGGAGGACCTCGGGTCCGTGTTCCCCGAGATCACCGGGAGCGACACGAAGGTCGGCGGCTCCCTCACCCGCCTGAACCGCGACGTGCGGTTCTCGAAGGACAAGAGCCCCTTCCACGCCCACGTCGGCATGCACTTCTGGCACCGGGCGGGGAGAAAGATGGAGGTGCCCGGCTTCTTCCTGCGGGTCGATCCGGGCGAGATCCTCCTCGGCACCGGCCTGCACGGCCCCGAGCCCGGCCCCCTCGAGGCGATCCGCCGCGCCCTCGACGCGGACCGGAGGGGGTGGGAGAAGGCCTCGAGGGACCCGGCCTTCCTCCGCCTCTGGGGCGGCCTCGAGGGCGAGGCCCTCAAGCGCGTCCCCGCGCCGTGGCCCGCCGATCATCCCTTCGCCGAGGACCTCCGGCGCAAGGACTTCACCGCCTTCGCGCGGCTGAAGCCCGCCGAGGCCGTCAAGCCGGGGTTCGCCGGGCGCGCCGTGGAGCACTGGCGCGCCTCGGGGCCCCTCATGGGGTTCCTGTGCCGGGCGGTCCGCCTCCCCTGGTGACGGCCGTCACGGAAGGCCTCCTCCCTCCCGGGTAGAGTCTCCCGCGCGCCGGCAACGCCCCGCCCCGGGAGGGGAACCATGAGCAGGGGATTCGCCGCCGCGATGATCGTCCTGGCCGCCGGCGCCGCCGCCGCCCTCGCCGGCGCGCAGGGGGAGGAGCCTCCGAAGAAGCAGGAGGGGGCCCCCGCGGGCGGGGTCTGCGTGAAGTGCCACAAGGCGGTCTCCCCCGGGGTCGTGGCCGACTGGCAGGCGAGCCGGCACGCCACGAACGACGTGGACTGCGTCACCTGCCACGGGGACGAGCACAAGTCCCCCGGCAACGCCGACAAGGCGCGCATCCCCACGCCCGAGACCTGCGCCCCGTGCCACGAGGAGCGGGTCGAGCAGTTCAAGAGGGGCAAGCACGCGCTGGCCTGGGTCGCCATGAAGGCGATGCCCATGGCCCACGCCCAGCCCGTGGCCCTCATGGACGGGATGAAGGGGTGCGGCGGCTGCCACAAGATCGGCCTGAAGACCGGGGACGAGCTGAAGGCCCTGCGGAAGGACGGCGCCGGCTACGGGGTCGCCTCCTGCGACGCCTGCCACACCCGCCACACCTTCTCCGCCGCCGAGGCCAGGGATCCGGCCGCCTGCCGCACCTGCCACATGGGCTTCGACCACCCGCAGTGGGAGATGTACTCCTCCTCCAAGCACGGCGTGCGCCACGAGCTGCGGAAGGACGGCGTCCTCCCCGCGACGGCGGCCGCGCCGACGTGCCAGACCTGCCACATGGCGGGGGGGGACCACGGGGTGATCACCTCGTGGGGCTTCCTCGCGGTGCGCCTGCCGATGCCCGAGGACAAGGCGTGGGCCGCGGACCGCGCGACGATCCTCCAGGGCCTGGGCGTCCTCGATCCCGAGGGGAAGCCGACGGCCCGGCTCGAAGCCGTGAAGGCGGCGAACCTCGCGCGCCTCACCGAGGAGGACTGGAAGGGGCCGCGCGAGGCGATGGTCAAGGCCTGCAAGTCCTGCCACTCCGAGTCCTTCGCCCGCGGCGAACTCGGCAAGGGGGACCAGATGATCCGCGAGGCCGACCGGCTGATGGCCGAGGCCATCCGCGTGGTGGCGGGCCTCTACAGGGACGGCGTGATCGCGAAGCCGGCCGGCTTCGCGTCGGCGTTCCCCGACCTCCTCCAGTTCCACGAGTCGCCCACGCCCATCGAGCAGAAGCTCTGGACGATGTTCCTCGAGCACCGCATGCGCGCCTTCCAGGGCACCTTCCACGCCAGCCCCGACTACGCGCTCTGGTACGGGTGGAGCGAGCTGGTCCGCGACCTCACCGAGATCCGGGCGGAGGCGGAGGAGATGCGATCGAAGAAGAGATAGGATGGGGGGCCATGAGAGTCCCCGCCCTCCTCCTCTGCGCCTCTCTCGCCGCCGGATGCGGCTCCTCCCCGAAGGAGGAGGCCGCCGTCCCCCCGGACTCCCCGGCCGCCGCCGAGATCCCCGGCCGCTGGACCTTCGAGGGGGACGCCGAGGGGTCCCCGCCGGCGGGATTCACCTTCGGCCACGCGGGGAAGGGCCGCCCCGGCTCCTGGGTCGTCCGGGCCGAGCCGGGAGCGCCGTCGGGGGGGATGGTGCTGGCGCAGGTGGACTCCGATCCGACCAGCCAGCGGTTCCCCGTGGCCCTGGCCGAGGGGGCGGGGGTGAGGGACCTCCGCCTGTCGGTGCGGTTCCGCACCGTCTCCGGCGAGGTGGACCGCGCCGCCGGCCTGGTCTTCCGCGCCCTAGACGATCGCAACTACTACCTCGTCCGCGCCAACGCGCTGGAGGGGAACGTCGCCTTCTACCATCTCAAGGACGGGATCCGGACCACGCTGCGCAGCGAGGACGTCCACGTCCCCGACGGCGCGTGGACGGAGCTGGCGGTGGAGATGGCGGGGGAGTCGGTCGCCGTGTTCCTCGACGGCCGGAAGGTGCTGGAGTCGAAGGACGGCGTCTTCGCCGGGGCCGGCCGCGTCGGCCTCTGGACGAAGGCGGATTCGGTGACGCTCTTCGACGACCTCGTCCTCGAGCCGCGCTAGCCGGCCGTCGCCTCCAGGATCCGCGCGCGCAGGGCGGCCGGCAGCTCCCCCCGGGCGAGCTCCCGGCAGGCGTCCACCGCGAGGTCGAGGGACGCGAACACCGCCCGGCAGCGCTCGCACACCACCTCGTTGCCCACGGGGAAGGCCACGCCGCGATCGAGGGCCTCCTGCTTGGCCCGGAGGAGGTCGAGGCAGACGCGGCGGGAGTAGGCGGGCGCCGCCCCCGGCCTCCGCGGGAGCGCGGAGGCGGCCGACTTCCGCAGGAGGAGGCGCGCGCGGTGGACCCGCGTCTTCACCGTGGCCGGGCGCAATCCGAGGATGGCCGCCGTCTCCGCGACGGAGAAGCCGTGGACGTCCTTCAGGACGAGGGGCATGCGGAAGGAGGGCGGGAGGGCCGCCACCGCCTCCTCGACCCGCTCCCGCAGTTCCGCCGTAGGAGCCCCGTCGCCGGGGTCGGGCATCGTCGGCTCGCCGAAGGGGAGGAGCTCCTCGAGGGAGGCCATGCGCGCGGGCTCCCCGGCCCTCCGGCGGCGGAAGCGGTGGCAGACCCGGGAGGCGATGGCGTAGAGCCAGGTGGAGGGGGAGGAGCGGCCCTCGAACTTCGCCCAGTGGCGGTACGCCTGCAGGAAGGTCTCCTGCACGAGGTCCTCGGCGCGGTGGGGGTCGCGGCAGAGGCGGAGGCCGAGTCCGTAGAGGTCCCCCCCGTGGCGCTCGAGGAGGCGGGGGATCGCCACCTCGCGGGGCGTCCCCCGGTCCACGGCGGCGGTCACACCGTTCGTCCTCACGGGGCGCATCGTAGCGGGAACCCTTTCCCGGAACCCGGCTCCAAGGGGGGACGCGACGCCCCGGAGGTCACGCCATGAAGGACGAGAAGCCCGCCGGGAAGCCCCCGGAACCGGTCACGACCACCGTCAAGGCGGGGGAGGCAAAGGAGTCCTGCCCCGTCCGGAAGGGGGACATCCTGAAGGACCCCGCCGCCGGCGGCGGCTGAGGCTAGGCGCGCCCGGCGGTCGCCGGCGCGGTTCGAAGACCCAACCGAGGAGATCCCCGTGGGCGGCATCCACGCGACCATCCGGCTGTCCTGCCCGATCGTGCTCGCCGTCTCCGCGGGCTGCGCCTCGGCGCCCGCCCCCGGCCCGCGCGTCGAGGTCCCGCGCCCGACCGACCCCGCCGCGGTTCCCGCTCCCGCGGGCCCCCTCACCGTGGACGACGCCGTGCGCCTCGCCCTGGCGCGCAACCCCGACCTCGGCGCCGCGCGGGCCCGGATCGAGGCGGCGCTCGCGGCGGTGGACGGGGCGCGCTCCGGCTCCTGGCCCCGGGTCTCCGTGGACGCCTCCTTCCTCCGCGCCGACGCCCCGTCGGCCTTCCTCGTCAAGACCATCGACGCCCACGCCTACGTCCCGGGCACCGACTTCAACGACCCCGGCCCCTTCTCCAACCTCGAGTGGGGGGGGACCCTCCGGTGGAACCTCTGGGACGGGGGGCGCACGCGCCTCTCGCGGAGCTCCGCCGAGGCCTCGGCGGCGATGGCCCGGGGCGGCGCGGAGGGGGTGCGCAACGCCCTCGTGGCCGGGGTCGTCTCGGCGTGGCTCGACGTCCGCGCCGCGGAGGAGGTCCTCTCCTCCGACGACGCCTCCGTCCGCACGGTCGAGTCCCAGGTCGCGGAGACGGGGATCCGCGTGGCGGGGGGGGCGGCGCTCCGCTCCGACCTCCTCTCCCTCGAGGTGCGGCTGGCCGAGGCGCGCGAGGCCCGCCTGCGCACCGAACTCTCCCGCCGCCTCGCCCTGGCGAACCTCCGCCGCCTCCTCGCCCTGCCCGCCGCCGAGGCCATCGTCCTCGCCGCCGACGCGTTCCAGGGCACGGGGCCGATGCCCCCCGACCTCTCCGCCGCGCTCGAGGAGGCCCGGGCGCGGCGCCCGGAGGCCGCCGTCGCCCGCGGGGCGGCGGCGCGCGCGCGGATCGAGGAGGACGCCGCCCGCCGCGCCTTCCTCCCGCGCCTGGACGCGGAGGCCCGCACGTACGCCGACGACGGGGACGGCTCCGCCGACTTCGGCAGCGCCAACTGGACGGTCGGCGCCGTCCTCACCCTGGACATCCTGGACGGGGGGGCCCGGTCGGCGGCCGTCGAGCGGGCCCGGGCCGCGCTCCGCGAGGCCTCCGAGGCGGACCGCGCCGTCCTGCAGGGGATCGCCCTGGAGGTCGAATCGGCGTGGCTGCGCCTGGAGGAGGCCCGCGCCCGCCGGACGGTCGCCCGGGCCGCCGTCCAGGCCGCCGTGGAGTCCTACGGGCTCGTCGAGGAGCAGTACCGCGGCGGCGCCGCCACGGTGACCCGCTGGCTCGAGGCGGAGGCCGCCCGCACGCGCGCCCGATCGACGGAGGTCGGCGCCCGCCTCGACGAGGAGCGGGCCGCCGTCGAACTGGCCCGCGCCGTCGAGCGCCTCGGCGCGCCCCCCGAAGGAGGCTCCCGATGAGCGCCCCCCGCACCCGCCTCCCGCGCACCGCGGCCTTCCTCGCGTTCGTGCTGGCGGTGGTGCTGTACGCCTCCGGTGCCTTCCGCGGCGGGCCCGTCGAGCCGGGGACGGCCCCG
Organism: uncultured Planctomycetota bacterium; assembly: GCA_964633345.1. Taxonomy (GTDB): domain Bacteria; phylum Planctomycetota; class JAJSAM01; order JAJSAM01; family JAKLKS01; genus CAZWGT01. Next base: position 15,557 of record CAZWGT010000011.1, read on the forward strand.
CCGCTCCCCGGGCTCCCGGAGCCCGGGTCCACCCTCGTCGTCCAGCGGGAGGAGGTCGCGGTCCACGAGGAATCCGTGGGCACGGTGCGCTCCCGGACCGTCGCCGCCGTCTCCCCGCAGGTCATGGCGCGGATCACGGCCATCGAAGCCTCCGTCGGAGGCCGCGTGCGACGGGGGGATCCCCTCGTCGTCCTCGACGACCGGGAGTTCGCCGCGCGGCTGGCCCGCGCGCGGGAGGCCGTCGCCGCCACGGAGGCCGCCCGCGTCCAGGCCGAGCAGTCCGGCGCGCGCGCCGCGGCCCGCCGTGCCCAGGCGAACTCCGCCTTCGAGCGGGTGAAGGGCTTCTTCGAGAAGGGGGCCGCCACCTCGGAGCAGCGGGAGGCCGCCGAATCGGAGTTCCTCCAGGCCGAGGCCTCCGTCGCCGAGGCCGCCGGCGCCGTCTCCCTCGCCGACGCCCGCCGGGAGGAGGCCCGCCAGGCCGTGGCCGAGGCGGCCATCGCGCTGGGGTACACCCGCATCGCCTCCCCCATCGACGGCGTCGTCGTCGAGCGCCGGGCGGAGCCGGGGGACGTCGCCGCGCCCGGCGTCCCGATCCTCGTGCTCCTCGACCCGGACTCCCTCCGCCTCGAGGCGCGGGTCCGCGAGGGCCTCGTGGCCCGCATCGGGCCCGGGACCCGGCTCCCCGTCGTGCTGCCCGCGGCGGGGATCACCGTGGAGGGGACCGTCTCCGGGGTCGTCCCGGCGGCGGATCCCGCGACCAGGACCTTCGAGGTCCGCGTGCCCTTCGACGCCGCGCCCGGGGTCCACCCGGGGATGTTCGGCCGGCTCCGGATCCCCGTCGGCACGCGCCTCGTGATGCGCGTCCCCTCCGCCGCCGTGGCGCGAACGGGCCAGGTGCGCACCGTCCTCGTGCGGGAGGAGGACGGCTGGCGGCGCCGCCTCGTGACCCAGGGCGGGGACCTGCCGGGCGGGACCGTCGAGATCCTCTCCGGGCTCGCCGGCGGGGAGACGGTGGGCCTGCCCCGGTGACCGCCGAGGCCCCCCCGCCCCGGGACGAGCACCTCGTCCAGCGGATCGTCCGCGTCTTCCTCTCCGGGCCGCTGTCCCCGGTCCTCCTGCTCCTGTCCGCCGCGGCGGCCCTGGCCGCCGTCGCCTTCACCCCGCGCGAGGAGGAGCCGCAGATCGTCGTCCCCATGGCCGACGTCTTCGTCGCCTTCCCCGGGTCGAGCGCCGAGGAGGTGGAGAAGCTCGTGACCACGCCCCTGGAGCGCCTCCTCTGGCAGGTGGACGGGGTCGAGCACGTCTACTCCGTCTCCCGCCGGGACGGCGCGATGGTGACGGTGCGCTTCTTCGTGGGGGAGGATCGCGAGAGGGCCCTCACGCGCCTGCAGTCCCGGATCGACGGGAACCGCGATCGCGTGCCCCCCGGCGTCACGGGGTGGGTCGTGCGCCCGGTGGAGATCGACGACGTCCCCGCGGTGACGCTCACCCTCTGGTCCCGGACGCGGGACGAGGGGGAGATCCGCCGCGTCGCCGAGGAGATGGCCGCCCGCCTCGACGCCGTCCCCGACCTCTCCCGCACCGAGGTGCTCGGCGGCCTCCCGCGCGAGGTGAGGGTGGAGCTCGACCCCGAGGCCCTGGCCGCCCGCGGGGTCTCGCCGCTGGAGGTCGCCGCGGCCCTCGGCGCCGCGGACGCCTCGCTCCCCGCCGGCGCCTTCGACCGCTCCGACGCGCGGGTGTCCGTGGCGGCGGGGCCCTTCGTCGGGCGCAGCCGCGACGCGGGGCGCCTCGTGGTCGGGGTGCACGGCGGGAGCCCCGTGCTGCTCCGCGACGTGGCGCGCGTCGTGGACGGGCCCGCGGAGCCGGACTCGGTGACGCGCATCCGCTTCGGCCCCGCCGGCGCCGCCGCCGCCGGGGTGGAGGCGGGCGAGGCGTTCCCCGCGGCGACCCTGGCGCTGTCGAAGAAGAAGGGCACGAACTCCGTCTCCGTGGCGGAGGAGGTGATCCGCCGCGCCCGGGACCTCGAGCGGGAGGTCCTGCCCTCCGACGTCCGCATCCAGGTGACCCGGGACTCCGGCGCCTCCGCCGACGGGAAGGTGGACGAGCTCCTCGGCCACCTCGCGCTGGCCATCATCACGCTCGTGGGGCTCGTGGCGTGGTCCCTCGGCTGGCGCGAGGGGATCGTCGTCGCCGCCGCGGTGCCCGTCACCTTCGCCCTGACCCTGGCCGTGAACCTGCTCGCGGGATACACCATCAACCGGGTCACGCTCTTCGCCCTCGTGCTCGTGCTGGGGCTGGTGGCCGACGACCCCATCGTGGACGTGGAGAACATCGCCCGCCACTTCGCGAAGAAGGCCCTGAAGCCCATGGACGCCGTGCTGTTCGCGGTGAACGAGGTGCGGCCTCCGGTGATCGTGGCGACCCTGGCGGTGGTGCTCTCCTTCCTCCCCATGCTCTTCATCACCGGGATGATGGGGCCCTACATGCGCCCCATGGCCTTCAACGTGCCCGTGGCCATGGCCATGAGCCTGCTCGTGGCCTTCACGATCACGCCGTGGATGGCGTGGCACCTCATGCGGTCGCGGTACGGGAAGGCGGCCCACGGCGAGGGCGGGCCGGACGGGCGCCTCGTCTCCGGGTACCGCCGCCTGATGGCGGCCCTCCTCGACCGGCCCCGGGCGCGGTGGGCGCTCACGGCGGGGATCCTCGGCCTCGCGGCGCTGGCGGCCTGGATCGCCGGCAGCGGGGCGGTGCCGCTGAAGATGCTCCCCTACGACGACAAGAGCGAGTTCCTCGTGCTCCTCGATCTCCCCGAGGGCGCGACCGTGGAGCGCACCGCGGCGGCGGCGGACGAGGCGGAGCGCTTCCTCGCCTCGGTGCCCGAGGTGACGGACCTCGAGGCCTACGTCGGCACGCCGGGTCCCATGGACTTCAACGGTCTCGTCCGGAGATACAACCTGCGCGCCGCCCCGAACCTCGCCGAGATCCGGGTGAACCTGGTGCCCAGGGAGGGCCGCCGGGAGAAGAGCCACGCCCTGGCCCTGCGCCTCCGCGCCGACCTCGAGCCCGTCGCCCGGCGCCACGGCGCGGCCCTGAAGATCGTGGAGGTCCCGCCGGGCCCCCCGGTCCTCTCCACGCTGGTGGCGGAGGTGACGGGCCCGCCCTCGGCCCGGATCGGCGATCTCGTGGACGCCGCCGAGGAGGTCCGGCGCCGGCTGGCCGCCGAGCCCGGCGTCGTGGACACGGACACCATGGCCGAGGCGGAGAGCTGGCGGCTGGACTTCGTCCTCGACAAGGAGAAGGCGGCGCTGCACGGGGTCTCCACGGCGGAGGTGGTGCGGACCCTGCGGCTGGCGCTCTCGGGCGCGGACGCCGCCCTGGTCCACGAGCCCGACGAGCGGCGCCCCCTTCGCCTGAGGGTCGTCCTCGACCGCGTGGCGAGGAGCGGCGAGGAGGAGCTGTCCCGCCTGCAGGTGAAGGGCGCCGGGGGGGCGCTGGTGCCGCTGGCCGAACTGGGCGCGTTCCGCGGCGTCGCCGAGGACCAGCCGGTCTTCCACAAGGACCTCGAGCGCGTCGTCTTCGTCCTCGGCGAGGTGGCGGGCCGCGCCCCCGCGGAGGCGGTGCTGTCGATGCAGGCGGGCCTCCGCCGGGATCCCCTCCCCGGGGGAGCGTCCGCGTCCTGGCGGGGCGAGGGGGAGTGGAACGTCACCCTCGACGTCTTCCGCGATCTCGGTCTCGCCTTCGCCGGGGCGCTGCTGCTCATCTTCGTGCTCCTGGTCGTCGAGACCGGCTCGTTCCTGATGCCCCTGGTCGTGATGGTGGCCATCCCCCTGGGGGCCCTCGCGGTGATGCCGGGCTTCTGGCTCCTCAACGCGGTCGCCGGCTCGACGGTGGGGGGCTACCGGGACCCGGTCTGGTTCACGGCGACGAGCATGATCGGGCTCATCGCGCTGGCCGGCATCGTGGTGCGCAACTCGATCATCCTCATCGACTTCATCCGCCAGAGGATGGCCCACGGCGAGGAGCTCCGGGCGGCGGTCATCGAGAGCGGGATCGCGCGCTTCCGCCCGATCCTGCTGACCGCGGGAGCGGCGATGCTCGGCGCGTGGCCCATCACGCTGGACCCGATCTTCTCGGGCCTGGCGTGGTGCCTCATCTTCGGCGTCCTCGGCTCGACGGCGTTCTCGCTGGTGCTCGTGCCCCTCTCCTACTTCGCGGCGCACCGCTGGACGGACCGGGGTGCGGCCGCGGGCTAGGGCGCCTCCCATGCGCCCGGACGCACGGGCCGCAGATCGACCGTCGCGCGGTGGACGATCCCGCCGGCGTTGAAGACGATCTCCGTCTCCCCCGGCCCGTCCCCGAGGAGGCGCCCGAGGTCCGCGCCCCGCGCGTCGAGGAGGAGGCGGCCCTGCACGGGGTCGATGCGGAGGAGGAGGGCCCCGCGGCCCTCGTAGGGACGGACCTGGCGGAGCACGAACTCCCCGGTCCCCCGCACGTGGACCGAGGTCTCCGCCGCGAACGCGGGGCCCTCGAGAATCGGGATGCCGGCCACGGAGAGGGAGAGGTGGTCCGTGCCCGGGTCGAAGCCCGGGGGGAGGAGGGCGGGCTCGAAGGTGGCGGCGAGCCGGAGCCGCGACGGGGCCCGGATCGCGAAGGTCCGCCGCCCGTCCGGGGGCGGGGGCCCGAAGCGGACCGTCATCCGCTCCACCTCGAGAACCCCCTCGACGGCGAACTCCGCCGCCAGCGCCGACCCCGCAAGAACGCACGCCCCCATCCAGCCGGACCACCGCATGGCACGCCTCCGCTGATCACGATCGGCGTCAGCGACCGCCGCACGGAGGGGCCTCCCCGCAACGGCCGTACCGATCCCCGAACCGCCTCGGATCCCGCCGACCGCGGACGACAACGACCACTACGGGACCGTCCGCGCGATCGCGGCGATGTTCCGGGAGGAGATCTCCGCCGCCGTCCCCGTCATCGCCGCGGGCGGGGTGTGGGCCCGCGGGGATTCCCGGCGGGCCCCGGGCGAGGGGGCAGACGCGGTGCAGATGGCCACGCGCTTCGTCGTCACCGGGGAGCGCGACGCGGCGCCGGCCTTCCATCGGCGCGTGGCCCATCGCCCCGGACCCGATCCTCTCGGGCCTGGCGTGGACCCCCATCTCCGGGATCCTCGGATCGACGGCGTTCTCGCTGGTGCTGGTGCCGGTGTGCCTCTTCGCCGCGCACCGATGGACGGACCGCGGCGGCTCCCGGGGGTCCCCCGCTAGTTCTTGAAGACCTTGCTCATCTTCGACCCGGACCTGTCCACCTGGTCGCCGGCCCGGCCCATGTGCCCGTGCTTGCAGCCCTGGGTGGCGAGGACGGCGGCGGCGGCGAGAAGGGCGAAGATCGAGAAGGCGAGGGTGCGGCTCGGGTTCTTCATGGCGGGGCCTCCGGGCGTTCCTGTCGTCCGGAGACACCGTGGACTTCCCGCAGGGCGGCGGCAATGGGGCGGTACCCCACCCCGGCCCCGTGACCGGAGCACGCGGATCTGCGTCGCCCCCCGCAGCCGCCGGGAGGACAATCCCGCAAGAGCATGCGCCCCGCGCCCCGCCTGAAGCTCGGCCGCCACACCGTCCCCTTCCCCCTGGTCCAGGGAGGGATGGGGGTCCGCGTCTCGGCGGGGAGGCTCGCCGGGGCGGTGGCGCGCTGCGGCGGCGTCGGCCTCGTGGCGACCGCGGGCATCGGCTTCGGCGCCGGGCTCCCCCGCGGGGAGCGGCTGGCCGACGCCAACGAGATCGCAACCCGCGAGGAGGTCTCGAAGGCGGTGGCCCTGTCCGGCGGCGGGGTCGTGGGGATCAACTGCATGGTCGCCGCCCGGTGGATGGACCGCGTGGTGCCGGCCGCCTGCGACGCCGGGGCGAAGGTCGTCGTCTGCGGCGCCGGCCTCCCCCTCGCGCTGCCGGACCTCGTGAAGGGCCACCCCGACGTCGCCCTCGTGCCCATCGTCTCCTCGGTGCGCGCGGCGCGCGTCGTCGCCCGCCGCTGGGAGCGGAGCCACGGGCGCCTCCCCGACGGGATCGTGGTGGAGGACCCCGACACGGCGGGCGGGCACCTCGGCGCGAGGGCCGAGGACATCGGCGCCGGGGTGTACGACCACTACGGGACCGTCCGCGCGATCGCGGCGATGTTCCGGGAGGAGTTC
>CAZWGT010000011.1:21840-24522 GCA_964633345.1 uncultured Planctomycetota bacterium
AACGTCGATCGCATCCGGCGGTACGACCTCGATCGGGACTTCCGCTGCTCCGTCGCCTGCCTGGAGAACTGCGGGTACCGCGACCACGGCTCGGAGTTCTGCATCATGGAGGCGCTGGCCCGCGCCCAGCGCGGCGACGTCGAGACCGGACTCGTCTTCTGCGGCACGAACGCCTGGCGCGCCGAGCGGATCGGCACCGTGCGCGAGGTCTTCGAGGAGATCTTCGGCCCGGAGGCGTGCGCGTCCGGGGGCCGGAGGTGACTACCCGGTGGGCGTCCCTGGCGGTGCCCCTGGCACTGCTGTCCGGGTGCGCCTCCGGCGGATCGCCCCCGGCCGCGCCCGCGGACGCAAGATCCTGGTACGGGCGCGGGGTGGAATTCCAGGCGGAGGGGCGGCAGGAGGAGGCGATCGCCGCGTACCACGAGGCCCTGAGGCGCGACCCGGCCCACGTGAGCGCCCTCTACAACACCGGCTGGGCCCTCAACGACCTGGAGAGGTACGAGGAGGCCCTCGTCCCGCTCCGCGAGGCGCACCGCCTCGATCCCGCGCACGTCGGCGTGCTCATCAACCTCGGGTACGCCCTGCGGTTCCTTCGGCGGTACGAGGAGGCGCTGCCGTACTTCGTCGAGGCGGACCGCCTCGACCGTGAGGAGAAGGACGCGGTCTGGAACCTCGGCTACACGCTCTACCTCCTCGACCGGTACGCGGAGGCGGAGGCCCCCCTCCGGCGCTCCGTGGCGAATCCCCCTCCCTGGGGGACCGATCGGCGGATCCTCGGCGTGTGCCTCGTCCATCTCGGCAGGCCGGAGGAGGCCCTCCCCCTGTTCGCGGAGGCCCGCGGCCTCCAGCCGCGGGAGCCCCTGAACCTCTTCTGGGAGGCGCGCGCCCTCGGGGCGCTCGGGCGCCGGGAGGAGGCGGCGGTGCGGTACCGGGAGTACCTCGACCGGAACCCGGCCGACGCGCTGGCCCGCAACAGTCTGGGGATCCAGCTCGGTCACCTCGGGAGACTGGACGAGGCCGAGGCCGCGTACCGGGAGTCCCTCCGGCTCCGTCCGGCGAACGCCGACACCCTGGAGAACCTCGGCTGGCTCCTCCTCCGCCGGGAGAAGGCGAAGGAGGCGGAGGACTGCTTCCGGGAGTCCCTCCGGCTGGATCCCCGGCAGGACGGCGCGCGGCACGGGCTGGGGAGGATCTGCCGGAGGTCGGGAAGGAACGAGGAGGCCCTGGTGCTCCTCCAGGAGGTCGTGCGCGCCCAGCCCGGCTGGGCCGATGCGTGGTGGGAGCTGGGTCCCTGTCTCCGCGACCTCGGGCGGCGGGAGGAGGGGACGGACGCCCTCGCCCGGGCGGCGAAGCTCAAGCCAGGGGAGCCCCGGCTCCGCTTCGAGCTGGCCTCGTACCTGGGGAGGCTGGGAAGGGACCCGGAAGCGCTGGAGGAGTTCCGCGAGGCGGCGCGGCTCGGACCCGGCGATCCGGAGACGCTGTACGGCCTCGGCCAGGTGCTCTACCGCCTCGGTCGCATGGAGGAGGCGCTGGCGTCCTTCCGCGGGGGCCTGGAGGCCCGTCCGAGGGACCCCTACTGCCTGTACGGTCTCGCCCTCGCGCTCCGCGCCCTCGGCAGGAACGGGGAGGCCCGGGACGCGCTGGAGGCGCTGCGGGCGGTGGACCCCGCGATGGCCGGCGCGCTGGCGAAGGACCTGGAGTCCGAGGCGGAGCCGCGCTGACGGAGGGAGCGGACCGAACCCACCGTTCCCCGGGCCGCGCGGGGTACTCTGGGGGCGTGGCCGAGATCCCGTCCAGGAAGCCCGCCTCCGGGATGTTCTTCGGGTTCCTGGCGGCGGCCCTGGCGACGGGAGGTTGCGCGGCCGTGAACCCGCCCGCGGAATCCGGCTGGCGCCTCGTCGTCCTCGGGATCCTGCAGGACGGGGGGATGCCGCACCTCGGCTGCGCGAAGGAGCCCTGCGCCTCGGTCCGGCGCGGGGAGAGGGAGCCCGGCAGGGTCGCCTGCCTCGGGATCACCGACGGGAAGCGAGGCTGGCTCCTCGACGCGACCCCCGATCTCCCGGCCCAGGTCCACGCGCTCGGCGTGCGGTCGCCGGAGGGGATCTTCCTCACCCACGCGCACGTCGGGCACTACCTCGGTCTGGCGTTCCTCGGCAAGGAGGTGCTCGGGGCGAAGGGGGTTCCCGTCCACGCGACGAAGGCGATGCGCGGCTTCCTCGAGACGAACGAGCCGTGGCGCCGCCTCGTGCAGGAGGGGCGGATCGATCTCCGCGACAACGCGTCGGTGGACCTCGGCGGCGTGACGGTGACCGCGATCCCGGTACCGCACCGGGACGAGCTGAGCGACACCGTGGGCTACCTCGTCGAGGGGCCGCGGCGCCGCGTGCTGTTCGTCCCCGACATCGACTCGTGGGAGCAGTGGGACCGCGACGTGAGGACGGTGGTGGAGGGCGTGGACCTCGCCTTCCTCGACGCGACCTTCTACTCGATGGACGAACTCCCCAACCGCCCCCAGGGGGAGGTGCCGCACCCGCCCGTGGTCCGCAGCATCGAGCGCCTGCAGGGCCTCGGCGACCGCGTCCGCTGGATCCACCTCAACCACACCAACCCGCTGCTGATCGACCCCTCCCCGTCCGAGGCGGAGGGCTTCCGCGTGGCGCGCGAGGGGGAGTCCTTCGACCT
>CAZWGT010000012.1:0-23007 GCA_964633345.1 uncultured Planctomycetota bacterium
CCCCGGGCGCGGAGGTCCCGGAACAGGGAGGGGAGGTCCACCCGGCCGTCCGCGCCCGCGTAGTCCCGGACCTCCACGCCCCGGGCCTCCAGGGCGGCCCTGCGGCCGGGGGGGGCGCGGCCGCCCGCGGCCACGAGGACGGGCCCCTCTCGGGCCGTGGCGGCGAGGGTACCCCGGGCCGGCGTTCGGAGCCCGCCGTCCACCACCACGCGCAGGGGCGGTCGGCCGCCGGGGCCGCGGCCCGACCGCGGCCGCAGGTCGGGATCGTCGAGCACGGCGGTCCGGGACCCGACGACGACGGCGTCCACCCGCTCCCGGAGGGCGTGGACCCGATCCCTCGACTCCTCCCCGGAGATCCAGCGGGAGCCTCCCCGGGCGTCGGCGGTCCTGCCGTCGAGGGTCATGGCCCACTTGGCGATGGTCCACGGGAAGGGATCGGCCCGGGCCGCCCTCCACCGCGACAGAAGGGCCTCCGCCTCGGGGCACGGCGAGATCCCGACGTCGATCCCGGCGGCGCGGAGGAGGGCGGGGCCGCTCCCCGCCGCGGGGGCCGACGGATCGGCGCAGGCGTAGACGACCGCCGCCACCCCCGCGTCGCGGAGGGCGGGCGCGCAGGGAGGGGTCTTCTTGCCCGGTCCCCCGCCGCAGGGCTCCAGGGTCAGGAACGCCGTCGCTCCCCGGGCGGAGGCGCCGGCCCGCTCCAGCGCCGCCGCCTCGGCGTGGGGGGCGCCGTAGGCCGGGTGGAAGCCCTCCCCCACCACGCGCCCCGCCGGGTCCACGAGCACGCACCCCACCGGCGGGTTCGGCAGGACGTCGAGCCCGGAGCCCGCGGCCAGGGAGGCCGCCCGGGCGAGGAGCAGGCGCGCGTCCTCCGTCGAGAAGGTCAAGGGAGGGAATCCGCCGGCTCGCCGGGCCCGAGCACGTGGAGGACGCGGGAGGACGCCCGGACCACCCGCCCCCGCACGTACTCCCCCGGGCCGGCGGCCCCGCGCCGGAGGACGGCGAGCTGGTGGTGCTCCGTCCTCCCCGCGACCCGATCGGGGTTTCGCGACGAGGGGCCGTCCACGAGGACCTCGACCTCCGTCCCCACGCGGGAGGCGTGGAGCGCCTCCTGGACCCGGTCCTGGGCGGCGAGCACCTCGCCGTGGCGCCGGGACTTGACCTCCTCGGGCACGTCGTCGGGCAGGTCCGCGGCCTTCGTGCCGGGCCGGGGGGAGTACTTGAAGACGAAGGCCATGGACCAGCGCACCGCGTCCTGGAGGGAGCGGAGGTCGGCGAACTCCTCCTCCGTCTCCCCGGGGAAGCCGACGATGAGGTCGGTGGCGAGCTCGATCCCCGGGACCCGGGCCCGGGCCTCGTCCACCAGCTCCAGGTACCGCGCCCTCGTGTAGCCGCGGTGCATCCGCCGGAGCATCCCGTCGGAGCCGTGCTGCGCGGGGAAGTGGAGGTAGGGCATGACCCGGGGCAGCTCCCCCATCGCGTCGAGGAGGGCGGGCTCGAGGTCCATCGGGTTGCTGGTCAGGAAGCGGATTCGCCGGACCCCGGGCACCTCGTGGACCCGGCGGAGGAGGCCGTCCAGGGACGGCCTCTCCGGGAGGGTGCGCCCCCACGTGTTGATGTTCTGCCCGAGGAGGAAGATCTCCGTGGCCCCGTCGCCGGCCAGGCGCCGCACCTCCTCGAGGATGGAGGCCTCGTCGCGGTCGAACTGGGGGCCGCGCACCGAGGGGACCACGCAGAAGGAGCACCGGTGGCAGCAGCCCCGCATCACGGAGACCCACCCCCGGTGCCGCTCCTGCCGGACGGCGACGTCCCGGGCCGGCTCGCGGAACCCCTCCCTGGGGTCGCCGACGGTGACGAACCGGCGGCCGGAGTCCTCGACCTCCCCGACCAGGCGCGCGAGGTCCCCGTAGCGGCGGGTTCCGACGACGATGTCCACGACCGGGGCCCGCCGGAGGAGGGCCTCCCCCTCGCGCTCGGCCATGCAGCCCATCACCGCCACGATGAGGGAGGGATCGACGCGCTTGCGCTGCTCGAGGGCCCCGAGGCGGGACCAGATCTTGTCCTCGGCGTGCTGGCGGACCGAGCAGGTGTTGAAGACCACCAGGTCCGCCTCCTCCGCCGTCGCCGCCGGCCCGTACCCCCGCAGCCGCAGGTCGCCGACGGCGAACTCCCCGTCGAGGAGGTTCATCTGGCAGCCGAAGGCCTCGATCCAGGCCTTCTTCGGCGGCGGCGGCGCGGTTCCTGCCGCGCAGGGGGACGCGGGGTCCATGGTCCGCCGAGTGTACGGGGCCGGGAGGAGGCGGCGGAATTCCCGCTCAGGCCCGGGAGGCCCGGAGCGCCTCGACGCGCTCGGCGGCCTCGGCCCGGATCCGCGACTGCAGCCGCGAGGCCTTCCCGCGCAGCGGCGCCGGGGGAACCGCGAGGCAGCGCCCGTAGGCCTCCTCCGCCTCCGCGAGGAAGCCCGCCTCGCGGAAGGAGTCCCCGGCGGCGGCGAGCCCCTCCGCGGCACCCCCGGCGTACATCGCGGCGTAGAACTCCGCCATGCCTCCCGGGTAGAGGCCCTCGACGAGGCCGGGCCCGAAGAGGTAGGCGGACCGGACGAGGACCCGGTCCTCGGACATCCCCGGCAGGAGCTGGCGCAGCCGGCGGTCGGCCTTCTGGTAGAGGTTGCGGATGTGCCCGAGCCGCTTGGGGTAGTACTGGTTGACCTCGCGGTACAGGAGGTCGTACTCGATCCGCTCCTCGCGCACGAACTCCTCGCGCAGAGTGTAGTGCTCCTCCTTCAGCGCCGAGAGCTCGTGGTAGATGATCGAGACGTGGTGGTCGAAGCGGTCCGTGGCGTCGGGGGAGCGGAAGAGGTCGTGGGAGATCTCGCGGAGCAGCGACACCTCGCGGTCCCGCAGGTCCTCCAGGGCACGGAAGTCGATGAGGGAGGCCAGGTCGTCGGGGGACAGGCGGAGCCGGGCGCGCTCCGTCTTGTAGCGATCGGAGAAGCCCTTCACCCGGCGCTCGTACTCCTCGAAGATCCCGAGGAACCTCTTCCACGACGAGAGGAAGTTCCGGATGAGGAGCCAGCGGCGCTCCTCGGGGTCCGTGGTGAGGGTCCTCACGGGGAGTCGCTCCCGCCGGACCCCGGAGGCGGCCCCGCCGGGCCGCCGGCCGCCAAGCGCCAGATCCCCCAGAGGCCGAGCCCGAAGAGGACCACGTAGAGCGCGGCCCCGGCCAGGGCCGTCCCGTCGAAGGCCCCGGCCGCCGCGGGCGGAAGGGCCGCCGGCACGGCGGCTACGCGTCCTTCTCCGAGCCCGCCTTGCCGCCCTTCTTCGCGGCACCCTTCTTCGCGGCGCCCTTCGCGGGGGCCTTCGCCTCCTCCGCCGGGGCCTCGCCGCCCTCCGGCGCCGCGCCCTCCTCGGGCCCGGCCTGCGCCGGCGTGTAGCCGACGAGCTCGAACACCGCCTGCGGGGCGGCGTCGCCGAGGCGGACCTTCCAGTGCCGGATGACGCGGGTGTACCCGCCGTTCCGATCCCGGAACTGGGGCGCGATCTCCTCGAACAGCTGCTTGGCGACGCGGTTGGCCTGCTGGTTCCCGCCGAGTTCCGCCACGGCCTGGCGGTAGCAGTGCAGGAACGCGGGCACGTCGCCGCGCTCCCGGGCGGTGTTCCCCCGGCGGGCCAGGGTGATGAGCTTCTCCGCGGGGGAGCGGAACTCCTTCGCCTTGGCGAGGGTGGTGACGATCCGCCCGTGCTGGAAGAGGCTCTGCACGATGCCCCTCTCCAGCGCCCGGCGCGGGGCGGACTTCCTTCCGAACTTGCGGCCCGACTTGCGATGCCTCATGGCGGCTCCCGAAGGTGCGGCGGTTTCCCGTGCGGCGGTATCCGGTGCGGCGGTATCCGGTGCGGCGCGTCGGGGCGGCTACGCGCCCCCGACGGCGTCCACGTCCATCCCGAGGCCGAGTCCCTGCTCCTCGAGCTTGGCGACGACCTCCTTCAGCGTGGTGCGGCCGAAGGCCTCGACGCCGAGGAGCTCCTCCTCGGTGCGGCGGCAGAGGTCGCCCACGGACTCCAGGTGGGCCTTCTGCAGCGAGTTCATGGCGCGGGCGGACAGGCCGAGGCCGGTGAGCGGCATGGCCAGCTTGGCGGCCACCTCCTGGCGCTCCCTCTCGGCGCGGGCGTCCGACTCCTCCGCGGCGGCGGGAGACCCGCCGGCGGCGGCGACGGGGCGCCCCTCGTCGAACGCGGACACGAAGGGGTTGAGGTGCTTGCGGTAGATCTTGGCCGCCTCGGCCAGGGCCATCTCCGGGGAGACCGTCCCGTCGGTCCAGACCTCCAGCACGAGCTTGTCGTAGTTCGTCATCTTCCCGACGCGGGTGTTCATGGTCTTGTAGCGGACGCGCTGCACGGGGGAGAAGATGGAATCCACGGGGATGACCCCGATCTCCATGTCCTCGCCGGCGTGGGCCTCGGAGGTCTCGTAGCCCCGGCCCTTGCGGACCGTGAGCTCCATGTCGAAGGTCGTCTCGTCCGACAGGGTGCAGAGGAGGAGATCGGTGTTGACGACCTCGACGTCGGCGTCGCCCTTGATGTCGGCGCCGGTCACGGGGCCCGGGCCCTTCTTCTGCACGCGCAGGATCTTCGGCTCGTCCTTGTGCATGCGGACGAGGAGCTTCTTGACGTTCAGGATGATCTCGGTGACGTCCTCGACGACGCCCTTGAGGCTCGAGAACTCGTGCTCCACGCCCTTGATCCGGACGTGGGTGACGGCCGTCCCCTCGAGGGAGGAGAGCAGCACGCGCCTGAGGCCGTTGCCCACCGTGGCGCCGTAGCCGCGCTCGAAGGGCTCCGCCGTGAAGGCGGCGTATCGCTCGGTGCGCGTCTTCTCCTCGACGACGACACGGTTCGGCAGCTCGAAGTCCCTCCAGCGGATGCGCATCGCGAACCTCCGTTTCCTTGCCTGCCTGCGGGGCACTGCGCCGCGCGACCGGCGGCGGCCCCTGGCACGGCATCGCGTCCCTGTCCTGCTTCGACCCGGCGCTTCGCGGCCGGCGCGGCGTCCTTCCCGTCCTAGCGGGAAGCCACCTCGACGATGAACAGCTCGTTGACCTCGTAGGGGATCTCGTCCCTCCGCGGCAGCACGTTGACCTTGCCGGAGGGCGGGTCCTCGGACTTCACCAGCCACGTCGGGCAGGTCCTCCCCCGCGTCTGCTCGAGGGCCTCCTTGATCGCCTTGAGGGCGCCGGGCCGGTTGACCGGCCCGATCACGTCCCCGGCACGGACGAGGGCCGAGGGGATGGAGCAGCGCTTCCCGTTGAGGGCGACGTGTCCGTGCCGGACCAGCTGCCGCGCGTGGGAGCGCGACAGGCCGAACCCGAGGTGGTAGACGACGTTGTCCAGGCGCCGCTCGAGGAGCACCAGGAGGTTCTCCCCCGTGTTCCCCTTCATGCGCTCGGCCTCGGAGAAGATCCGGCGGAACTGCGCCTCGAGGACGCCGTAGATCCGCTTGACCTTCTGCTTCTCCCGGAGGCGCGTACCGTAGGCGGAGAGCCGCCCGCGGCGCAGCGAGTGCATGCCGGGGGGCGTCTCGCGCCGCTTGATCGCGCACTTGTCCGTCAGGCAGCGCTGCCCCTTCAGGAAGAGCATCACGCCCTCCCTCCGGCAGAGCCTGCACTTTGCGCCGATGCTTCGAGCCATGGCCGTCCGTCCTCCGTCGTTTCCTTGCGTCCGTCCCTTCGCGTCCCGTTGCGTCCCGTCCTAGACCCGGCGCCTCTTGCGGGGCCGGCAGCCGTTGTGCGGGATGGGCGTCACGTCCTCGATGGCCCGGATCTTCAGGCCGGCGGCCGCCAGCGCGCGGACGGCGGATTCCCGCCCCGTGCCCGGCCCGTTCACCTTCACCTCGACCTCGCGCACCCCCATCTTCATCGCCTTCTCGGCGCAGCGCTCCGCGGCCTTCTGGGCGGCGAAGGGGGTGGACTTGCGGGAGCCCTTGAAGCCGACGCTCCCCGAGGAGTCCCAGCAGAGGGTCTCCCCGTTGGGGTCGGTGATCGTGACGATGGTGTTGTTGAAGGAGGCGAGCACGTGGGCCACCCCCCGGGGGACGGACCGCTTCCCCTTGACCTTGCGGACGGCGGCCGGGGCCGCGCCCTCCTCCGCCGCGGCCGCGGGGGCGGCGCCGGCGGGCGCGCCGGAGGCCGCGCCCTCGTCGGCCTTCGCGGCCTCGACCCGGGCGGGCTTCTCCGCCTTCTCGGCGGGCGCGTCCTTCTCTTCAGGCTTGTCGTTCGCCATCTTATCCGAGCTCCTTCACGCTCTTCTTGCGCGCCACCGTCCGGCGCGGCCCCTTGCGCGTGCGCGCGTTGGTCCGCGTGCGCTGGCCGCGGACGGGCAGGTTCTTGATGTGCCGGCTGCCGCGGTAGCACTTGATCTCCTTGAGGCGGGAGATGTTCTGGGCGACCTGCCGGCGCAGCTGCCCCTCCACCACGAACTTCTTCTCGATGACCGAGGAGATGCGGCTCAGCTCCTCGTCGGAGAGGCCCTTGCAGCGGGTCTCGGGGTCGATCCCGAGGTCCTTGAGGATCTGGCGGGAAAGCGTCCAGCCGATCCCGTAGATGTAGGTCAGCGCCACGCCGATCTTCTTCTCGGCCGGGACGTCGACACCCACGATGCGCGCCATGCTCGCTCCTCCTCTTGGCCCCCGTCGGGGGCTGGCCCCTTCGGGGGGCCCCGGCTAACCCTGCTTCTGCTTGTGGCGCTTCTCCGTGCAGATCACCCGCACGATGCCCTTGCGGCGGACGATCTTGCAATTCTCGCAGATCCTCCGGACCGACGCTCTGACCTTCATGGCTTCCTCCGCCTCCGCCTAGACGACCGAGAGGACCTGTACGCCGTCCTCGGTGACCGCGATGGTGTGCTCGAAGTGCGCGCTCGGCCGGCGGTCCCGCGTGACGACGGTCCAACCGTCGTCCAGCACGTCCACCTCCGCGCACCCCAGGTTCAGCATGGGCTCGACGCAGATGACCATGCCCGGCCGCAGGACCACGTCGTGCATCCGCGTGCCCGCGTCCACGTAGTTGGGAACCTGCGGTTCCTCGTGGAGCCGGGTCCCGATCCCGTGACCCGCGTACTCCCGGACGACGCCGTAGCCCCGGGACTCCGCCAGGGACTGCACCGCGGCCGAGACCGCCGAGATGCGCACCCCGGGGCCCATGACGCGGATGGCGGCGTCGAGGCACTCCCGGGTCGTGTCCACCAGGCGGCGCTTCTCGGCCGTGATGGTCCCCACGGGGAGGGTGATGGCGGCGTCGCCCACGTAGCTCCTGTAGGTCGCGCCCACGTCCACGCCGATGATGTCGCCCTCGGCGAGGCGCCGGTTCCCCGGTATCCCGTGGACGACCTCCTCGTTCACCGAGGTGCAGATGGTCTTCGGGAAGCCGTGGTAGCCGAGGAAGGTGCACTCGGCGCCGCGCTTCTCGATGATCCCGCGGGCGCCGCGATCGATCTCGTCCGTGGTGATGCCGGGACGGACGTTCTCCGTCGCCCAGGCATGGACCTCGGCCACGATGCGGGCGGCCTCGCGCATCAGCGCGATCTCCCTCGGGGTCTTGTAGGAGATCAACGCTTCCCCCGGGCGCGGCCCTTCTTCGCGGGCTTCTTCTTCGCGGGCTTCTTCTTCGCGGGCTTCTTCTTCATGACCTTCTTCTTCGCAACCCTCTTCTTCGCGGGCTTCTTCTTCGAGACGACCGTCGGCCCGGCGACCTTGCGCTTCGGGGCCATCGCCGCCTCGGCCGCGGACTTCACCGCGGCGAAGACGGCGTCGGGGCTCCCGATTCGGCCGTCGATGCGGACGAGGAGACCGGCCTGCTCGTAGCGGCGATCGATGCCCGCGGTCTGCTCGGCGTAGATCCGCAGCCGGTCCCGGATGGTCTCGGGGAGGTCGTCGGCGCGCTGGACGAGGTCCGTGCCGCACTTGTCGCACTTGCCCGCCGTCCGGGGGGGATCCCCGGTCACGTGGTAGGTGGCGCCGTCCTTCGGGCAGGAGCGGCGGCCCGAGAGGCGCTCGATGATGACGTCCCCGGGAAGGTCGACCAGGATGGCCAGCCCCACCCTCCGCCCGAGGCCGGCGAGGAGCCCGTCCAGCGTCGCGGCCTGGGCGGCGTTGCGGGGGTAGCCGTCGAAGATGACCCCGTTCTTCGCGTCGTCCCGGGTCAGGGCCTCGCGGATGAGCTCGGCGACGACCTCGTCGGGGACGAGGCGGCCGGACTCCATGATGGCCCTGGCCCTGAGCCCGACCGGGGTCCCGTCGGCCACGGCCTTGCGCAGGACGGCGCCCGTGCTCAGCTGGGGGATGCCGAGGGCCGCGGCGAGGCGCTGCGCCTGGGTGCCCTTGCCCGCGCCCGGGGGTCCGAGGAAGACGATGTCCATGGGTTTCCGGCGGCTAGAAGCCGCCGCCTCCCTTCAGGCTGCTGCCGCCCATGAAGCCCTTGTAGTTCCTCATGAGGAGGTAGGAGTTGACCCGGTCCGCCAGGTCCAGGGCCACGGAGACGGTGATGAGGATGCTGGTTCCGCCGACGAAGGACGAGGCGATGGGAGGCAGCCCCATCACCTGGACGAGCATGTCGGGCAGGAGGGCGATGATGGCGAGGAAGAAGGCCCCCGCCAGGGTGATCCGCTGGAGCGCCTCGTCGAGGTACTCCTGGGTGCGGCGTCCCGGCCGGATGCCCGGGATGAACGCCCCGTTCTCCTTGATCTGGTCCGCCATCTCCTTGGGGTTGAACATCATCCCCACCCAGAAGAAGGAGAAGAAGACGATGCCGCCCACGTAGAGGGTGGCGTAGACGAAGGTGTTCCGGTCGAGCAACGTGATTCCCCACTGGTGCAGCAGCTGCTGTGGGAGGACCAGCAGGGTCGAGGCGAAGATCACGGGCATGACCGAGACCGCGTTGACCTTGAGCGGCAGGAAGTGGCGCTGGCCGCCGTACACCGACCGGCCCCGGACGAGCTTGGCGTACTGGACGGGGACGCGTCGGGTCCCCTTCGTCAGGTAGACCACGCCCAGGGTCACGACGACGAAGAGGAGGGCGAGGAGCCCGATCTTGAGGATCTCCGCCCGGTGCTCCGGGTTCTGGGAGGCGGTGAAGATCTGGACGAAGGCGTCGGGGATGCGGGCGACGATGTTCGCCATGATGAGGAGCGAGATCCCGTTGCCGATGCCGTACTCGGTGATCTGCTCCCCGATCCACATCATGAAGATGCAGCCCGCCGTCATGCCGATGACGACCGTGGAGGCGAACCAGAAGGTGCCGTGGACCTCGGGCGGCACGAGGGCCACGCCCTCCCCGAGGAGGAAGCTCCCCGGCTTGAGCGCCCCACCCCAGATGAACAGGGACTGGATGACGCAGATGGGGACCGTGGCCAGGCGCGTCCACTGGTTGATCTTGCGCTGCCCCTGGGTCCCCTCCTTGGCGATCTTCTCCAGGGCCGGGACCACCTTGGCGAGGAGGCTGAAGATGATGCTGGCGGAGATGTACGGCATGATCCCGAGGGAGAACACCGTGCAGGAGAGGAGGGAGCCGGCGGAGAGGACGTTCAGCAGGTCGACGAGCCCCTTGGCCGCCCCCTTGCCGCCGTGGAGGAACTCCGCGAGCGCCTGGGGATCCACGCCCGGCAGGGGGATGTGGAACCCCAGCCGGAAGATGGCCAGCAGGCCGAGGGTGATGAGGATCTTCTTTCGAAGCTCCTCCACCCGGAACATGTCGTAGACGCGAGCGAACACGCCGTTTCCGCCTTTCCTACTTCGACTTCTTGTCGCCCTTGGGCGACTTCGGGGCCTTGTCGGACTTCTCGGCCTTCGGGGGCCGGGGGGCCTTCGGGGCCTTCTCCGCCTTCGGGGCCTTCTCGCCCTTGGCCGGGGCGTCGCCCTTGGCGGCCGCCTCGGCCTCCGCGTCGGCGCGCTTCTTCACCGCCGTCTTGGCGGCCTTGGCGAGGTTGGCCAGGTGCTTGACCGAGGCGAGGGCGTGGCGCTCGCCGCCCGAAGCGGGGGCCGCGATGCCGTGGCGCCCGGGGAGGACGGTGGCGGTCCCGCCGGCCTTCTCGATCTTGTCGCGGGCGCCCTTGCTGAAGTGGTGGGCCGTGACCTTCAGGGCCGCGCCCACCTCGCCGTCGCCGAGGATCTTCACCCACCGCGCGCTCTTCTTCACGAGGCAGGCGGCCTTCAGGATGTCCGGTGTGATCGCGCCGTCGACGGCGACGGAGGCGAGCTTCTCGACGTTGACGACCTCGTACTCGACCCGGAAGGCGGAGTTCCCGAAGCCCTTCTTGGGGACGCGGCGGACGAGGGACATCTGGCCCCCCTCGCGCATGATCCCTCCGCCCCAGCCCGCGCGGCTGGAGGCGCCCTTCTGGCCGCGCCGGGAGGTCTTGCCCCAGCCGGAACCCCGGCCGCGGCCCACGCGGAAGGCGCGCTTCCTCGCGACGGGGACGGACTTGGCGTCGTTGAGGTTCATGCGATCTTCACTCCCCTCAGGCGCTCCACCTCGGAGATGGTGCGCAGGTGGCACAGGGCGTCCATGGCGGCCTTCACCACGTTCACCGGGTTGGTGGAACCGTAGACCTTCGTGAGCACGTCCTTGACGCCGGCGGCCTCCATGACCGCGCGGACGGCGTCGCCGGCGATGACGCCGGTGCCGGGCGCCGCCGGCAGGATCTGGACGATGGAGGCGCCGAAGGTGCCCCGCGTCGCGTGGGGGACCGTCTGGCCCCGCAGCGGCACCCGGAACAGGTGCTTCTTGGCGTCCTTGACCGCCTTCTCCACGGCCGGCGGGACCTCGTTGGCCTTGCCGAAGCCGTGGCCGACCACCCCGCCGCCGTCGCCGACGACGACCATGGCCGAGAAGGAGAACCGCTTGCCGCCCTTGACGACGGTGGCGCAGCGGTTGATCTTCACGACCTTGTCGACGAGGTGGACGCTCTCCGCGTCCACCGTCCCGAAAACGTTCATCTTGAACTTGCTCATGGTCGCCCCTGACTAGAAGACCAGGCCGCCCTTGCGGGCGGCGTCGGCCAGCGCCTTCACGCGCCCGTGGTAGCGGAAGCCCCCGCGATCGAAGGCGATCGCGGTGATGCCCTTCTCCTTCGCCTTGCGGGCGATGTCCTCGCCCACCAGGATCGCGCCGGCGACGGCGCCCCCCTTCTTCGCATCGAGGGCCCCCGCCTTGACCAGGTCCCGGCTCGACGCGGCGCAGATCGTCGCCCCGCGGTCGTCGTCGATGAGCTGGCAGTAGATGTTCTTGAGGCTCCGGTAGACGGCGAGCCTGGGACGCTCGGCCGTGCCCGAGAGCTGCCTCCGGAGGCTCATGTGCCTCCGGATCCGGTGCGACCTTCGGGTGCTGGCGTTGTCCGACATCGATCTCTCCCGGCGCTACTCGGCGCTGACGAACGACTTGCCCTGCTTCCTCTGGATGCGCTCGTCCTTGTACTTGATGCCCTTGCCGTTGTAGGGCTCCGGCGGGCGGACGGCGCGCACGTTGGCGGCGAACTGGCCCACGAGGGCCTTGTCCGCCCCCGTGACCTTCACCATGGTCGCCGAGGGGCACTCGACCACGAGCCCCTTGGGTACGGCGATGTCGACGGGGTTGGCGAAGCCGACCTGCAGGCGGAGCTCCTGGTGCTTGAGCTTCGCGTTCTGCTGCAGCTTGGCGACGTAGCCGACGCCCGTGATCTCGAGGATCTTCTCGAAGGGGGTGTCCACCCCCGCGACCATGTTCCCGACGATGCGGCGGAAGGTCCCGTGGAGGGCCTTGCACTTCTTGGAGTCGTCGCGACGGCCGAGTCGGACGGCCTTGCCGCCCTCGTCCTGGGTGAGGGTCAGCTCCGCGGGGAAGAAGCTCTCCACGGAGCCCTTGGGGCCCGTCACGGAGATGCGGCCCCCCTTGGCGGAGACCTTCACCCCCTGCGGCACGACGATGGGCGTCTTTCCGATCCGGCTCATGTTCGTGTTCCCTGGCTCCCGGCTACCAAATCGTGGCGAGGACTTCCCCGCCGACCTTCTTCGCCCGGGCCTCGCGGTCCGAGAGCAGGCCCTGGCTGGTGGAGACCACCGAGATTCCCATGCCCCCCTGGACCTTCGGGAGCTCACCGGCGCCCGCGTACACCCTGCAGCCGGGGCTGGAGACCCGCTGGATGTGGCTGAGGACCTTCTCCCCGTCCGCCCCGTACCGCAGGCGGATCCGCATGACCTTGCGCGCGGCGCTCACCTCGACGACCTGCTTCTCGGAGAGGTAGCCCTCGCGGATCATGACGTCCACCACCGCCTCCTTCAGGCGGGAGTGGGGGACGTCCACCTTCTCCTTGCGGGCGCTGACGGCGTTGCGGATCCTCGTGAGCAGGTCCGCCACCGGGTCTGTCATCGACATCGCGATCTCCTTCTCTCTTCGGCTTCCCGTTCCGGTCCCTACCAGGACGCCTTGCGCAGCCCGGGGATCTCCCCGCGGTGCGCCAGGCGCCGCATGCAGATCCGGCACAGCTGGAACTTCCTGTAGTAGGCCCGGGCGCGGCCGCAGATCCCGCAGCGGTTGCGGTGCTGCGTGCTCTGGCGCGGCTTCTTCAGCGACTTCTGGACTTGACAGGTCCTGGCCACGGTGAGCCTCCTAGTTGTTCCTGAACGGCATGCCGAAGTGCTTCAACAGCGCGAGCGACGTCTCGTCCGTGCCGTTGGCGATGGTGATGGTGATGTTCATCCCCTGCACGTGCTCGACCCGGTCCAGGTTGACCTCGGGGAACACCAGCTGGTCCGAGAGCCCCATGTTGTAGTTCCCCCTCCCGTCGAAGGAGTTCCGCTTGAGGCCGCGGAAGTCCCGGATTCGGGGGATGACCACGCTGATGAGGCGGTCGAGGAATTCGTACATCCTGGCGCCCCGGAGCGTGACCTTGCAGCCGATGGGGAGCCCCGCCCGGAGGCGGAACTGGGAGATGGCCTTGCGGGACTTCGTGACGAGGGGCCGCTGCCCGGTGATCTGGGCGAGGTCCGCGACGGCCGCGTCCATGATCTTGGCGTTCTCCGCCGCCTTGCCCACCCCCATGCTCACCGTGATCTTCTCGATGCGCGGGACGGCCATGACGTTCGGGAACCCGAACTGCTTCCTCATGGCGGGGACGATCTCCCCGCCGTACTTCACCTTGAGCCGCGGCGTGACCGTGGGCATCTTCCACCTACTCCTTCGCCGGGAACGGGAGGGTCTTCCCGCTGCGCCGGGCGACGCGCACCTTCAGGCCGCCCTCCTCGCGGGAGCCGACGCGCGTCGGCTTCCCGGACTCGGGGTCGAGCGGCATGACCTTGCTCGCGTGGACCGCCGCCTCCTTGCGGACGCGGCCTCCCTTGGGCTGCTTCTGGCTCGGCTTCATGTGGTGCCAGCGCAGATTGACGCCTTCCACCAGGACCCTCTCGTCGCCGAGCAGCCGGAGCACCTTGCCCTGCTTGCCCCTGTCGGCGCCCGAGATGACCTGGACCGTGTCGCCTTCCCTGAGCCTCATGGCCTTACACCACCTCCGCCGCGAGGGAGACGATCTTCATGAACTTCTTCTGGCGCAGCTCGCGGGCGACGGCGCCGAAGATGCGGGTTCCGCGCGGGTTCCCGTCGTTGTCGATGATCACCATCGCGTTGCGATCGAAGCGCACGTAGGAGCCGTCGCTGCGCCGCTGGGTGAAGCGGGTCCGGACGATGACGCCCCGCACGACCTCCCCCTGCTTCACGGGGGCGTGGGGGATCGCCTTCTTCACGGCGCAGACGATCACGTCGCCGATGCGCGCGTACCGCCGGCGGGAACTGCCGAGCACCTTGATGCACATGGCGATCTTGGCGCCGGTGTTGTCCGCGACGTCGAGCCGGGAATATGTCTGGATCACGTTTTGGCTCCGCCGCTACTTCGCGGCCTCCTCCGACTCCAGGCCGGGAACGGGCAAATCCTTCTCGCCGCGGACGCGCCCCTGGGAGGCGCGAACGACGCGGACCAGCCGCCAGCGCTTCAGCTTCGAGAGGGGACGGGTGTGCTCGATCTCCACGACGTCCCCCATCTTGGCCTCCTCGGCCTCGTCGTGGACGTGGTACCGGGTGGTGCGGTTGATGAACTTCCCGTACTTGGGGTGCTTGACCGAGCGGACCTCCGTCACGACGACGGTCTTCCTCATGAGGTCGCTGACCACCTCGCCGACGACGGTCGTGCGGCCGCCCCGGACGCCATTCGCTCCCGCCACCGCCTTCTCGCTCACTTTGCCGCCTTTCTGGTCCGCCCGGACGCCGCGTCGGCGCCCTGGCCCCGGACGTCGAGCTCGCGCTCCCGGAGGACCGTGCGGATCCTGGCGAGGTCGCGGCGCAGCCCGCCGATGCGGGCGGGGTCCGACGCCTTCTCGGAACCGGCGCGGAAGCGCAGGTTCGCGATCTCCCGTTCGAGGCCGGCAATCTCCTCGTTGAGGTCCGCCGTCGAGCGGCTCCGGATTTCCGTGCTCTTCATGTCCGTTCCTGTTCCGCGAATTCCTGTTCCGGGTCCTAGATCTTCGGCCGGCGCTTGACGAGGCGCACCGGCATGGGGAGCTTGTGGGCGATGCGGTTGAGGGCGGTCCGCGCCGCGTCCTCGGGGATGCCGCCGATCTCGTAGATGATCGTCCCGGGCTTGACCGGGGAGCACCAGTACTCGACGTCGCCCTTGCCCGTGCCCATGCGCACCTCGGCGGGCTTGGCCGACATCGGCTTCCACGGGAAGACGCGGACCCAGATGCGGCCCTCGCCACCCATGAAGTGGCTGGCCGCGACGCGCCCCGCCTCGAGCTGGCGGGCCGTGATGAAGCCGCGGTCGAGGACCTGGAGCCCGAACTCGCCGAACTCCACGAGGTTGCCGCTCTGCGCCCGGCCGCGGATCCGGCCGCGCTGCAGCTTGCGGAACTTGACCCTCTTCGGCATCTGCATGGATCGGCTCCTTACTCTGCCGCCGCGGGCGCGCCGCGGGCGCCCGCCGGCGCCCCCGCGGAGCGGCCGGGTCCGCCGTGCCCGGCCTTGCCGGCCTGGGACGTCCGGGACCCGAAGGCCCCCTTGAAGATCCAGCACTTCACCCCGATGATCCCGTAGGTGCAGTGGGCCTCGGCGAGGCCGTAGTCCACGTCGGCGGTCAGCGTCTGCAGGGGGATGGACCCCTTCAGCTGGTCCTCGGTCCTGGCGATCTCCGCCCCGCCGAGGCGCCCGGAGCAGCGGATGCGGACGCCCAGCGCGCCGCGGTCCATCGTCAGCTCCATGGCCTTCTTCATCGTGCGGCGGAACGACGAGCGCTTCTTCAGCTGCTCGGCGACGTTCTCGGCCACGAGCTGGGCGTCGAGCTCGGGGCGGGTGATCTCGTGGACGTTCAGGGTCACGGTCCGGCCGGTGAGACCCTCGAGATCGCCCTTCAGCTTGTCCACCTTGGCGCCCTTGCGCCCGATGAGGACCCCGGGGCGGGCCGTGTGGACGAGGATGATGAGCTCCTCGCCGCGGCGCTCGATCTCGACCTTGGGGATCGCGGCGAAGTAGTACTGCTCCTTGATGAAGGCGCGGACCTTGTGGTCCTCCAGCAGGAACTTGCCGAACTCCTTCTTGCTCGCGTACCAGCGGGAGTCCCAGTCCTTCGTGATCCCGACCCGGAAGCCGTTCGGATGGATCTTCTGTCCCACGGTCTAGGCCTCCTTGACGGTGCTGGGGGCGGCGGCGGTCTTCGCGGCCGCCGCGGTCTTCTTCCTGCCCGCGCCGCGGACCCGCCGGGAACGGCCGGGAAGCCCGGCCTCCGGCATCTCGCGGAGCTCGATGCTGATGTGGCAGTGGCGGACGAGGAGGCCGAAGGCCTGCCCCCGCGAGCGGTGCTTCATGCGCTTGTCGGTCGGCCCGTCGTCGGCGCGGGCCCCCGCCACGTAGAGGCGGTTGGCGTCCACGTCGAGGTCCTGGCCCGCGTTGGCGACGGCGGACTTCAGGACCTTCTGGACCATGGAGGACGCCCTGCGCGGGCTGAACTGCAGCTGCTCCATGGCCTGGTTCACGGGCAGCCCGCGGACCAGGTCCACGGCGTACCGGGCCTTGCGCGCCGACGTCGGGGCGAAGCGGTGCTTCGCGCTGAACACCTTCCCCGTCGGGGCTTCGGTCTTGTCGTGTTTCGCCATCGCTCTTCCTCTCGCCTGGATCCCGTTCCTACTTCTTCGCCGGGGCCGCGCCCGGGGCCGTCTCGCCCTCGACCTTGCGCGTGCTGTGCCCGCGGAAGGTGCGGGTCGGGGAGAACTCGCCCAGCCGGTGCCCGACCATGTCCTCGGTGACGAACACCTTCAGGTGCGCCTTGCCGTTGTGGACCATGAACGTGTGGCCGACGAAGTCCGGGACCACGGTGCACTCGCGGGCCCAGGTCGTGATGGGCTCGCGCGTCCCGGAGTTCTTCTGGCGCTCGACCTTGACGGCGAGCTTGGCGTCCACGTACGGCCCCTTCTTCAGCGAGCGTCCCATGGCGTCTCCTTTTGCTCCCTTCCTGCTACTTGCGCTTCTTGTGGGTCCGGCCGCGGAGGATGAGCCGGCCGGAGAGCTTGCGCGGGTTGCGCGTCTTGCCGCCCTTGGTGAGCTTGCCCCAGGGGGTGGAGGGCTTGCGGCCCTCGCCCGAGCGGCCCTCGCCGCCGCCGTGCGGGTGGGCGTAGGGGCTCATGGCCGATCCGCGGACGTGGGGGCGGACCCCCTTGTGCCGGTTGCGGCCGGCGTTGCCGAGGCGGATGAGGTTGTGCTCGATGTTCCCGATCTGCCCCACGGTGGCGCGGCAGAGGGCCGGGACCTTGCGGACCTCGCCGGAGGGGAGCTGCAGGGTGGCCAGGTCCCCCTCGCGGGCGGTGAGCTGGGCCTGCCCGCCGGCGCTGCGCACCATCTTGGCGCCTCCGCCGGGATGGAGCTCGACGTTGTGCACGTAGATCCCGACGGGGATGTTCCCTAGGGGGAGGCAGTTGCCCTCGACCGGCTCGACGTGGTCTCCGGAGAGCAGCACCTGCCCCACCTTCATGTTCGTGGTGGCCAGGATGTACCGCTTCTCCCCGTCGGCGTAGTGCAGGAGCGCGATGCGGGCGGAGCGGTTGGGGTCGTACTCGATGTGGGCGACCTTCGCGGGGACGCCGGCCTTCTCCCGGAGGAAGTCGATGACGCGGTACATCCGCTTGACCCGCCCGCCGCGGTGGCGGGAGGTCATGCGGCCGCGGTTGTTCCGCCCGCCGGTCTTGGAGAGGGGCCGGAGGAGCGACTTCTCCGGCGTGGTCCGCGTGACCTCGGCGAAGTCGGAGACGGAGCCGCCCCTGCGCCCGGCGCTCGTCGGCTTGTAGTAGCGGATACCCATGGCGGCGCTCCTAGAAGAGGTCGATGACCTGGCCCTCGGCCAGGCGGACGAAGGCACGCTTGCGGTCGGGGGTCCGGGGCGGGCGGCCCGTGGGGATCCGCCGCATCATCGTCTTCCCCTTGCGGACGAGGGTCCTCACGTCGAGGACCTTCACGTGGAACATCTTCTGGACGGCCTCGCGGATCTGGATCTTGTTCGCCGCCGGGTCCACCTCGAAGCAGTAGGTGTTCCTTCGCTGGGCGGCGTTCATCGTCTTCTCGGTGACGATGGGGCGGTGGATGACGGGGTGGGCGTGGCTCATGGCTACCTCTTGACCTTCACGGTCGCGGGACCGACGGCCTTCACGAGGGCCTCGAGGGCGCCGTTGACCAGGACCAGGTTCTTGTGGGCGAGGAGGTCGTAGGCGTTGACGTCCGCCGCCGCGCGGACCGCCACGCCCTCGATGTTGCGCGCCGAGCGGTAGAGCATGTCGTTCTGGGCCGCGGTGACGAGCAGGGTGCTGCCCTCGAGGTTCATGGCCCTGAGGGCCGCGGCGACCTTCTTCGTCGAGGGGGCCTCGAGCGCGACGCCGTCCATGGCGGCGACCTCCTCGTCGAGGAACTTGCCGAGGAGGGCGTTGCGGACCGCGGCGCGCAGCGCCTTGCGCGGCAGGCCGTAGGAGTAGTCCCTCGGCCGGGGGCCGTGCATGATGCCGCCGCCGCGCCAGAGGGGGCTGCGGCGAGAGCCGGCGCGGGCGCGGCCGGTGTGCTTCTGCGCCCAGGGCTTCTTGTTCGTGTAGGAGACCTCGGCGCGGGTCTTGGTGCAGTGGGTCCCCGCCCGCTGGTTGGCCTCGTACATGATGACGGCCTCGCGGAGGAGGCGGCGGTGCGGGCGCTTGCCGAGGAGCGCGACGTCCTCGTCGCGCCTGCCGACCTTCCCGTCGCCGAACTGGTAGACCTGGATGTTCGCCATGGCTCCTTAACCCTTCTTCCCGGACTTGGCCGCGGCGGGATCGACGGCCCTGGGGGCGTGGCGGGCCCGGCGGACGAGGAGGACTCCCTCGCGCCAGCCCGGGACCGCGCCTCGGAGGAAGATCCGGTCCGTCTCCGCGTCCACGCGGACCACGAGGAGGTTGCGGACCGTGCGGCGCACGTTGCCCATGTGTCCCGGCATCTTCTTGCCCAGGTGCACGCGCGCCGGCCAGGTGTGCTGGCCGACGGAACCCGGCTCGCGGACGTTCTTGGAGCCGTGGGTGTGCGGGCCGCAGTGGAAGTTGTAGCGCTTGATGGTGCCCTGGAAGCCGCGCCCCTTGGAGGTGCCGACCACGTCCACCCAGTCGCCGGCCTTGAAGAGGTCGGCCACGCGGATGACGTCCCCGGGCTTGGGGAGGTCGCCGTCGACCTCGGCCTCGCGCAGGACGGCGGCCGTCGCCACGCCGGCCTTCTTCAGGTGGCCGCCCTCGGGCTTGTTGATGCGCTTCTCGCGGCGCGCCCCGAAGGCGAGCTGCACGGCGGAGTAGCCGTCGGTCTCGGCGGTCTTGACCTGGACCACGGGGCAGGGGCCGGCGCGCACGACGGTGACGGGGACGACGTCGCCCTTCTCGTTGAAGAGCTGGGTCATCCCCTCCTTGCGGCCGATCAGCAGATTCACGCTCATGTTCTCTCCGCGGGGACTTGCCCCAAGGAGGGGATCGGGGCCGCGCGGGCCCGCCGAGTTCCTCCTCGCCCTTGGGAGCCCGTTCGGGGCCCCCGGCTGCCGAGCCCGCCGTATGACCGGCGGGAACGACCGTCCTAGTTCAACTACGCCTTGATCCGGATGTCGACGCCCGCCGGCATGTTCAGCTTGCTGAGGGCGTCCATCGTCTTGGGAGTCGCCTCCGTGATGTAGATGAGGCGCTTGTGGGTGCGCATCTCGAACTGCTCGCGGGACTTCTTGTCGATGTGGGGGGAGCGCAGGACCGTGAACCGTTCGATCCGGGTGGGCAGCGGGACCGGCCCGGAGACGCGGGCGCCGGTGCGCTTGGCCGTCTGGACGATGTCCAGGGCGGACTGGTCGATGGCCTCGTGGTCGAAGGCCTCCATCCGGATCTTGATGCGGGTCTGCATGGCCATGTTCGGGTCGTTTCTCGGTGCCCTGTCCGTCGCTCTTTCCTGGCCCGGAGAGATTCACCTCCCGGGCCGGGGGGAAGCGCGCAAGTCTAGCCGGGAGTTCGCGCCCCCCAAGGATTTTGGGGGGACCGTCTAGAGGATCATGCCCTTGGCCCGGTCCTCGGGGACGGGGGCGTAGGCGCGGGGCTCGAGGGTGAAGGCGGCCCGCCCCTGGCTGACCGACCGGAGCGAGGTCGAGTACCCGAACATCTCGGACAGGGAGACCACCCCCTTGACCACCCGGGTCCCGTGGGAGGGGTTCTCGATGGACTCGATGGTGGCCCGGCGCCGCTGCAGGTCCCCGAGGACGGCCCCGAGGAACTCCTCGGGGGAGTGGACGGCCACGCTCATGACCGGCTCGAGGAGCACGGCCCCCGCCCGGTCGAAGGCGGCGCCGTAGGCCTGGGAGGCGGCCGCCTCGAAGGCCATCTCCGAGGCGTCCGTCGGGTGGACGGTGAAGTCCACCGCCCGCACGCCGACGTTGACGCAGGGGTACCCCAGACCGCAGCCCCCCTGCTCGGAGGAGCGGATCCCGGACTGGACGGCGTTGCGCAGGACCGGGGGGAGCTTCCCGAGCCCCATGAGGAGCTCGACGTGCCTCCCCCCCCCGGCCGGATCCGGGAAGACCTCGAGGACGGCGCGTGCGTAGTGGCGCTTCTCCCCCACCGTCCGGTCGAACTCCGCCTCCCCCCGGGCGGTGGATCCCACGGTCTGGCGGTAGGCGACCCGGGGCTTGCCGACGTGGGCGCTCACCCCGAAGTCCCGGGTGAGGCGGTTGACGAGGACCTCGAGGTGGAGCTCCCCCATCCCGCTGATGACCGTCTGGCCCGTCTCCTCGTCGGTGCGGGCGGTGAAGGTCGGGTCGTCCTTGGCCAGGCGCCCGAGGGATTCGG
Source organism: uncultured Planctomycetota bacterium (assembly GCA_964633345.1). GTDB lineage: Bacteria > Planctomycetota > JAJSAM01 > JAJSAM01 > JAKLKS01 > CAZWGT01. The sequence goes on from CAZWGT010000012.1 coordinate 20,377, forward strand.
CCAGGGTGTCCCGGTCCGCCGTGGACCTCGGCTCGATGGCCAGGCTCATCACGGTCTCGGGGAACCGCATGGCCTCGAGCACGAGGGGGGCCTTCTTCGTGCAGAGGGTGTCCCCGGTGACCGTGAACCGGAGTCCCACGGTGGCCACGATGTCCCCGGGGCCGGCCTCGTCCACCCCTTCGCGGTGGTTGGCGTGCATGCGGAGCAGCTGGCCCACGCGCTCGACCTTGTCCCGGGAGGCGTTGTAGACCTGGTCGTTCCTCTTGAGGGTCCCGGCGTAGACGCGCAGGTAGGTCAGGTCCCCGTGCTTCTCGGAGAAGGTCTTGAACGCCAGGGCCGCGAGCGGGGCGTCCCGATCGGGCCTGCGGGAGATCCGCTTCTCCGGGTCCTCGACGTCGTGGCCCTCGACCGCGCCTGCGTCGAGGGGCGACGGGAGGTACTTGAGCACCGCGTCGAGGACGGGCTGGATTCCGACGTCCTTGAGCGCCGACCCGCAGAGGACCGGGACGACCTTCCGGGCGAGGGTCCCGCGCCGGATGCCGGCGTGGACCTGCTCCTCGGTCAGGTCCCCCCCCTCGAGGAACCGCTGTGTGGCCGCGTCGTCCCCGTGCTCCGCGGCCACCTCGACGATGCGCGCGCGGGCCGCCTCGACGGCCTCCGCCATGTCCGCGGGAACCTTCTCCTCCACCACGGTCTTGCCGCGGTCCTCGTCCTTGAACCGGAGGAGGACGCGGCGGACCGGGTCCACGACGCCGTGGAAGGAGGACTCCTGCCCGACGGGCAGGAGGACGGGTAGGACGACGGGCGTCCCGTTCGGGGCCAGCCGCGCCCGGATGTCCTCGACGACGCGCTCGAAGACGGCGCCGGTGCGGTCGAGCTTGTTCACGAAGACCAGCCGCGGCACCCGGTAGCGGTCGGCCTGGTGCCAGACGGTCTCCGACTGCGCCTCGACGCCGGCCACGCCGTCGAAGACGACGACGCCGCCGTCGAGGACGCGGAGGCTCCGCTCGACCTCGGCGGTGAAGTCCACGTGGCCCGGCGTGTCGATGAGGTTGATCCGGTGGTTCTTCCACGGCAGGGTCGTGGCGGCGGAGGTGATGGTGATGCCCCGCTTGCGCTCCTCCTCCATCCAGTCCATGACCGTGTTCCCCTCGTGCACCTCCCCCATCCGGTGCTCCTTGCCGGAGTAGTAGAGGATGCGCTCGGACACGGTCGTCTTCCCCGCGTCGATGTGCGCGATGATGCCGATGTTGCGGATCCGGTCGATGGGGAAGGGGGGGGCCATGGAGGCGGCCGATGCTACGGCAGTCGAGGCCCGCGGCCAAGGACGGCGAGTCCGGCCATGCCGTCATGCCACCATGATGGTATGATGGCATCCATGATCCGAATCCAGATCCAGCTCGAGCCCGAGACCCGGGAGGCCCTGCGCCGCCGGGCCTTCGAGGAGAAGAAGACCATCTCCGCCCTCGTCCGGGAGATCCTCGAGGAGACCCTGGACGGCAGACGAGAGGTTCGCGGGAAGAAGCGCCGGTACGACTTCTCCTTCATCGGGGAGGGGAAGGGGGATTCCGCCCCCGTCGCCGAGAACCACGACGACTACCTGGACGGGGGGGATCCCGCTTGATCCTCGCCGACACCTCGGCCTTCTACGCCCTGGCCAGCAGGGAGGACCCCCGGCACGCGGAGGCGTCGGCCCTTCTCGACTCCATCCGCCGGGGACCGGAGGACCTGCTCGTCCACACCTACGTCCTGGCGGAGACCTTCGCCCTCCTGCAGCGCAGGTTCGGCCTCGACCTGGCGATGAGGACCTCGGACGACACCGCCGAGATCCGGACCGTCGTGGTGGACAGGGAACTGCATGACCGGGGCGCGGAGTGGCTCCGCTCCCGGCGGGCGTCCCGCCTGAGCCTGGTGGACGCGATCTCCTTCGTCGTCATGCAGGAGAACGGCATCGAGACCGCCTTCGCCTTCGACCCGGACTTCGAGAAGGCGGGGTTCCGGCTGTACGACGGCCGCTGAGCCCGCGAATCACGCGGCCCCGGTTTCCCGGGGCCGCGATCGTCGACGGTTCGTGTCAGCGCCCTACCAGGCGTAGTGCGCGAAGGCCTTGTTGGCCTCGGCCATCTTGTGCACGTTCTCGCGGGTGAGGTAGGCGCCGCCCTCGCGGCGGGAGGCGAGGATGAACTCCTCCGCCAGCCGCTCGCTCATGGCCTTGCCGCGCTTCTTCCGGGTGGTCTCGAGGATCCAGCGGATGGCGAGCGACTGCTGGCGCTTGGTCCCGACGTCCACGGGGACCTGGTACGTGGCGCCGCCGACGCGCTTGCTCCGGACCTCGACCATCGGCTTCACGTTGTTGAGCGCCGTCTGGAAGACCTTCAGGGGGTCGTCCCCCGGGAGGCGCTTCTGGACGAGCTCCATGGCGTCGAACACGATCTTCTGGGCCGTGGACTTCTTGCCCTCCTTCATCACGCAGTTGATGAACTTGGAGAGCAGCGGGCTCTGGTACTTCGGGTCCGGCCGCAGCAGGTGCGCCATCGACTTGAACTTGCGGGGCATTCTCTCTCTTCCTTCTGGCTACTTGGGCCGCTTGAGGCCGTACTTGGAGCGGCTGCGGCGCCGGCCCTCGACGCC
>CAZWGT010000012.1:23017-24306 GCA_964633345.1 uncultured Planctomycetota bacterium
GGCGCCGTAGCGGCTGCGAGCCTGCTTGCGGTCCTTGACACCCTGGGTGGCGAGCGAGCCGCGGATGATCTTGTAGCGCACACCCGGCAGGTCCTTCACGCGGCCGCCGCGGACGAGCACGATCGAGTGCTCCTGGAGGTTGTGCCCCTCGCCCGGGATGTAGGCGGTGATCTCCTTGCCGTTGGAGAGCCGGACGCGGGCGATCTTGCGCAGCGCCGAGTTCGGCTTCTTCGGGGTCATCGTCTTGACCTGGAGGCAGACCCCGCGCTTCTGGGGGCAGGACTCCAGCACGGGGCTCTTGGACTTGTAGACCTGCTTCCGGCGCCCCTTGCGGACCAGCTGGCTGATCGTCGGCATCGTCGTTTCTCCGTGTCGAAACCCTGAAATCTACCGGATGGACCCCGGCCCGTCTCCTATTCCCGGGGGCCAGGCCCCCCCAACCTACGCCGCGGGGCCCGGCTCCAGCCCGAGGCCGACGTCGGGGACCGCCCCGCCGCCCGCCTGCTCCTCCTCCGCCAGCTTCTCCAGGTCCACGGTGCGCTTGACCCGGGTCCTCTGGTGGACGACGAAGCCCGTCCCCACCGGCACGAGGTGTCCGAGGATGACGTTCTCCTTGAGGCCGAGCAGCGGGTCCTTCTTGCCCGCCAGCGCCGCCTCCGTGAGGACCTTCGTGGTCTCCTGGAAGGACGCGGCGGAGATGAACGAGTCGCTCTGCAGGGCCGCCTTCGTGATCCCGAGGAGGACCGGCTTGGCCCTCGCCGGCTTCTTGTTCTCCTCGATGAGCCGGCGGTTCTCCTCGCGGAACCTGGTGCGGTCCACCACGAAGCCCGGCAGGAAGGTGGAGTCGCCCGCGTCCTCGATGCGGACCTTGCGGAGCATCTGGGAGACGATGATCTCGATGTGCTTGTCGTCGATGCCGACGTTCTGGGAGCGGTAGACGTTCTGCACCTCCCGGAGGAGGTAGTTCTGCAGGGCGTCCTCGCCGCTGATGCGCAGGATGTCGTGCGGGACGAGCGGGCCCTCGACCAGGGGTTCGCCGGCGCGGACGCGGTCCCCGCGGTGCACGCGCAGGTGCTTGCCGTGCGGGACCATGTGCTCCTTGGAGATGCCGGACTCGCGGTTGGCGACGATGATGGTGCGCTTGCCGCGGCGCTTCTCGCCGAGCTCGACGATGCCGTCGATCTCGCTCATGATCGCCGGGTCCTTGGGCTTGCGGGCCTCGAAGATCTCCGTGACGCGCGGCAGACCACCGACGATGTCCTGCGAGCCCGAGGCCGCCCGCGGCTGCC
>CAZWGT010000013.1:0-5699 GCA_964633345.1 uncultured Planctomycetota bacterium
TGGTCGAGGGCGTCTCCGGGGTCGACCGCCGGCCGGACTGCCCGTCGGGAAGCGAGGAGGGGACGACGTGGGCCGGCCACGCCTACCTGCCCGCGGCGACGCTCCCCTCCGTCGGCCCGCTCCGCAACGTGCGCGTCTTCCCGACCGGGGAGGGCTCGAGCCGCGTGGTCTGGGACGACCCGGCGTCGGGACCGCCGGATCGTGTCGCGATCACGGTCCGCTACGTGAAAGCCCCGTCCTCGGCACCGCGCGGGAAGCACCTCTTCCGCGAGTACGTCACGGCTCCCGGCGCGACGTCGGCCGGGATCGCGTACGTCCGGGAGGGGGTGGTCTCGGTGTTCCTGCGGCCGATCCGGGACGGGTACCGCGGCGTAGGGGTGCTCGCGACCGGGGTGAATTTGCACCCACGGCCGGGCGACCCGGAGGGTCGCCCCTACGAGGATCCGCGTTCCCTACTGGTAGCGGAGCGCCTCGATGGGGTCCATCATCGCGGCGCGGCGGGCGGGGAAGATCCCGGACAGGACCCCCACCGCGCAGGAGATGAGGAACGCGGCGGCGATCGACCAGAGGGTGACGTGCGTGGACCAGCCCGTCAACGCGTGCAGGCCCCACGCCCCGCCGACGCCGAGCACGATCCCCAGCACCCCGCCCGAGGCCGCGATGGCGACCGTCTCCGTCAGGAACTGGAGGAGGATGTGGCGGCGCTTGGCGCCCAGCGCCCGGCGCACCCCGATCTCCCGCGTCCGCTCCGTCACCGTGGCCAGCATGATGTTCGCGATCCCGATCCCCCCCACCAGCAGCGAGATCGACGCGATGAGCACCAGCGCGATGTTGAACACGTTCTGCGTCTTCTGCCGCTGCGCCAGCAGCTCCAGCGGCACCACCACCTCCCAGTCCTGCTGCTCGTGGAACTTCTGCAGGATCGCCGTCACCATCCGCGCCGTCGGCAGCACCATGTCGATGGAGGAGGCCTCCACCAGCACCTGGTTCAGCTCCACGTTCGTGGATTCGAAGGACCCCGAGGACCGCTTGAAGGAGAGCGTCCCCTCGCGCGCGAGGATCGTCCGGTAGGGCACGTAGACCTCGTCCCCGCCGTACTCCGTCTCGAGGGCCTTGCGGTAGTGCCCCGTGAACTCCTCGTCCTCGAGCAGCCCCACCACCGTGTAGACCCGCTCCCCGAGCTGCAGCGGGTAGCCGAGGGGCTCGCCGAAGTACCCGATGCGCCGCAGGAGGGCCGCGCGCACCACGCAGACCGTGGCCAGCGCCTCCTCGTCCACCTCGGTCACCGGGCGGCCCTTGGCGACGCGGAGGCTCGCGCCGTCGAAGTGGGCCGGCGTCACGCCGATCATCGTCACGTCCGCCTTCACCGACCCGTTCCAGGCCCGCTCCGCCTTCGTGTGGACCGGGAGCACCGCCTTCGCCGTCGGGACCGTGTCGCGGATCTGGTCGGCGTCGAGGAACGTGATCCCGTACTTGCTGATCCAGCGGGAGCGGCGGGCCGCGTCCTTGGAGTCCGGCGGCTTCACCGTGTTCACGATCACGTTGCGGATGCCGAGCTTGCCGATCTGCGCGAGGATCTCCTGCTGCGCCCCCTCGCCCAGCGCCAGCATCACGATGACCGAGGCGACCCCGAACACGATGCCCAGCGTCGTGAGCAGCGTGCGGAGCGGGTAGCCGCGGAGGTTCCGCCACGCCATGGCGAAGAGCTCGGCCAGCGAGATCGGGCGGCGGGCCGTCACGCCGGGTCCCCCGCCGTGATCCGGCCGTCGAGGATCCGCACGCGCCGCCGCGCCGCCGCGGCCACCTTCGCGTCGTGGGTGATCATCACGACGGTCTTCCCGCTCTCGTGCAGGCGCCGGATGAGGCCGAGGATCTGCTCCCCCGTGGCGGAGTCGAGGTTCCCCGACGGCTCGTCGGCCAGCCGCAGCCGCGGCCCGTCGGCGCGGGCGCGCGCGACGGCCACGCGCTGCTGCTCGCCGCCGGAGAGCTGGGGCGGGCGGTGGTGGAGGCGGCCGCCGAGGCCGACCTCCGCCAGCCGCTCCCCCGCGATCCTGTGCCGCTCCGCCGTGGGGACGCCCGAGTAGAACATCGGGACCTCGACGTTCTCGAGGACCGTGAGCTGGGGCACGAGCTGGAAGGACTGGAAGACGAACCCGATGGGCGCGTTGCGCAGCTCCGAGAGCCGGTCGTCGCCGAGGGAGGCGGTGTCCTCCCCCTCCAGCACGTAGGAGCCGGCCGAGGGGCGGTCGAGGCAGCCCAGGATGTTGAGCAGCGTGGACTTCCCGGAGCCCGACTGCCCGACGATGGCGACGAACTCCCCCTCGCGCACCTCGAGGTCGACGTCGTGGAGGACGTGCAGGCGGGCGTCGCCCTCGCCGTAGTGCTTCTGCACCCCCTTCAGGGAGAGGAGCGGGGCGGCGGCGGCGTTCAAGGGCGCCCGACCCGGGCGGGCCCGTTCCCGGAGGCGCCGTTGCCCGCCGGCTTCGGGGCCGCGTCCTTCTTCGCGGGACCGGCGTCCGCCGGCCCGGAGTCGGCCCCCTCGGGGTTCCAGAGGAGGACCTCGTCCCCCTCCTTCAGACCCTCGGAGACGACGACGCTGCTCGCGCTCGATTCGCCGAGCTTCACCTCGCGGCGCTCCGGGGAGCCGCCCCGGTCCACGAAGCAGAAGTAGCGGCCCTCCTTGACGAAGACCGACTGCAGGGGGACGGCCAGGACGTCGCCGACCTCGCCGACGAGGACCTCGGACTTCACCGACGTGCCGGGCTTGAGGGGCAGGTCGTTCTTCTCCATGGCGAGCACGACCTCGAACTTGCGGATCTCGCTCCGCCAGTCGCGCTCGGCGGCGACGGTGGCGATGCGCAGGACCTCGGCCCCGATGCGGCGGCCCTTGAAGGCGTCGAGGGTGATGAACGCCTTCTGCCCGACCTTCAGCTTCGTGACGTCGGCCTCGTGGACCCCCAGCACCGCCTCCATCTCGGTGAGGTCCGGGAGCTGGAGGAAGGCCTGCTCGTTGTAGATCGTGGAGCCGATCTTCAGCTCGTCGTTGTTCCCGCGGTCGTTGTAGATGACGATCCCCGGGCCCGGGGCCTTCACCGTCATGTCCTCGAACTGCCCCCGGGCCTCCTTCAGCTTCTGGGCCGTGACCTCGTGGCGGCGCTCCGCCTGCTCCCAGTTGACCTTCTTCCGCTCGAGCATGTTCTCGGCCCGCAGGCGCTCGTTCGACAGGCCCCGCTCCGCCTCGGCGAGGGCGGACTCCTTCTGGCGGCGCTCGATCTCGGCGGAGAACTTCACGTGGGTGTCGTAGGCGGCCTTCGCCTCCTGGAGGTCGAGCTCCGCGGTGCGGGTCCCGATCCGCTCCTCCTCGACCTGGGAAGCGGTGACGAAGTCCTGCTCGAGGAGCTTCCGCATCCGGTCGTACTGCTCCCTGCGGCGGTTGTACTCGCTCTCGGCGCGCTCCACGTCGAGGCGCTTCTTGTCCATCGCCTGGGGGGCCTCGTTCTGGGTGTAGCGCTCCATCTCGGCCCTGCGGATGTCCAGGGTGAGGACGGCCTTCTCCACGACGGCCTTCCCGTCGGCGATCTGGATCTCGTACTCCGTGCGCGCCGACTTACGCTCGGCGTCGTTCTGGGTCAGCTGGCTCTCGAGGGAGTCGATGGTCTTCTGGACCTCGGTCTTGTCGAGCTCGGCGAGCTTGTCCCCCTCCTTCACGACGGTGCCCTCGGGGACGAGCCACACGACGCGGGCGGTTCCGGGGATCCGGGCCTTGACGTTGATCGAGTTCTTGGCGCGCAGGGTCCCCGACTCCGCCACGGTGATCCGGAGGGCGCCGCGGGCCACCCGGTGGGTCGTCCCCCGGGCCGCGGAGCCCCCGTCCGGGTCGCCGCCGCAGGAGGCGGACGCCGCCGCCCCCGCCGCGAGGAGGACCCACGCCGTCGCCGCACGCCTCATGGCCTCTTCCCTTCCGTTCCGGCGGCCGCCGCCCGCCGCACGCGCCAGGATCCGTCGGGCTCGACCTCCAGGGTCCCCATGGCCCTCTCCAGGTTGATCCGCGCCAGCTCGTACTGGACGACCCGCTGGATGCGCTCGTTCCGCGCGTCGGTCAGCGACTGCTGCGCCTCGAGGAGGTCGCGGTTGCCGATGCGCCCCGCGTCGAAGTCGATCTGCGCCTTCTCGTAGAGCCGCTGGGACAGGTGGATCTGCCGGGCCTGGATCTCCAGGCTCACCGCGGCCTGGCGGAGGCGGCGGAGGGTCTCGCGGACCTCCACCACCATGTTGTCCCGGAACTCCTCGTAGGAGCGGCGCTCGGCGTCGAGGGCGATCTGGGCCGACCGCAGGGCGTTGCGCTCCAGGGTCTGCTGCAGGGGGATCTCGAGGAACAGGCCGACGGAGTTGGCCTGGGCCCGGTAGGCCTGGTCGAGGACCCGCCCCGTCGGCAGGCTCGCCCCCGTCCACCCCGCCCGGAAGGAGAGGTCGGGCAGGAGCCCGTTGCGCGCGATGCGCAGCGCCCGCTCGGCGTCCTCGAGCTGCTCGCGGGCGTTGGCGAGGTCGAAGCGGTTGGCCATGGCCGCCGCGACGGCGGAGGAGAGGGAGACGTCCACCTTCCGGAATTCCGGCTCCGTCTCGGCGATCTCGAACTGGACCGTGAGCGGGAGGCCGAGGAAGACCTTGAACTGGTCCACGGTGAACCCGAGCGTGTCCCGGGCGTTGACGAGGTCGTTCTGCACGGTGAGCAGGTCGCGCTCGGCGCGGAGGACCTCGATCTTGTCCTGCTTGCCGATGTCGAAGAGGGCCTGGGCGCGGCGGACCTGGTACTCGACCGCGGCGTAGCGCTCCTCGGTGTTCCGGAGCACCGTCTTCTGGGAGAGGATGTCGTAGTACTTCCGCGTGACGTCGAGGAGGAACGCCTCGCGGTAGCGGGCGAAGTCGCGGATGGCGTAGACGACGTTGCGCTGCGCCTGGGTGAGGGACTCGTGGGAGGCCTCGTACCCCGCGCCCCGGAGGAGCGGCTGGACGAGGTCGGCCCTCAGGTCCGATCCGACGCGGAAATCCCCCCCGGCGTTGCGGTCGAGGATCCCCCCCGCGTCGGCCCCCGCGGTGATCGTCCCGCCCGTGGGGAGGATCTGGGACGCGGTCAGCCGCCCCGAGCCCGTGTCCACGGGGTCGAGGCCGGTCGCGTCGCGGGAGACGTAGGAGACGGTCGCCCCGAACTGGGGGGAGAACCGGAAGGCCACGGAGGAGAGGGAGAGGGCGGAGAGGTAGAGCGATTCCCTGCGGCTCACGTATTCGCGGTTGGCCTTCGCGGCCACGGCGAGGGCGTCGTCCACGGTCATCACCGCGGGCACCTCGACGGGGGGAAGGCGGTCCTCGCCGCCGGGGGAGGTCGACGACTCCTCCCCGGGCGTCCCCTCCTCGGGGAAGACCATGCCGGCGTCCCGCTCCGCGCGCAGGCGGCCGACCCGGCCGGCGAGGATCTCCTCCACCTCGCGGTCCGCGGCCCGGCCGTGGGAATCGGCGGAGCACCCCCAGAGGAGGAGGGCCAGCGCGGCGGCCGGGACGGCGCGTCGATCGGGCAGGGGGATCTCCTCGGCGGGAATCCACGTCTTGGACGCCCGGCGGACCCCCGAGGGTAGCGAAAGCCGGGTCAGGCCCCTTCGTATTCGCCCGGGGACAGCCCCCTCCTCCGCGCGGGGACTGTCCCC
>CAZWGT010000013.1:5709-23577 GCA_964633345.1 uncultured Planctomycetota bacterium
CGCTCGGTCATGGGGACAGTCCCCGTCTCGCTCCGCTCGGTCATGGGGACAGTCCCCGTCCGGGTTACCCTCCACCCGTGCGGAACCTGCCCATGGCGCGCCGTCCCGACCTCCCCCGGGATCCGGTCTGCGGGATGGAGGTGGACCCGGCGACGGCGCCGGCGACGCGGGAGCACGGGGGGACGCGGTACCACTTCTGCAATCCCCGGTGCGCGGAGCGTTTCGGGCAGGACCCCGAGGGCTGGATCTCCGGCCGGGCGCGGGAGGCGGTGAAGGCCGCCGCCGCGGGCGCGTGGATCTGTCCCATGTGCCCCGACGTGAAGGAGGAGAAGCCCGTACCCTGCCCGTCCTGCGGGATGGCCCTCGAGCCTTCGGGGCCGACGACGGCCGCCCACCCCGAGCGGCGGGACATGACGGTGCGGTGCGCCGTCGCCTCCGTCCTCGCCCTCCCGCTCCTCCTCCACCACGTGGCGGGGTTCCACCTCGACGGCCGGTGGCAGGCGGCCCTCGCCACGCCCGCGGTGTTCTGGGCCGGCGCCCCGATCCTCGCCCGGGGCTGGACCTCGGTCCGGACCCGGCGCCTCAACATGTTCACCCTGCTGTCTCTCGGGATCGGGACCGCGTGGATCGCCAGCGTCGCCGCGCTGCCGGCGGGGGGCCCCCTCCATTTCGAGGCCGCCGCCGTCATCACCGCCCTCGCCCTGCTCGGCCAGGTGCTGGAACTGCGGGCCCGGGAGAGGACCGGGGACGCCCTCCGCGCGCTCCTCGACCTCGCGCCGAGGACCGCCCGCCGCGCCGGGGAGGCGGGGGACGAGGAGATACCCCTCGAGGAGGTGCGGGCGGGGGACATCCTCCTCGTCCGGCCCGGGGAGGCGATCCCTGTGGACGGCGTGATCACCGACGGGACCTCGGCGGTGGACGAATCCCTCGTGACGGGGGAGTCCCTCCCCGTGGACAAGGGGCCCGGGAGCAGGGTCACGGGCGGGACGCTCAACGCCTCGGGCGGCTTCCTGATGAGGGCCGAGCGGGTCGGGGCCGACACCCTGCTGGCCCGGATCGTCGCCCGTGTGGCCGAGGCCCAGCGGAGCCGCGCCCCCGTCCAGGCCCTGGCCGATCGGGTGGCCGCGTGGTTCGTGCCCGCCGTCGTGGCCGCCGCGCTGATCACCTTCGGGGCGTGGGCCTCCGCCGGCCGCCCGGCCGAGGGCCTCCTCGCCGCCGTCGCCGTCCTCGTCATCGCCTGCCCCTGCGCCCTCGGCCTGGCCACCCCCATGGCGATCACGGTCGGCATGGGCCGCGGGGCGACGGCCGGGGTCCTGTTCCGGGACGCCGAGGCCCTCGAGCTCCTCGGCTCCGTGGACACCCTCGTCGTGGACAAGACGGGGACCCTGACCGAGGGGAGGCCCGAGGTCGCGGCCGTGGTCGCGGCGGGCGGGGACGGGGAGGCGAGCCGGGCCCTCCTGCTCCGGCGGGCGGCGGCCGTGGAGCGGTGGAGCGGCCACCCGCTGGCCGCCGCCGTCCTCCGCGAGGCGTCGCGCCGCAGCCTCCCCGTGCCGGAATCGGGCGCCTTCCGGTCCGTCCCCGGGAAGGGGGCGGTCGCCTCCGTGGACGGGCACGCGACGGCGGTCGGCAACCGCGCGCTCCTGGCCGACATGGACCTCGCCCCGGGGGATCTCGAGCCGGAGGCCGCCGCCGAGGAGGCCCGCGGCCGGACCGTGATGTTCGTCGCCTCGCGCGGGACGGTCCTCGGGTTCGTCTCCCTGGCCGACCCCGTGCGGCCGACCACCCCCGAGGCCTTCGCGGCCCTCCACGCCGCGGGGCTCTCCTTCGTGCTCTGCACGGGGGACTCGCGGGCGGCGGCGGAGGCCGTGGCGCACGACCTCGGCATCTCCCGGGTCGAGGCCGGCGTCACCCCCGAGGGCAAGGAGGCGATCGTCCGCCGCCTCCAGGAGGAGGGGCGGGTCGTCGCCATGGCCGGGGACGGCGTGAACGACGCCCCCGCCCTGGCCCGGGCGACGGTCGGCATCGCGCTCGGGACCGGGTCGGACGTGGCCAAGGAGAGCGCGGGGGTGAACCTCGTCCGGGGGGACCTCCGGGGGATCACACGGGCCCTGCGCCTGAGCCGTGCGACGGTCCGCACCATCCGTCAGAACCTCGCCTTCGCCATCGGCTACAACGCCCTCTGCGTCCCCCTCGCCGCCGGGGTCCTCTACCCCGCCTACGGCCTCCTCCTCCCCCCCCTGGCCGCCAGCCTGGCGATGAGCCTGTCCAGCGTCTCGGTCATCGCCAACTCCCTGCGACTGCGAAGGGCCCACCTCTAGAGGGGCCAGGGCGCAACCCTCACGATGACAAGGGGTTGCCGATTCATGCCGACACACCTGTTCTTCTCACGTCCATCCACAAGTTATCCACATTCCTCCCACCCCCCGTCCGTTCCTAACTGCTTTCCTGGGATGGACATTTGCCTACACCCCCTCCACTGTGGATAATCTGCGGGGCGTTTGGGGGGTGACCATGATGCAGGCCGATCTCCAGGTCGACGGCGATGCCGGGCGCGCGGTCCGGGCCGGATTCCCCCTGGTCCACCGGGACCAGCTCGGCTCCCGTCTGAGGGGCCTGTCGAACGGGGCCGTGGTGGACGTGCACGACGGGCGCGGCTTCGCGGGCCGCGGCCTCTACGACGAGTCCTCCCCCGCCGCCGTCCGCATCCTCATCCGGGACCGCAAGCAGGCCCTCGACGGGACGTTCTGGCGTTCGGCCCTCGATCGCGCCCTCGACCTCCGGCGCACCCTGGTGAACCTCTCCTTCACCGACGCCTGGCGCGTGGTGAACGGGGCCGGCGACGGGCTGCCGGGGCTCGTCGTGGAGACCTACTCCTCCTACGCGGTGCTCCGGCTGGAGAGCGAGTCGCTGCGCCCCCACTTCTCCTCGATCCTCGACGCGGTGCGGATGACGCTCCAGCCCCGCGGGCTCTACGAGAAGCGGCTCGGCCCCGACGGGGGGCGCGGCCACCATCTCGGCGGTTCGACCGCCCCCGACTCGCTGCCGGTGCGCGAGGGGACGCTCCGCTACCTCGTGCGCCTGTCCGAGGGGGCCAAGACCGGCTTCTACCTCGACATGCGCGAGGCCCGCCGGGTGCTCGCGCGCTACGCCCGCGGGAAGCAGGTCCTCAACGCCTACTCCTTCTCCGGCGCCCTCTCCCTCACGGCGGCGGCGGCCGGAGCGCCCCGCGTCGTCTCCGTGGATCCCACGCCCCGCTCCACGGCCTGGGGCCGGGAGAACTTCGCGGCCAACGGGCTCCCGCCGGAGAGCCACGAATTCCTCACGGGGGATCCCTGCGAGGTCCTCGGCCGCCTCTCCTCCGCGACGCGCCGCTTCGACGTCGCCCTCGTGGAGGCCCCGTGGTTCGACGGCCGCCCGGCGTCGCCGCCGCCCTCCTCCTCGAAGGGGAAGGCGGGGAAGAAGCACGCCGCGAAGAAGTCCGCGAAGAAGCCGGCGAAGAAGCACGGCAAGCGGCGCATGGGCGCGGGCGGAGGTTCCTCCGACCCGATGGAGATCTTCCGCCGCGGCTACGCGGGCCTCGTCAAGTCGGCCATCGGCGTTCTCCAGCCCCACGGGATCCTCGCCTGCACCCTCCACCAGAAGGACCTCGCCTACGCCGACTTCCTCGACGTCCTCGGGTCCGCGTCCGCCGAGGCCGGGGCGCGCCTGCAGGTGCTCGAGGTCCACGGCCTCCCGGCCGACTTCCCGGTCCATCCCGCCTACCCGAAGGACCAGTACCTGAAGTTCGTCGTCTGCGCCGTCCGGCGGTAGGGACGGCGGGGTCAGACCCCTTCGGTCTGGGGTCAGACCCCAGACCGAAGGGGTCTGACCCCGCCGTCGCACGCCCTCCGCGTTTGCGCGTACAATGGGGATTCGATTCCAAGAGGCGACCCCATGCACCACCGGTCCGCGCCGATCCCCTTCCTCCTCGCCCTCGCCCTCCTCCCCGCCTGCAGCCGCGGCGGAAACGGGGACGATCCCGTCCCGCGCCCGACGGCCCGCCTCTCCGCCCCCCTCCTCCTCTCCGCGGGGATGGAGCGGCTGGCGCCCGGGGCGGACGCCGGCTGGGCCGCCTCCGTGGACCTCGGGCGTCTCGGGATCGATCCGGCGGACGTGGACGCGTACTACGACCTGACGACCCCCGCCGGGGAGCCCTTCTCCTTCGACATCGTGAGCCGCAGCGAGGGCAACGGCGGCGTCGTGGTCGTCGACGTCGCCCACGCGCGGGACGACGGCAACACCCCCGTCGGCGGGCCGGAGACCATGGCCGGCGCCGGCATCCTCCCCTCGGCCCCGGGCGGGGTGAACTCCTCCCCCTTCTTCGCCGCCTACGGCGACGGCTTCAGCCGCGTGAGCCTCCGCGGCGAGGTGGACCGGGAGCAGGTCTTGGTCGCCCGCGCCGTCGTGGACGGCCGGGACGCGACCGCCCTCGTCCGCGTGTCCATCGGCGACCCCTCCGCCATCAACCGCGCCGCGCAGCCGGGCGCGGACTACCCCGGCGTGGAGGAGTCCCGCGATCTCTACTCCTCCAACTCCTGGGCCTTCGGGCTCCCCGCGGTCGCCGTCTCCGGCGATCGCACGACCGTCGTCGCCTACGAGGGGGACCGCGCCGACCCCGCCCGCTACGAGCGCTTCGAGATGCGCCTGCAGCTCGACCACGGGACCGGCGCCGTCACCGGGGGCGCCTCCGAGGAGGCGAGCCCCGACTCCGGCAACTGGCGCGACCACGAGGCGGCCGCGCTCTACAACGTGCTGGCCCTCGTGAACAGCGGCTCCTCGAAGGTGTCGCTGCGCCTCTCCTTCGACCGCGGCGCCACCTTCGCGCAGGAGGTCGTCCTCGACGAGCCGGCGGCCGAGGGCGCGTGGCTGCCCCGCCTCGCCCAGGTGGCGATGGCGGCCGACTACGCGACCGCGGTGCTCTTCTGGAAGTCGGGGAAGGGCGGGACGACGGACCTCGTGCTGGTCGAGGGGCGTCCCTCGGCCCTCGACGGGGGCGGATCGCCGACGGCCTTCGCCTTCGGCGCGCCGAGGGTCCTGCACCGGGTGGAGGGGGACGTGACGCCGCTCCTGATGGGGGCGGCCTGGTCCCCGGGCGGCGACCTCGCGGTGGGCTACGGCTTCTCGACCTTCTCCGTGAACCCCGACATGACCTGGCGGAGCGTCACGCAGAACCGCTGCGCGGTGCGCCCGCATGGGTCGGCGGAGATCACGGACACGCTCGTGGACGAGCAGGAGACGGTGGGCAAGGACCCGTCCGTCGCGGTGCTCGGAAGCGGCGCGGCGATGCGCGTCTTCTTCGCCTACGAGGCGGCCGACGGCGTGCGGATGGCGGTGAGCGCGGACGCGGGGAGGACCTTCGGCGCCCCCTTCGCGACCCTCGACCCGACGACCTTCGCCCCGACGGTGCTGGCGCGGGAGCAGGACGGGAAGGTGCGCGTCGATCTCCTCTTCGTGGCGCAGGGACTCGAGGGGAGCGAGCTGCGCGGCGTGCACTGGGACGATTTCGACGCGGGCGCCTCCGTGGCGGGATCGCTGACGCGAGCGGTGCGCACGCTGACGGCCGACGCGCCCAAGGACCGGCCGGTGCCCGGCGCGCCGATGGGGATCCTCACGGGGGACTCGGGGTTCCGTGTGACGGAACTCGCGTGGCTCGGCTACGACGCGGTGCTCGACGGGGACGACGTGGTGGTCGTCCTCGACGAGGTCACCTACGACGCCTTCGTCTGCTTCCTCGGCGGGGCGTTCGGGAGGAACGTGATGTTCGACCTCGGCGGGGCGCCGATGGCCGCGGAGTTCACCCCCGCCGAGCCGCCGCCGCTCGCGGCGGGGCTGACGGAGCCCGTGGACGCGCCGGACCCCGACCACATGCACCAGCTGCGGTGGATGCGGATCGACTAGGGACGGGCCCCGGCCGGCTTCGGCGGCCAGGGATAGTCCCGCGGGATCTTCGGCTCCACGTCGTCGTATCCCGGCGATCCGACCGGCCCGGGGACGTCGTAGGACGGCGGCTCCGGCTCGTCCGGACCCCGGGACCCGAAGGGCAGCGCGAGGAGGTGGAAGGGGGCCCCGAGGATCAGGCCCGTCGTGACCCCGAACCCCCCCGCCGCCTCCTCCATGACCTTCCAGGACTCCTTGTCCCCCCAGTCGGTACTGCCGCCGAGGCCGCTCAGGCCCAGGAAACAGAACAGCACGGGAGGAGCCACGACGTAGGCGCCCACGTAGTACCCGGCCTGCGCGGGCGCCGCCCCGACCGGGTGGCGGTCGACGTCGAAGTAGGCCCAGTCGGGCGGAACCGCCGCGCACCCGGCCGCGGCGAGGGCGAGGAGGAGGGCAGGGAACACGCGCGCGACGGGAGCGGGCCCCACCTCCGCCTCCTTCCCTCGAGGGCGTTTCATTCTGCGGAGACCTCGCCCTGGAATCCAGCCCCCTCCCCCGCCAGGGTCACACCGCCGAGGTCCTCCGCCTCCTCCACGGTGAGGACCGGCGGGGCCGGGGGCCGGGCGACCACGCCCTCGAGCACGAAGGGCCCGTTGCCGTGCAGCCGCGGGGCGAGGCGGCGCCAGACGTCGGGGAAGAAGACGCACTCGATCAGCCCCTCGGCGTCCTCCACCGTGAGGAAGCGCATGATCTCCCCGCGCTTCGTGCGCACGGTGCGGCCGGTCACCTTCCAGCCGCCGACGCGCACGCGGCGGCCCCCCATCTCCCCCAGGCGCCCGCTCGGGACGCAGCCCCGCTCGCGGAGCGCGGCTCCGAAGAAGGCCAGCGGGTGGGCCGTCGGCGTGAGACCCAGCAGGTGCATCTCCCCCTCCACGCGCTCCTCCGGCGTCTCGTGGCGGAGCACGGGGAACGCGGGCGAGGGCCCGAGCCCCGCGACCTCCGTCCCGAAGAGCGTGCGGCGGAGCCGGTCCGCGGGAGGCCCGCCGCCGTAGAGGAGGTGCAGCCGCCAGAGCAGCTCCGCCCGCGGGAGATCGAAGGCGTCGCACCCCCCGCAGGCCACGAGGTTCCGCGCCTCCGCCTCCTCGAGGCGCACCCGGCGCACGAGATCGGGGAGGGAGACGAAGGGGCCGCCCCGCGCCCGCTCCGCGAGGATCGCCTCCGGCGTCCCCTCGCGGAACGACCGCACGCGGCCGAGTCCCACGCGGATCGCCCCGTCCTCGACGGTGAACCCCGCCCCGCTGCGGTTCACGCAGGGCAGCAGCAGCCGCACCCCGCGCCGCCGCGCCTCCTCGGCGTACTCCCGCGCCTCGTAGAAGCCCCCCTCGTTCTCCAGCACCGCCGCGAGGAACTCCGCCGGGTGGCGCGTCTTCATCCACACCGCCTGCCAGGCGATGTGCCCGTAGGTGCAGGCGTGGGCCTTGCAGAACGCGTAGCCCGTGAAGCGGGCCATCTCGAGCCAGATCCCCCCGGCGGCGACGGGCGGCACGCCGCGGGCCACCGCCCCGCGGAGGAACCGAAGCCGCACCGCGTCCATGGCGGCCGGGTCGCGGGCCCGGCTCATCGCGCGGCGGAGATCGTCCGCCTCCGCCATCGTGAGCCCCGCCACGGCGTGGGCCGCGCGGAGGACGTCCTCCTGGAAGAGCATCACCCCGAGGGTGCCGGCGAGCACGGGCGCCAGCGACGGGTGCGCGTACCGCACCTCCTCCAGGCCCGCGCGCCGCCGCAGGTAGCGCTCCTTCATCCCGCAGCCCGCGGGCCCGGGGCGGATGATGGAGAGCGCCACCGTCGCGTCCTCGCGCGTGCGCGCCTCCATCTCGCGGAGCGTGTTGCGAAGGCCCGGGGACTCGATCTGGAAGCAGCCCACGGTGTCCCCCGCCGCGAGCGTCCGGGCGCAGAGGTCGTCCTCGCCCGGCAGCGTCTCGAGGTCCGGCGGCGCGCGGCCCGAGGCGCGGATCCAGGCGCGCGCGTCCGCCAGGACCGAGAGCGTGCGATTCCCCAGCAGATCGATCTTCACGAGCCCCATCGCCTCGATCGGCCGCTTGTCGTACTGGGTGACGACGATCCCCTTGGCCGCGCGCTCCAGCGGCACGAGGGTGGCGAGGTCCCGGTCGGCCACCACCATCCCCCCCGGGTGGACGGAGAGGTGGCGCGGGAGCGTGGCCAGCAGGTCGGCCAACTCCAGGGCCTCGGCCACCTCGGGGCGCTCCCGCTTCCCGAGCCGGTGCAGCCGCGCGCTCAGCCGATCGACCTCCCGCGGCGGGAGGCCGAGGGCCTTGGCCGCCTCGCGGAAGGCGGACTTCCCCTCCATCGTGGAGTAGGTGCAGAGCGTCGCGGCGCGGTCCTCGCCGGCCAGGCCGCGGAGGTGCTCCACCACCTCGTCGCGCCGGCGCCAGCAGAGGTCGATGTCCACGTCGGGGCAGTCGCGGCGGCCGGGGTGGAGGAACCGCTCGAAGTCGAGGTCGTGGGCGATCGGATCGACGATGGAGACGCCGAGCGCGTAGGCCACGAGGCTGTCGGCGGAGGAGCCGCGGCCCGCGCACGGGATGCCCCGGGACTTCGCGAAGCGCACGATCTCGTGGACGAGGAGGAAGTAGCCCGCGAAGCCGAGGTCCCCGATGACGCGCAGCTCCCGCCCGAGGCGCCGGTAGACCGCGCGGCCGGGCGTCCGCCAGCGCGCGCGGACCCCCTCGAGGCAGAGCGCGCGGAGGCGCTCCCGGGCGTCGGCCGCGGAGCCGCCGCCGGGGGGCTGCGGGAGGAGGGGGCGATCGGGGGCGAACTCGGAGTAGTCGAAGGAGGCCCGCCCGGCGAGGGCCTCCGCGCCCGGCCCCGTCCCCGCCCGGAGCACCGCCCCCGCGCCGTCGATCTCCTCCTCCGGCACGTCGTCGAGCGAGCAGCCGAGCGCCGTCGCCCGGAGCACCCGCTGCACGCGCCGGTCGCGGCCGGGATCGAGGAAGGAGGCGCGCGGCGCGGCGACGAGGGGGACGCGCGCGGCGGCCGCCAGCGCCGCGGCGCGCGCCCCTCCCGCCGGGACGAACAGCGACCGCCGCGGCAGGTCGGCCGCCAGGCGCGGGAGGAGGACCGGGTGGCCGCAGAGCACCGCGAGTCCGCCCCCGGCCGGGGCGCGCCGCGGGATCTCCTCCTCGAGGCGGAAGGCGGGGCCGCCGAGGCGGCGGAGGGTGACCAGCGTGCAGAGGGCGGCGTAGCCCGCGCGGTCCAGGGCGAGGGCGACGGCCGTCGCGCCGGAATCGTCGGTGAGCGTGGCGCCGACGACGGGCCGGATGCCCCTCTCGATCGCGCCGCGGGCGAACCGGAAGGCGCCGTAGAGCGCGTCTTCGTCGGCGATGGCCAGCGCCGGGATCCCCAGCGCCGCCGCCCGGTCGAGGAGATCCTCCACGGTCCGCGGCCCGCGCAGCAGGCTCCAGCAGGTGGTGAGGAGGGGGAGGTCCGCTCCCGGTGCCTTCCGTCCCATCGCGTCGCTCCCTCCGCCGGCCGGAGGGAAGCATACCTAACGGAATGCGAACTAGCGTCAGGGATACGCGACGGGGACTGTCCCGGGGCCCGAGCGGAGCGAGGGAGCCGGGGCTGTCCCCGGTGTTGCCGTCGATCCACGACCCGAACCGGGGACAGCCCCCCCGACCTCGCTCCGCTCGGCCGGGGGGACAGTCCCCGGGTGGGCCCGGGAGAGGTCCCACTTCAGGCCGACGCCGCCGATGCCGGAGGCGGTGACGGCCACGACGGACGGCTCCCCCGCCGCGGCCTCGAGGACGATCACCGCCTCGCCCTCGGCGCAGGAGGCGTCGTCGTAGACGAGGTGGAGGCGTTCGAGGGGGCCGTCGGAGAGGACGCGGCCCGACGGCGTGCGCACGACGTGGCCGACGGCCCCGGGGCCCCGGCGGACGAGGCGGAGGTCCGGGAGGCCGATGCCGCGCAGCGCCATGGTCCCCTCGGCGCGCCCCCCGGGCCCCAGGTCCACGGCGGTGCGCAGCTCCTGCCGGTCCGGCGAGGCGCAGGCGGCCGCCAGGAGGGCGGCCAGGAGGGCGAGAACGGGGGGGGCCTTCACGGCGGGAGAGGATACCATTCAGGAAGTCGTCCCATCGGCGGCCGCGGAACCGCCCGTCCACGAAGAGGACCGTCCATGCGCCGCCTCGCCCTCGCCCGCCTCGCCCTCGCCGCCGTCGCCGTCGCGGCGCTGGCGATTCCCTCCTCCGCCACCCCCTTCACCGCCCGCTTCGACGACGTCCTCGTCGAGATGAACGCCCGCGACGCGGTGATCCCCTTCACCGGCGGCACGAAGGAGGAGCGCCGCCAGAGGGCCGCGCTCAACCGGGCCTTCCGGGCCCTCGCGGTCGAATCGGCGGACCTCCGGGGCGACCTCGCCATGGCGCGGAGGATCGCCGGCGCGCTCGAGAAGGGCTTCCCGGGGGACGGGTCGTTCCCCGCCCTCCTCGGCGGGATGAACGGCGGCCTCGCC
The DNA here is from genome assembly GCA_964633345.1 of uncultured Planctomycetota bacterium. Classification (GTDB taxonomy): domain Bacteria; phylum Planctomycetota; class JAJSAM01; order JAJSAM01; family JAKLKS01; genus CAZWGT01. Next base: position 16,157 of record CAZWGT010000013.1, read on the forward strand.
GCCGACGCGAACGCGGAGCGGGACGCCACCGTGGTCCTCATCTCCATCGCGAAGGAGGGCGCGATCCGCGCCCGGGCGGAGGCGAAGCTCGCGGCCGCGGACGCCCTGTTCATCGCCGCCGACGAGGCCGCCACCGAGACCCTGCGCGCCCGCTGCCGGGAGAAGGGGTTCCGGGCCGTCCTCCGCGCCGCCGCGCTCGCGGTGAAGGCCGGCACCGGCGGGAACGACGACGCGTCCACGATGTCGGCCGTCGTGGGCGGGCAGCCCTGGGCCGCGAACACCGACTTCGGCACCGGCGTGAGCGGCCTCGCCGACGTCTCCGGGTCCACCGGGGGCCTGCGCAGGATGGTCGTCTCGGGGCGGCGGATCCTGCCCCTGTCCACGGACTCCCGCCTCCCCGGGGAGACCTCGCGGATCCAGCTCACCCTCACCAGCGCCAACGCGAACATCGTCCCGGGCCTCTACACCACGGGGACCTCCGCCGGGGTGAACATCTCGGCGACGTGGTTCGAGGAGGACGAGTCGGAGAACGTCTCCCAGGCGGTCTCCACGGCCGCCCTGATCGAGGTGACCTCGATGACGGTGCGCGCGGGCAGCGTGGACATGGCGGGGACCTTCACCCTCACCATGTACGACGGGCTGGCGGACGTCTCCTTCGAGATCGCCACGGGCGCCTTCGAGGCGGTCGGCATCCCGCGCAACACCGTCCCGTAACGGCGACGGCCGGGCCGCCCGAAGGGCGGCCCCTACAGGGCCTCGTAGGGGCGACCCTCCGGGTCGCCCGGCCTCCGGGTCGCCCGGCCTCCGGGTCGCCCGGCCTCCGGGTCGCCCGGCCTCTCACCGCGACAGCGACGGCGTCCGCAGGACGAACCCCTTCCCGCCGAGTTCGAGCTTTCCCAGGAGCGCGATCTCCGGCCCCGCCAGGAGGGAGCGGAAGCCGTGGCGCTCCCGCACGCGGTCCGCGGCGTCCACGAGGCGCCGGGAGCGGTCCTCCTCGGCCGCGGTGAACAGCCCCGCCTGCCTCCCCCGGCCCGCGGCCCCCCCCGCGGGGGCGAGGTCGGACAGGGTGGTCCCCACCCGCCGCACGAGGACCCGCCGCTCGCGCACCGCGCGGAAGAGGGACCGCGCCACGGGCCAGATCGCCCGGGCGTCGTCGGCGGGATCGGGCAGCGTCGCGGAGCGGTGCGCCCCGGCGAAGTCCGCGTAGGAGAGGCGCACCTCGATCCGCCGCGCCGCCAGTCCCCGGGCGCGGCAGTCCGCCGCCGCGCGGTCGAGGAGGTAGTGGAGGATCCCCTCGAGGAACCGCCCGTCGGCCGTGTCCGCGGCGAGGGAGGTCTCCCGGGACACGGAGCGGGCCGGGGCGTCGGGCACGACGGGGTCGTCGTCCCGCCCCCGGGCCGCCTCGAAGAGGACGCCCCCGTGGTGGCGGCCGAAGGTCTCCTCGAGGAGCGCCCGCGGCACGCGCTGGAGGTCCCCCACGGTCTCCACGCGGAAGGACTCGAGGAGCCGCGCCGTCGCGTGCCCCACGCCGGGCAGCGCCGCCGCCGGGAGGGGGGCGAGGAACTCGGGCCCCGCGCCCCAGGGGACCTCGCGGATGCCGCCGGGCTTGGAGAGGTCCCCCGCCACGCGGGCGAGCACCTTGCTCTCGCCGATGCCGAGGGAGAGGGAGAACCCGACCTCGTCCCGGGCGGCGGCGTGGACGCGCCGCGCCACGGTGAGCGGCGGACCGCGCAGGGGTTCCGTCCCGGCGAGATCGAGGAAGGCGTCGTCCAGCGAGGTGACCTGGACCAGCGGCGTCTCGCGGCGGCAGATCTCCCACACCCGCTCCGCCAGCGCCATGGCGGCGTGCACGTCGCCGCGGCGGAACACCGCCCGCGGGCAGACGGCGTGGGCGTCGCGCAGGCGCATCCCGTTGCGGACCCCCAGCGCCCGCGCCGCGTAGGAAGAGGAGATCACGATGCCCCGGTCGCGGGGGAGGCCGCCCACCACGACGGGCTTCCCGCGCAGCGCGGGATCGGCCACCTCCTCGGCGGAGGCGAGGAAGGCGTCCACGTCGGCGTGCACGACGACCCGTCGGGGGGCGGATGCGAACATGATACGAACATACGCGGGGAGGGGGACGGGGCCGGCGGGTGGTGTGGAGAACCCCGGGCGGGGCGTGGTAGGTATGGGCCCATGGGCACCGGCCCCTGCCGCGCCGCCGCCGCCGCGATCGTCGTGCTCCTCCTCGGGAGCCCGCTGCCGGCCTACCTCGTCCGCAGGACCGTGGACGGCGGGAGCGTCCGGTGGGACCTGGGGCGCTCCGCCCCCAACGTCGTCGCGGGGAAGGTGACCTTCCACGTGGACGAGGCCAGCGCCCAGGACGTGACGGGCCCCCAGTTCGGCGCCGCCGTGCGCGCCGCCGTCGCCTCGTGGGAGGACGGCGCGATCTCCTCCATCGCGTTCCGGGAGGACCCGGCCCGCCCCGCGTCGAGGAAGGACGCCTCGGACCGGGTCAACCGCTTCGGGTTCTCCTCGGGGATCCTCCCCCCCTTCGCCTTCGCCGCCGCGTTCACCGCCATCCAGGGGAGCCGCATCATCGACGTGGACGTCGTCTACAACCCCGAGATGACGTGGGCCGTGCAGACCCCGGGCCACCCCTCGAAGGCCGACGTCGAGGGCGTGACCGCCCACGAGTGGGGGCACGGGATCGGCCTCGACCACGTCCCCCTCTTCCGGTCCACGATGTACTACTCCTCGGCCTTCGGCCAGCTGAGCCTCCGATCCCTGGAGAACGACGACCACGCCGGCGCCGCATCCTCCTACCCGGCCGCGGATCTCGACGCGGCGTGCGGCCGGATCCGCGGCCGCGTGGACGTGGCGGGCACCTCCGACGAGCGCGGAATCCAGGTCACCGCCATCGACGTCTCCACGGGCTTCCCCGCGGCCGCCTCCATGACCGGGCCCTCGGGGGAGTACGAGATCCTCGGCCTGCCGCCCGGGGTCTTCCGCCTGGTCGCCTCGCCCATGGGGAGGGCGAAGATCGACGGAGGGGTCTACAGCCCCTGGTGGGATTCGGCGGCCACGGGGATCCTCCCCGCCGTCCGCGGCCAGGGCGGCGCCGCGGACGGCTCCACCGGGGCCCACGTGCTGGCCGCCGGGCAGGTCCTCGAGGGGATGGACCTCGCCGTCGCGGCGGCCTCCGCCCCCGGGGAGCCCAACGAGACCACGGGCACCGCGCGCCCCACGGCCCTCGGGCGGTCCGTGGCCGCCCGCATCGAGGGCAGCAACGACAACGACGTCTGGTCCTTCGCGGGGACGGCGGGCCGCACCGTCTCCCTCTTCGTCCACGCGCGCCAGATCGGGTCCGATCTCGACCCGCGCCTCTACCTGCGCGGGCCCAACGGCGTCGTGCTCGCGGTCAACGACGACATCGCCTCCGACGACCTGGCGGTCTCCGGCGCCGACACCGACTGCCGGATCCTCGGCTACGTCCTGCCGGCGACGGGGACCTACTTCGCCGAGGTCGAGGCCGCGGAGGCCGTGGACGCCGACCGCATCGAGGACTTCTCCTACGTGCTCGTCCTGCTGGAGGGGGGCGCCGGGTCCGCGAGCCCCCACACCAGCGAGATGACCGCGAGCCCCGCCGTCGTCCCCGCCGACGGAGTCTCGCAGTCCCTCGTCACGTTCCGCCCCCTCACCCTGCAGGCCACGGAGATCGGCCCGGGGAGGGCCGTCTCCTTCGAACTCGCCGCCGACGGGGACGCGGACGGGCAGGCGGGGCCGGCCGTGGACCACGGGGACGGGACCTACTCCGTCTCCCTCGCCGCCCCGTCCTCCCCCGGGAGCGACGTCGTGCGGGCGAAGGTGGACGGCGCCGAGGTCTCCACGGTGGTCGTCTCCTGGAGGGGCCCCGCCGACTTCGCCGCCTCCGCCTTCGCCGCCGAACCGCGCCGCATCCGGCCCGACGGGGCCGCGACCTCGGTCCTGACCCTCGTCCCCCGGGACGCCAACGGGATCCCCCTCGGCGCGGGGCGGACCGTGGTCCTCTCCCTCGCCGGGAGTCCCGCCGCCGACCTCGCCCCCGCGATCGACGGCGGCGACGGCTCCTACGCCGCGGTCCTCACCGCGGGCGCCGCGGAGGAGGACCTCGCCGTGGAGGCGGAGGTGGACGGGGAGGTCCTCGGGGGCGCCTGGTCCGCCGCCGTCGGCTTCCCCCTCGGCCCCGTCCTCGAGGACGCCGCCGGCGACCTCGCCGCCGCCCTGGGGGCCGATCCCGCCCCGCCCGCGAGGGCGGCGCCGCGCCTGGAGAAGGCCCGGGCCCTCCTGGCCGCCGCGCCGTCGGCGGACGCCCCTGCCGCGGTCGCCGCGATCCGCAGGGCCCTCCTCCACCTCGACGCGGCGGGGAGGGGCGGAATCGACGCCGCCGCCCTCTCGAGGGAGCTCGCCGAGGCGGTCCGGCAGGCGGCGGGCGCAGCGATGGACCTGGCGGAGCCCCTCTCCGACACCGCGCGGGAGGCGTCCCTCCTGGCGAAGGCCGCGGAGGCGTTCGCGCGGGGGGACGAACTCCTCGCCGCCGGGCTCCCCTCGAAGGCCGCGGCGAAGCACGCCGCCGCCCTGAGGAACGCCCTCCGGGTGCGGTAGACGCAGGGGCGGTTAGGATGGCGTCCGCGTGCCCTCTCCCCTCCCCCGGCGGCTCGCCGCGTGCGTCCTCGCCCTCGCGGCGGCGGCGGTCCTCCCCGCCGGGGCCGGAGTCCCCCTCCGCGACGGGGCCGGCCACCCCATGCGCTGGAGCCTCGAGGTCGAGCAGCCCAACGTCAAGGGCGGAAGGATCACCTGGTACCTCGACCCCCTCACCAGCCAGGAGGAGCTGCCCGGGGACGTGACCGAGCGGGTGGCGATCATGGACGCCGCGGCGTCCTGGGAGACCTCGCCCGGCAGCGGGGTGCGCCTCCTCGAGGACCCCTCGCGCCCGGCCTACGTCCGGGACGCGACGGACCGGGTCAACTACATGGGCTGGAAGCGCTTCGCCCTCTCCCCCTTCACGCTCTCCGCCACCTACTCGATGGCGACGAACGGCGTGATCTCCGACGCCGACGTGATCTTCAACGACACCGTGGAGTTCGTGAAGTGGGCCACGACGACGCCGGGCCTCCCGGGCTACGCCGACGTGCAGGCCGTGGCGACCCACGAGCTCGGCCACGTCCTCGGCCTCGACCACTCCCCCGTGGCGACCTCGACGATGAGCTGGCTCCAGTCGGTGGGGGCCGTCTCGGCCCGGAGCCTCGCCCCCGACGACGCCGGCGCCGTCCTCGAGGCCTACCCGGCGGTGACCGACGCGTCCGTGGGCTCCATCCTCGGCACGGTGCGGATCGGCAGGCGGCCCGCGACGCGGGGGCTGCCGGTCTTCGCCCTCGACGCGCGGACCGGGGAGGCCCTCGGCTGCTCCCTCACGGGGGAGCGCGGCACCTACCGCATCCGCGGGCTCCCGCCGGGGCCCTACCGCGTCGCCGCCGCCCCGTTCTCGACGCTGCTGCCCTTCTCGAACTGGTGGTCCCCGGCGCCGACGAAGGTCCTGCCCGGGTTCCTCGTGGAGGATCTCCCCGGCGGCGGCGCCGCACCGCGGACGGTCTTCGTGCGCGGCGGATTCCCCGAGGTGGGCATGGACTTCACGGTCGGGAGGTACGGCCGGCGCGTCTCCGCGGAGCCCGACGGGACGCCGGGGGAGGCGCGGGACCTCCCCCTCGGCGGCGGGGCGGCGGGCGTCTTCGAGACCCCCAACGACGAGGACTGGTTCCGGATCCGCCCCGAGGGGACCGACCACTTCGACGTGCGCGTGCGTTCCTGGGGCCTCGGCGCCGACGCCGATCCCGAGGTGGCCGTCCTGGCGGCCGACGGGACGACGGTGCTCCTCTACCGGATCGACGACCGGCCCTCGGTGGACGCGGAGGCCTTCCACGGCCCCCAGGGCATCGACCGGGACGCCTCCATCACCGACTTCGCCCCGCCCGGCCCCGGGGACTTCTTCGTCCGCGTCCGCGCCCAGCCCCAGTCCAATTCCGGGAGCCCCGGCTGCTTCTACCTCGTCGAGGCGGTCCCCTCCGCCGGGGTGCCGGACCCGCGGCGGACCACGGCCTCCCTCGCGCCCTCCGCCACGCGGGCCGCCGGCGGCCCGGCGCCGGTCCTGACGGCGGTGCCGCGGGACTGGCGCGGGGACCCCGTCGGGCCGGGGGCCTCGGTGACGGCGCTGCGCTCCGACGGGGGCGCCCCGATCGCTCTGGCCGACCTCGGGGACGGGACCTACGCGGGGACCCTGCCTCCGCCCGGGGCGCCTGGGGAGGTCCGCTTCTCGCTCGAAATCGCCGCGCCCCGCGGGAGCGCCCTCGTCCCCGACGCCGCCCGCCTCGTCGTCGCCGGCCCCGGGGACGCGGGCCGCTCCACCCTCGAGGCGGAACCCCGCCGCGTGGAGGCGGGGGGCGGGGCCGTCGTCACGCTCTCGTTCACGCCGAGGGACGGGTCGGGGAACCCCCTCGGCCCCGGCCTCCCCGTCGCCCTCCTCTTCGACGGCCCCCCCGCGGGGACCCTCGGCCCGGTGGCGGACCTCGGGGACGGGACCTACGTGGCCCTGCTCGCCGCGCCGGAGGCCCCCTCCAGCGCCCGCGTCACGGCGACGGTGGACGGGGAGCCCGCGGGGGTGTCGCGGCTCGTCGGCTTCGGCTGGGACCTCCCCCTCGTCGCCGCCGATCTCGGGGCGGCGGTCGTCGAGGCGATGGGCCGGCCCGGCGTCTCGAAGTCCGAGAACCGGGAGTTCGGCCGCGCCGGGGAGGCCCTCGACGGCGTCCTCGCGGGGCTGTCCCTGGAGGACGAGGAGGCCGCGGCCCTTGCGGGGCGCCGCGCCGTCGCGGCCCTGCTGCGGGCCGGGAGCGCCCCGGAGGCGCGGAATCTCGCGGTGGCCCTCGGCCGGCGGGTCCACGGCCTCGTGGACGCCGTCGTGTTCCCCTCGCCCGACCCGGCGGGGCAGAGGCTGCTGGGGACGGCGAAGACGATCCTCAGCCGCGGCGACGCCGCGCTGCTCGCCGCCGACGAGGGCCGGGCCGCCGCGTTCTTCGTCGCCGCCCTGCGGAAGGCCCGGCCGCTCCTGTAGGCACTGCGGCGCGGGGCCCTTCCGCCGTACCCTATCCCCGTGGACCCCGCCGCCGCGCCGGCCCCCCGCGATCCCTACCGGGACCGCTTCGTCCCCACCGCGTCGTGGGCCCTGTACGACTTCGCCAACACGATCTTCTCCGCCCTCGTGGTCACGCAGTACCTGCCGGCGATCCTCAAGGCGGAGACCGGCCACGACCGGCCCATGGCGTGGGCGGGGGCGGTCTCCCTCGTGTTCTCCGCGGTCCTCGGTCCGTTCCTCGGGGGCATCGGTGACCCGGCCGAAAGTCATTGTCCCG
>CAZWGT010000014.1:0-19307 GCA_964633345.1 uncultured Planctomycetota bacterium
GCCGGAGAGGCGGCCGCGGCGCGCGACGCCGCGGCGCGCGCCCGCGTCGCCGCCGCCGCGGCCGAGGACCTCTTCGCCGCGCTCTGGGCCGTCGACGCCCCCGCCCGCCGATGGGACGCCCTCGAGGACGCCTTCGCCCGCGTGCTGGCGGAGCACCCGGCCCACCCCCGGGCGCTCCACTACCTCGCCTACGCCCAGTTCTCCGCGGGGCGGCGCGACGCCGCCCTCGGGACCTTCCGGCGCAAGGCCGCCCTGGAGCCGCGCAACCCCGACCCCCTCCTCCAGATCGGCCGCCTCCTCGTCCCTCGGGGGGACTACGACGAGGCGGAGAGGTCCTTCGACGCCGCCCTCGATGCGGGCCTCGCCCCGGGGAGCCCCGCCTTCACCTCCGCCCTGGAGGGCCTCGCCTCCGTCGGCGGGGCCTACGGCCAGGCCCGGCGCTACGCCGACGCGGAGCGCGTCTTCCGCGGCCTCGCGGGGAGGGAGCCGTCCTCCTCGGCCTTCCGGATGTTCCTCGGCCTCTCCCTGCGCCGGCTCGGGAGGTACGAGGAGGCGGAGAAGGCCTACCTGGCCGCCATCGACCTGGCCCCCTTCGACGGGACTCCCCGGAACGAGCTGGGCCTGCTCTACCTCGGGTGGGGGCGTCCCGAGGAGGCGCGGCGGGCCTTCGAGGAGTCCGCGGCGGGGGACCCGCGCATCACGCCCCCCCTGGAGAACCTCGCCCTCCTCGACCGGGCGGCGGGCCGCCTCGAGGACGCGATCCTGCGCCTGCGCGAGGCCCACCGGCGGGCCTCGGAGTTCCGCGACGAGGTCGACCGCCTGAAGTTCCGCCGCTACCTCGACCAGGCGTTCCGCCAGCGCTCCGCCGGCGCCGCGACTTCCCCCCCCTCGGGCCGTTGACCCCGCCCACTCCCCCGCAGTAGGATGGGCCCGGGTCAGCGGCCCCCGAGGGGGGGGCCGTCCCCCCTCCGGAGGAGGCGCACTCCATGAAGAGCCTCGCCTACGCCGTGGCTCTGGCCGCGATCCTCGCCTCGGCCGCCTCCGCCCAGGACCCTCCCGCCAAGCCCGACGGCGGCGCCGCCCCGGCTCCCGCGCCTCCCGCGGCGCCCCAGGACAAGGGGATCAAGGACCCGAGCAAGGCGATCGCCGGGCGCATCGAGGAGTCCCTCCGGGGCGTGTTCTCCCCGAGCGCCGCCGGCCGCCTCGCGTCCCGGGCCCTCCTCGACGCCGCCATCGCCGACTGGGCGGAGGAGGTGAAGGACGATCCGCTGCGCGCCGTGAAGTACTGGCGCGGCGCCCTCGGCGCGACGCTCCCCTCGGGCGCGCGCCGCGTGGGGATCAGCCCGGAGAAGTTCACCTACATCGAGGGGCGCGAGGCGACGCTCTGGGTCAGCATCCCCAAGTCCTACGGCCCCAAGGCCCTCTCCCCGATGGTCCTCCTCATCCTGGACAAGGGGGAGGATCCCAAGCGCGCGCTGCCGGCGATGTACGGGGACCTCCTCAAGGACTGGGTGGTGGTGGCGATCTCCGCGGATCCGAAGGAGGCGGGGATCGACGTCCTCAAGGAGCCGTGGCTCGCGGCCATCGGCCTGCGCTGGGCGGCGGAGAACCTCCGCGTGGACCGGGACCGGGTGGTGCTGGACTCCACGGGGTCGGCCGCCAACCTCTCCCTCGCCCTGGGCTCGGAGTGGGCGGTGCAGTTCGCCGGCTGCGTCCTGCGCGCCCCCACGGTCTCCACGCCCCTGGTGGGGAATCTCGCCCTCGGCTCCGTCCTCCTCCTGGCCCCCGAGCCCGCCACGGACGGGCAGAAGAAGGTCGTCGAGGAGGTGCGCGCCGCCGTGCCCGCGGCCGTCGTGGCCCCGGCCGGCAAGGGGGACGCCGAGGCGGTGCACCGGTGGATGGCCGCCCTGACGCCGCGGCGCATCACCTCGGCCGGCGGGGGGACCTTCTCCTGGAGGACCCGCTCCCAGGGCGGGGAGCCCTGGGCGTACTGGCTGTGGGTCTTCCGCGCCGCGGACGCCCGCAAGGAGCGGATGGTGGACGTGCGCCTCGCACGGGATCCGGCGGGCTCGGTCATCGACATCCAGAGCGACAACCTCGCCGAGGGGATCCTCCTCCTGAACGACGAGGTGCTCAGCCTCGACCGCGATCTGTCCGTCCGGGTGAACGGCCGCGAGGTCTGGAAGGGCAGGCCGGAGCGGCAGGTCCGCACCGCCCTCTACTGGATCGGGCAGACCGGCGAGCGGACCCTCTTCGCCCCGGCCGAGGTCCGCTTCACGGTTCCCGCCGACCTCCAGTCGCCGAAGAAGGACGGGGCGCCCCCCGACGGCGGGGACGGCGCGCCGCCCCCTCCGCCTCCTCCGCCTCCGCCTCCCCCGGGCTCCGGCGACGGCGCCGGCGAGGAGAAGAAGGAGCCGGAGAAGAAGGACGGGGACAAGAAGGAGCCGGAGAAGAAGGACGGCGGCTAGCCCCTTCCCCCGGGCACGCCGATTGCCGTGACACCGCGGCCGGTGCCGCGGTCGTCCCCCCGCCCCCGGAAAGGCCACCCTACCTATGGATCGCGCTCGGCAGGCCCTGCTCTACGTGGTCGTCCTCCTCTCCGGCGCGGCGGTCCTCGTGCTCGAGCTGGCCGCGGGCCGACTGTTCGCCCCGTGGTTCGGGATGTCCCTGCCCGTGTGGACCAACGTCCTCGCCGTGGTCCTCGGCGCCCTGGCCTGCGGCTACGCCCTCGGAGGCCGGCTGGCGGCCCGCGGGGCGGGGATGACCGCGACGGGGGTGGTGCTGGCGTGCGCGGGCCTGCTCTCCGCCGGGGCGGCCCTCGCGGGCCCGCCGCTCGCCCGCTCCTTCCTGCCCTCGGGGGCCGACCTCGAGGGGCTCTCCGCCGTCCTCGTCAAGGGATCGCTGGCGGCCACTCTGATCCTCTTCGGGCCCCCGATGGTGCTCCTCGGGGCCATCGGCCCCCTGGCCGTCCACCTCCTGGCCGACGGGCCGTCGGGCCCCGCCACCACCCTGCCCGGCCCCGGCCCCGGCACGGGCCCCGGCCAGGCGGCCGGCCGGGTGCTGGCGGTCTCGACCCTCGGCAGCATCGCCGGGACCTTCCTGACGACCTACCACCTCCTGCCGGGCCTCGGCACCAGGGCCACCGTGGCCGCCGCGGGGGGGGCGCTGGCGCTCTGCGGGGCGGCGCTGGCCCTTGCGGGCGGCGGCCGGAAGAGGGCCCGCGGCGCGGCCGTGGGCGCCGCCCTGGCGGCGGTGTTCCTGCCCTCCCTCCGGCCGTGGGGGGAGTTCCGCCCCGCGGAGGAGGGGACCGGCCGGGTGGTCGCCGAGGTGGACTCCGCCTACCAGTTCCTCCAGGTCCGCGAGGTCGCCGACCGGGGGGCCGACGGGAAGGAGGCGAGGGCGCTCCTCCTCACGATGAACGAGGGGGTCTCGACCTACCACTCCGTGCTCCGGCCCGGCTCCTTCCTCACCGGGGGGCGGTACTACGACGTCTACCCCGCCCTCCCGCTCCTGGCGGCCCCGGACGCCTCGAAGCCCCTGGACGTCCTCGTCCTCGGCTTCGCCGCGGGGACCCAGGCGCGGGCGATGCGCCACTTCGCCGGGGAGGCGCGGCCCCTGGTCGTGGACGGGGTCGAGATCGATCCCGCGGTCCTGCGGCTGGGACGGGAGCACTTCGACCTTCCGGCCCGGGCCCCGTGGCTCAGCACCCACGCCGCCGACGCGCGCCCCTTCCTCGCCTCCGTCCCGGCGGAGCGCCTCTACGACCTCGTCCTCGTGGACTGCTACAGCCAGGAGTACTACATCCCCTTCCACGTGGCGACGGTGGAGTTCTTCCGCGCGGCGAAGGCCCGCCTGAAGCCGGGGGGGATCCTCGCGTTCAACGCCTTCGCCTACCGGCCCGACGACGCGCTCCTCCTGGCCCTCCTGAACACGACCGCGGAGGTCTTCGGGAAGGCGTGGCTGCTCCCCGTCCCCGGCTACCCGAACTACGTCGTGCTCGCCTCGCCCCGGGAGGCCGACCTGCCGCTGCTGGCCTTCGCGGCCGAGGCCGGGCGCGCCGCCGCCGACCCGGCCGCCGCCCCGGCCTCCTGGGCGGGCTTCGCCTCCCGGCCGGAGGCCTCCGCGGTCCTCGATCTCGCCTCCCGCTGCTGCCTCGGCGCCCGGCCCTTCGTCCCCGATCCCGCCGGCGTCGTGTTCACCGACGACCGGGCCCCTGTGGAGCGGATGACCGACCGGGCGGTGGCGGACTACGACCGGCTGCGGGCGGGTGGACGGTGATGGACCGGGCGCTCCTCGCCGCGCTCCTCGTCGCGCCCGCCGCGCAGGAGGCCCCGCCGGCCGCGCCGGCCGCCCACCGCGAGCAGGCCGACCGCGCCCAGGCGATGGTGGATCGTCTCGAGGGGGGGGAGCGGACCGCCGCCTCGCTCGCCGCGGCCCGGGCGCTGCGCGAGGAGCTCCTCGCCGCGGGCAACCACCGCTCGGCCGACTTCCTCGCGGGGCGGATCGTCGCCCTCTTCCCCGAGCAGGTCCGGGACCACCACCGCTACGTCGAGATCCTCCTCGTCCGGGGCTACCGGGACCGCGCCGAGCGGGCCCTCGCCGATCTCCTGCGGGACCGCCCCTCGGACTGCACCACCTACGGCATCCTCTCCGATCTCCTCCTCGAGTCCGGCCGCCCCGTCCCGGCGATGGAGGTCCACGCGGGCCACCTGCGGGAGCACCCCGGCGAGGCGGGGCCGCTGAACGCCCGCGCGTGGATCGCGCTGAACGACCTGCGGGACGCCGCGGCCGCCCGCGAGGCCGCGAAGGAGATGCTCCGCGCGGCCGATCGGCCCGGTGGGCGGCCCGACGTCGCGGAGTGGCTCCGCCGCAACGCCGCGGGGATCGAGGAGGGGGCGGCGCGCCAGGAGAAGGACGCCGCCGTCCTCGGCGCGGCGGCGCGGCGCCTCGACCGCGTGCTGTGGGGGACCTTCCTCGGGTTCGCCGTCGCCCTGGCGGCCGCGGGGTGGTTCACGAGGCGGCGGGCGTAGGGCCTCCGGGCTTCCTTCCGCCGCTCCGCGGTGGTGGACGGCCACCCCGATCGTCGTCGCCGTCCCTTGGCGGGCTCACGCAGGGTTCACGACCACGACGATCGGATGGATCGTCCACCGGGGAGCGGAGATCCCCCTCGGCCCCCGCCGACCGGATGGCCGTGGCCGTCGCCGTCCATCGGTCGGGGGACACGGCGGCCCGCCCGGGGGGCGGCGCGGAGCCCCACCCCCCCCCCCGCGCCGGGGCACCGACCCAAAAAAAAAAACCCACCCCCCCCCCGGACATTGGGGGGGCACCCCGGCCGCCCGCCTTCTCGCCTCCCTCCCCTCCCGACCCCCGCCGCGGAGCGGCGGAACGAACCCAAAAAAGAAGCCCCTCCCCCCGGCGAAGGGGGGAGGGGCCGTTGACTCGTCTTCGGAAACGGAGCCTAGATGATGGTCAGCACCTCGCCGATGGCGTCGTAGTACGCGCGGTAGTTGACGTCCTTCGAGAGGCGGGAGAGGACCGAGACGTCCGTCTTGTCGCCGATCTGTCCGAGCGCCGTGGCGGCCAGCGCGCGGGTCAGGTCGGGGTACTTCTCGTCGGAGAGGATGTCGGCCAGCGGCTGGATGGCCCTCTGGTCGCCGATCTGCCCGAGGGCGGTGGCGACGGAGCCGAGGATGAACTGGGAGGACTTCGGGTCCCTGAGGATCTCGACCAGCGCCTCGACGGCCTGGTTGTCCTTCAGGAGGCCCGCCGCGATGGCGGCGTCCACGCGCAGCTCCTTGTCCTCCTTCTCCTTGAGGGTGGCACGGACGACCTCGATGGCGGACTTGTCGCCGATGAGGCCGAGGCCCAGGGCGGCGGTGCCCCGGAGCTTCTTGTCCAGGCCCTTGTCCTTCACGAGCTCCTGCAGCATCGGGGCGGACTGGATGTCCTTGAGCAGCCCGAGCGAGATGCACAGCGCGCCGCGGGCCTCGAAGTCGCCCGAGGCCTTGGCCAGTGCGTTGCGGACGACCTCCGCGATGGGGGCCTTGACCGACTCGTTGAGGTTCATCGCGGCGATGCCCAGGCCGAGGGCCGCGAAGGAGCGGTTGGCCTGCTTGCCGTCGAAGGTCTTCATGAGGCGCTCGATGGCCTTGGTGCGGACGGCCTCGGGGCAGCCGCCCCTGCCGTCTGCGCCCGGGGCGACGCCGGCGATGCGGCCCAGCGAGGCCAGGGCGAAGTTCACGGTCTGCGTGTCGGTGCCGGACTTGCCCTCGCCCGCGATGAGCTCGGACAGGTAGCCGACGCACTCCTTCTGGAGCTTCTCGTCCGCGTTGGGCGCGATCTGCCCGAACGCGATGACCACCGAGTAGCGCGTCATGCGGTTCTTCCGCTTCAGCTGCTCGCGCAGGCCGTCGAGCACCTCGCGGGAGTCGGGCCCGGCGAGACCCGGGCGGCCGATCTTGCCCAGCGCGGCGGCGACGTAGGAGAGCTGGCGGTCGGTGAGCTTGTTGGCGCCGGCCTTCTCCTCGTTCAGCCAGGAGAGCAGGTCGGGGATGGCGGCGGCGTCGCCGAGGTGGCCGATGGCCACGAGGGCGGAGGAGGCGATCTCGGCGCTGGCCTCGGAGGGGTTCATCACCAGGGCCTTGAGGACGTCGTAGGACTCCTTGTTCGCGCCGGCGGCCGCGTCGGGCGTGCCGAGCAGGCCGAGGGCGAAGGCCGCGAAGCAGCGGGTGCGGGTGTTCTTCGCGGTCACGTCGGAGGCGCGCTCACCGAGGAACTTGCGCACGGCCGGGGAGCGGTCCTGCATGATGCCGAGGGACAGCGCGGCCGTCTCCTCGACGACCTTGTGGTACTGGTCGACGCCCCTGTTCTCCGCCATCTGCATGATGAGGGAGAGGGACTCCCTGCGGCCGATCTTCGCCAGGCCCACGACGCCGGAGGCCTGGATGTCGAAGTTCAGCTTCGAGTTGGCGGCGATGTCCTTGAGGATGGGGACGACGCGCGCCTCGACGGCCTTGGCGGTGATGTTCTGCTCGACGCCCACCGTCTCGCCGCCCGCCTCGGCCATGTCGCTGAAGCTGCCGCCGGAGGCGCGAAGGCCGGCGCGGACGGCCTTCTTGATGTTGATGATCTCGTCCTTGTTGTAGTTCCACCAGAAGAGCCAGGACTCGTAGGAGGGGCCCTTCTTGGCCGGGAGCTTCTTGCCGCCCGTGCCGGTGCCGCCTCCGGGGCCCGCTCCCGTGGGGGGAACGCCGCCGCCGGTGCCGCCGGGGTTGTCCGGGGTGCCGGTGTCGGGGGGAGGCGTCGGGGTCCCGCCGCCCGAGTCGGGAGGGGTGGGGGTGCCGCCGCCGCCCGTGTCGGGCGGGGTGGGGGTGCCGCCGCCGGTGTCCGGCGGAGGCGGGTCTTCCGGCTGGCGGCTGTCCGGCGGCACTTCGCCGGCCGGGCCGCGGTACTGGCCGCCGTGGGCGTAGGCGGTCCGGGCCGCGGCGGGCAGGGCGAGCATGACCGCCACCCCGCTGAGGGTGAGACTGAGCCACTTGCGCATGGTTGCCTCCCTGGGTAGAGCCTGAAGTCGGGATTTCAACGACGAACAGCCTAGCGCAAAGACGGTGCCAATGGAAGGGGCCGTCGCGCCCTCGATACACGCCCAACACGCCGCGGGACAAGAGGTTGCGCCGGCGGATCGGGGTCCTCGGCCTCCCGGTGCCCCCGGACCGGGGCGTCGGGGGTGACGGCGTTACTGCTGGGTAACGAGTTCCGGGGCCTGCACGGGCATCGGGTCGGGCAGGGGCGGGAGGTCCCCGAAGCGCGAAAGGAGGCGGTAGCCCCCCCGGAACACGAGGTTCCGCCACCAGGTCCGCCGGGTCTCGCGGTTCCTCTGGAGCACGTTCAGCATGTTCTCGGCGCTCAGCCGGTCCCCGACCCCCTCGGCCAGGGCGGGCTCCCCCCGGGCGCGCGCGAAGTCCGCGAGGAACCCGGCCAGGTCCTTCACCCCCAGGTCGGCGGGCCTGCGGCCCGAGGCCGCCATCCGGCTCCCGACGTCCTGGAACACCGCCGAGGGGGGGACCTTCAGGCCCGCGGCGAGCCAGGCGACGGTCCGGACGGCGTGGAGGCGGTTGTAGGCGAAGTCCACGGCGTCGCGGAACCGGAGCATGGAGGCGATGTCGGCCCGGTCGACGGTCCTCGACCCGGTGACCTCGTACTGCTCCCCGGGATCGAACTCGTACTGGAACTTCCGCGCGTCGTCGTGGAGCTCCGTGCCCGGGAGGATCTTCGTCAGGGTCAGCACCACGGTGGAGGGGGAGCGGGAGAAGACCCAGTCGAAGGAGGCCAGCAGGTCGGCCACGGTCTCGTTCGGAAGCCCCATCATGAGATCCACGGACACGCCCCCGTGGACGCTGGCGGCGCAGGGGCGGTAGATCCCCGCGTCGAGGAGGCCCGCGACCCCGTCGGCGAACCGCTTCGGCTCGTACCACCGCTTGACGGCGTCGAGGCTGCGCTGGTGGATGGACTGCAGGCCGATCTCGGCGAAGTAGTCCAGGGCCGAGAGGTGGCGCGCCTGCTCGGCGTCGAGCAGCTCGCCGCGCAGCTCGAAGGCGTAGCGCACCCCGCCGCCGAGGGAGGCGAGGAACTTCCAGAGCTCCACCGCCCTCTTGCGGTCCATGTTGAAGTTGGTGTCGAGGAAGACGATCTCCTTCACGCCCGCGGCGACGATGGCCCGGATCTCCTCCTTGGCCCTCTCCATGGGGAAGGAGCGGACCTTGGCGAAGCCCCGGGGCTCGAAGCAGAACGTGCAGGTGTAGGGGCAGCCGCGTGTCGTCTCGACCATCACGCGGTCCTGGCCCCGGAGGAGGTCCCCGTAGGACCCGTCGAGGTAGGGGGAGGGGACCGTGGAGAGATCGGCGATGGGGGGGCGGCCCGCGTTGCGCTTGAGCGCCGCCCCGTCGCGCCAGGCCACCCCCTGCACGCCGTCGAGGGAGGCGGGCCCGTCCTTCAGGCGGAGGAGGAGTTCGCGGAACGTCACCTCCCCCTCGCCGAAGACCACGGCGGAGGCGCAGCGGATCTTCTTCAGGTACCCCGCGGGGTCGGGGGTGACCTCGATCCCGCCGAGGATCACCACGGGGCCCTTCCCGGGGGGGACGAGGGCCAGCGCCCGCTCGACGGCCCGGATGTTCCAGGAGTAGCAGGAGAGGCCCACGAGGTCGGCCCCGGATCCCGTCACCGCCGCCGCCACCGTCTCGGCGGGGGCGTCCACGGGGAGGTGGAGCATCTCGACGGTCCAGGCCCCCTTCACCGCGGGGTCGGCGTCGGCGCTCGCCTTGAGGTAGCCCAGCGCCAGGGAGATGTCGTACTCCGGCAGGGCGTAGAGGTCGATGAGCAGGGCGCGCTTCATGGATCGGCCTCGGCCTCCGGGGACATGCCGGCGCCCGGCACTGTAGCGGTGCCGGGCGCCGGGGTGAAATTAGAGTGCGCTAGAGGATGGTCAGGAGCTCGCCGATCGCGTCGAAGTAGGCCCGGTAGTTGACGTCCGTCGACATCCTCGCGAGGACAGGCACCTCCGAACGATCCCCGATCTGCCCGAGGGCCACGCAGGCCAGCGCCCGGGTGAGGGTGGGGGAGCCGGCGTCGTCGAGGAGGCGCACCAGGGGCGCCACGGCCCGCTGATCGCCGATCCGGCCGAGGGCCGAGGCGGCGGAGCCGAGCGCGAACTGGGAGGACTTGGCGTCCTCGAGGATCCCCACCAGCAGGGGGACCGCCTGCCCGTCGCGGAGCAGGCCCGCGGCGACGGCCGCCTCCACGCGCAGGACCTTCTCCTGCCTCTCCTCCAGGGCCCCGCGGACGACGGGGACGGAGGCGGGATCCCCGAGGAGCCCGAGGCCGAGGACGGCCGCGGCCCGGAGCCTCCCGTCCCCCCTGCCGCGGACGATCCCCTCGAGGGCGTCGCGGGACTCCGCGTGGCGCAGGAGGCCGGCGGCGATGCAGAGCGCCCCGCGGGACTCGACGTCCCCCGTGGAGCGGGCGAACACCCGCCCGACCCGCTCGGCGGCGCCGACGCGGACCGTCTCGGGCTGGCCGATCGCGGAGAGGGCCAGGCCGAGGGCCGCGAAGGAGCGGGCCGCCGGCTGCTTCCCATCGAGGGCGCGCAGCAGCCGCGCCACGGCCGGGCCGCGGACCGCCTCGCCGGAGGCGCCGGCGACGCGGCCGAGGGAGATGAGGGCGAAGTGGACCCCCTGGGCGTCCAGCCCGCCGCGCCCGTCGGCGGCGGCGACGTCGGAGAGGACGGCGACGCAGGCCCGGCGGCCGTCGTCGTCGGCGCGGGTGCCGATCTGGCCGAGGGCGATGACGGCGGAGTAGCGGGTGAGGCGGTTCCTGCGGCGGAGCTGGGCGGCGAGCCCCTCGATCATCTCGGGGACGCGGGGTCCCGAGGCGCCGGGCCGGCCGATGCGGCCGACGGCGGCCGCGACGCAGGAGAGCTGGAGGTCGTCGAGGCGGTGGGCGCCGGCCCTCTCCTCCTTCAGCCACGCCAGCAGGTCGGGCAGGGCGGCCGGGTCGCCGAGGTGGCCCATCGCCACGAGGGCGGAGGCGGCGATCTCGCGGCTCGCCTCGGTGGGATCGGTCACGAGGGCCCGCAGGGAGGCGAGGACGGCCGGATCGTGGGCGGCGGACCCCTCCGGCTCGCCGAGGAGGCCGAGGGAGAAGGCGGCGAAGCAGCGGGTGCGGACGCGGGCCGAGCGGTCGGAGGCGAGGGAGGCGAGGAAGCGGCGGACCTCCGGGGAGCGGTCGCCGAGGATCCCGATGGCCAGGGCCGCGGACTCCTCGACCACGGGGTGGACCTTCCCGGCGTCCCCGCCGCGGGCGAGGTGCAGGAACAGCGGCAGGCGCTCGCGGCGACCGATGCGGGCGAGGCCGATGACCGCCGAGGATCGGATGTCGAAGTCCGCCCCGTCGTCGGCGGCGTAGCGGGCCAGGACGGGGACGACGCGGGACTCGACGGCCTTCGCCGTCATGTCCTGGCGCTCGCCCGCGATGTCGACGCCGTCCATCTCGCCGAAGCCGCCGCCGCGGGATTCGCCGCGGAGGGCGGCCCTGCCGCCGAGGAGGGCGTCCTTGTTGTGGTTCCACCAGTACTGCCACGAGTCGAAGGAGGGTCCCTTGCGGGCCGGGGTCCTGCCCGTCGGGGTCCCGCCGGGTCCGCCGGGGCCGGCGGGCGGGGGCACGGGACCGCCGGAGCCGGGCCTGTCGGGCGTGCCCTCGGGAGGCGGGGTCGGCGTCCCCTCGCCGCCGCCGGGGGGAGGAGTGGGCGTCCCGTCGTCGCCGCCGGGGGGAGGCGTCGGCGTCCCGTCGTTCCCCTCGGGGGGCGGCGGGTCCTCGGGGTTGCGGCTGTCGGGGGGGACCTCGCCGGCGGGGACGCGGTACTGCCCGCCGTGGGCGAAGACCGGGGTGGACGCGGGGGCGAGCAGCGCGACGAAGACGAGCGACAGGGCGAGAACGCGCATGGGGCGTCTCCTTCTCTTGCGCGCTCCGGACCTTCCGGGTCCGGCGGGTTCATCGCAATCGCGGTGCCGGACCCCGGAGAGTCGCACGCGGAGAGACGCCGGGTAGGGGAGGTAACGGCGGGGGCGCGGCGGTGACGGTCAGAGGATCGACCAGAGCGTCTCGAGGGAATCGCAGCAGGCGCGGTAGGGGACGTCCTCGGTGAGCTCCGCGAAGGGATCCGGCCGCCCGCGGGCCGCCATCCTCGACAGGGCCTGTACGGCGAAGGCCCGCGTGAGATCGGGGTACTTCGGGTCCTTCGCGATCCCGATCAGCGGTTCGACGGCCGCCCCGTCCCGGAGGAACCCGAGGGCCTGGGCACCTCCACCGAGAACGAAAGCGCTGTTCCTAGGGTCTCCCATCACCTCGAGCATGGAGGGCAGGGACTCCGTATCCCCGAGGAGTCCGAGGGCGACGACGATCTCCCTCCGCATGCGCCTGAGGTTCCGGTCCACCAGGACCGCGTGCAGCGCGGGGATCGCCGCCCGGTCCCCGAGGAGGCCGAGGGCCGTCGCGGCGTAACCGCGGAGGGAGCGGTTCGCGCCCTCGTCCGCCAGGAGTTCGACGAGAAGCGGAGTCGCCGACGGGTCCCGCAGGAGGCCCATGGCCACGAGGCAGGCTCCACGATCCTCGACCACATCGACTCCCTCCGGCACCCGCGACTCCCACGCCTTCCGGACTCCCCGGGCGAGCGTCGCACGCACCGTCCCCGAGCGGCCCGCGCCGGCGAGGCCCGCGCCGAGGGCCGCCCATGAACGGGAGGGGCGTGAGTCCTCGAGTGCCGCAGCCAGCACGGTGAGGGCGGCGTCCCGGGGTCCCGCGGGACCCCGGCCCGCGATCCTGGCCAGGGCGAGGATGGCGAAACCCCGGGCCTGGGCATCCGCCGTACTCGATTCGAGTAGGGACTCCAGCCGGAGCACGCACGTTGCGGAGACCTCCGGCTTCGCGCCGGCCCCGAGGAAGCCGAGGCCCAGGACCGCGCCCTGCACGGGGAGCCTTCCGCCCTCGCGGCTCATCTTCTCCAGGACCCGCAACGCATCCTCGGCCTCTCCCTCGTCCCCCGATGCCCCCGCCGCCCGGCCGAGGGCGGCGGCGGCGTGGCAGCGGCGCATCGGCAGCCAGTCCCCGGGATGGAGTTCGATCCCTCTCGGCCCGGTCGGCGGCGGTGCCTCGAGAAAGCGACGGAGAATCGAAGATGCCTCGGCGGTGCCGAGCCGGCCGAGGGCGAAGGCCGCCGTGACCCCGGCCTCGTTGTAGAAGGGGCGGCCGTCCCCTTCGTTGAAAAGGGCCTGCTCGAGGAGCCGGAGAGTGTCGAGGGTGGACCGACCCTGTTCGACCTGGCTGAGAGCTATGAATGCGAACGATCGGGAGCGGGGCGTCGTCCCGGGATGAAGCGCGAGGGACCGGAGGATGGCGGCGTTCTCCGGGGGCTCCCCGTCGATCCACCCGAGCGCGAGGACCCCGGCCTCCTCGTTCCTCTTGTGCCGACGCTCCGCCGACCGATTCCAGGCGGTCGTCCGGAGGAGTCCGACGGAGGGCGCGTCCCCGGTTCGAACGAGGCCGAGAATCCCCTGCCGGGCCATCCCGAACTCGTCGATGTCCGAGGCCGCCTGCGCCCGGAGGAGGGGCAGGATCCTCTCCTCGATGGTACGGGCGGTCAGCCCCTCGCCAACCCCGCCGAAGTCCGGGCGGAACTCCGCGGCCCGCGCCTCGACGACCGCGTTCTCCCGCATGTGCCAGGCGAAACGCCAGGAGTCGTACGACGTGATGCCCTCCGGGAGGGCCGGCGGGCGGCCACCTCCGATGTCCGGAGGGGGGAAGTCCTCGGGCCTCCGATCCAAGGGCGGCACTTCGTCCAGGGGACCGACGTAGCGCCCGCCGTATCCCAGGGCTGGGGCCGTGAGCAGCAGGATCAAGGCGGCGGGGGACCAGCGCATGGACCCTCGCCCCGCAAGATCCGCGCCGACTAGAACAGGCTCCAGATCTCCACGAGGGAATCGGAGCACGCCCGGAACGGGGCGTCCTCGGACAGCGCCGCGAAGGGATCGGGCCACCGCCCCGCCGCCATGCGACCGAGGGCGTGGGCGGCGAAGGCGCGCTGGAGGTCGGGGAGTTCGGGATCCCCGAGAATCTCCAGCAACGGCGCCACGGAGGCGCCGTCGTTCAGCAGGCCGAGGGCCTGGGCGCAGGCGGACAGGGTCGAGGTGGACGACTTCGGATCCCGGAGCCGGTCGATCAGGAGGGGCACCGCCTCGGCGTCCCCGAGAACCCCCAGCGCCAGGGCGACGGGGCGATGGAGGCCCCGGTCGCCGCGGGGTCCGAGGTGCTTGCGAAGGAGAGGAGCCGCCATGGCATCCCCCAGGAGCCCCAGCCCCTCCGCCGCATACCCCCGCATCGTGGCGACCTCGTCCTCGTTCCCGAGCACACTCATGAGAATCGGCCGCGAGCGCAGGTCCTGGAGGAGACCCAGGGCGACGAGGCAGCCGCCCCTCTCCTCGACCCGAACCCCTCGTTCCTTCCCGGTCAGGCCCTTGACCGCTGTCGGCGCAGAATCCCACAGTTTCCGGACACCGTCGGCGAGGGAGAACCGTTCCTCGACGGGGTTACCCCTCCCCGCGATGCCGGCGGCGATCGCGGCCCACGACGGCGTGGGCGCGCCCTCCGCCAGCGCACGGCGGACGCGAGCCATGGCCGGACCGGCGGCGGGGGACGCGGGACGCGCGGCCAGCCTCGCGATGGAGAGCAGGGCGAAGCGCCGGGTCATGGAGTCGGCGGCCGGGTCGTCGAGCACGCGGACCAGCCGCTCGAGACAGGACGTCGCCGCCGCGGGGTTCTCCGCGCCCAGGTACCCGAGCCCGATCACCGCGCCCTGCCCGGCCAGCCCGCCCTCGCCGGCGCGGATCGCGTCCAGGACGGCGAGGGCCATCGCGGTGACCGTCTCCTTCCGGGCGGCGCCGGCGGCCCGGCCGAGCGCGGCGGCGGCCTGGCAGCGCACGGCGCGTCCTCCGTCGTAGGGATCCGCACTCTTCGCCGCTTCCGGGGGAAGGGGAGGAGCGGCGAGGAACCGGGCGAGGAGGACGGCGGCGTCGGCCGTCTCCAGGCGCCCGAGGGCGAAGGCCGCCACGGCGGGGAGGTCGTGCCACTGCAGGGCCCCGTCCGGCCCCTGCTTCAGGATCGCCTCGAAGACCGCGAGGGTCTCCTTCGCCGGAGCGCCCCGCTCCGCGAAGGAGAGCGCCAGCAGGGCGAAGGCCCGGGTCGGGGTCCTCGCCCGGGGATCGGCGGCGATGGAACGGAGCAGGGGGGCATCGTCGCCGCCGGCGAGGCCGATGCCGAGCACGGCGGATTCCACGACGACGCGATGGGGGGCCCTGTCGCCCGGTGCGAGGACCGCGCGCCGCAGGAGGAACGGCGCGGCCCGGTCCCCGGCCCGGACGAGGCCGAGGAGGGCGGCGCCCTCGATCCCGAAGTACAGGCGGTCGTCGGCGGCGGTGCGGCGGAGGGCGGGGATCACCTCCTCTTCCATGGTGCGGACCGCCACCGAGCCGCCCGCGGGCTTCCGCCGGCTCTCGAGGAGCCCGTTCTGCGCCAGGTGCCACGCGAAGCGCCAGGAGTCGGGAGGGGCGGGGGTCGTGGCGTAGTCCCGGGAGTCCGGAATGGGCCAGTCGTTCCACGCCCGGGCTTCGGGGTCCGAGGTGCCGACGGGTCCGACGTACCGCCCCCCGTGCCCGAAGGCGGGGGCGGCGACGAGGAGGATCACCGCGGCGGGGGACCAGCGCATGGGCTGCCTCTCGCAAGAACCGCGCCGACTACTCCTCGAGCAGCTTCCGCACCGCGACGACCGCCTCGCGGGCGCAGTGGGTGCAGTAGCCGAACTTGGTCTCGAGGTTGGCCAGCGCCCGGCGGACGAGGTCCTGCTGGGGCTTCTCGAGGCGATCGAACTCCGGGCGGCCGAAGGCCAGGATGTGGGCCTCCACCTTCCGCACGCGCTCGCGCATCCCGGCGAAGTAGTCGTTGCGGAGCGCGCGGAGGATCTCGGGGAAGAGCAGGGTGAGGTCGGGCTTCTTCCCGGGGTTCTCCACGCCGTAGGCGCCGATGCGGGAGACGAGGTTGCGGCGGAACGCGGCGGGGGCGTCCTTGAGGCCGAGGAGCTTCTCCACCGAGGACATCACCTCCTCGTCGGGGGACTCCTGCGCCCCGGTGAGGGGGTTGCGCACCTTCTCCCGCTGCGTCGAGGCCAGCGCGTGGGCGACGTAGCGCTCGAAGCGCCGCCGGTACTCCCCCGGGGGGACGAGCTCCAGCGCCTCCTGCAGGTCCTCCAGGGAGCGGCGCATCCCGTGGACCTCGGCCTCCGCCGCGAACTCCTCGGCCCGGTGGAAGCCGTCCACCGCCTCGATGCGGAGGAACTCGTAGACCGTCCGCTCCCGCAGCAGTTCGCGGAGGTGGTGGAAGACGACGCGGGCGTGCAGGCACTCCCGCCCGTCGGGGTCGGAGGCCGCCGCGGAGAGAACGGAGCGGATCTCCCGGGCGCTCGCCCCGTGGCGGCCCTCGTAGTCCACCGCGTCCCGCCACTCGTCGCGCAGCGCCGGCACCGCCGCCAGAAGCGCCCGGCGCAGCCCCTCCTCGAGGCCCTCCGGCGTCTCCCCGGTCTCGTAGAGCCGCAGCTTGTCCGCGGGCTTCAGTTCCGCCACCGTCCCGCGGATCTCCTCGGGGAGGGATTCCCCCGAGGGCTTCATCAGCCGCGTCAGCACCGAGAACCGGGCCAGGGAGCGCAGCGCGTGCGGGGCCACGTGCCGTCCCGGGGCCAGCGCGGAGAGGAAGTCGCGGTAGACCGCCTCCTCCTTCGCGGGCTCGAGCAGGTAGGGGACCGGGACCAGCTCCATGCGGGCCTTGAAGGAGGTCCAGTCGGGGCTCTGCTTGAAGGCGTCGAGGTACTTGTCGTTGGTCGTCGCCAGGGTCACGAGGTTCAGGCGCGCCAGGAACGGCCCGACCGAGACCGTGCCCTTCTCCGTCGTGGTGAGCAGGTACTTCCACAGCTCCACGGGCCGCTTGAGGAAGTCGGAGAACTCGAGCACCCCCCGGTCGGCGTCCACGAGGTCGCCCGAGGCCTCGAGAAGGGTGAGGTGCTGCAGCAGCGGGGGGAGGTTCCCGGCGGGGGGGGACATGGAGACGGCGCGCACGTCGGCGTCCACGCTCTGCTGGGGGGGCACGACGACGGCCCCGCTGCGGAACCGCGGGTCCACGAACCAGCGCTCGACCTGGGCGTGGCGGAGCACGCGGCGGAGATCCCCGTGGTACCCGGCCAGCAGCGCGTCGAAGATCGCCTTGCACTTGGGGCAGAGGTGGGCGTCCTCGAGGTGGCGGAGCGACCGCGACGGGGGGTTCTCCTTCGACCCCTCCGCCAGCACCTCCCGGCGCACGGCCGCGGGCAGGAGGAGGAGGGGGTTGTCGCGCAGCTCGCACGGCACGCGGGCCGCGATGTCGTCGGGCTCCAGCAGCGCGTAGGAGCCGTGCTCGAGGTCCGCGGTCCGGGAGGACTCCCCCATGCCCCGGGCCTTCGGCGTGAACCCGAGATCCTCCTCCTCGTCGCCGCGGCGGGGGAAGACCCAGTGGAAGCGGTAGAGCGCCCCCTCCGGCAGGGTGGAGTAGTGGGCGATCCCCCGCATGAGGCACTCGACGAGGGTGGACTTGCTCGAACCGTTGGGCCCGTGGAGGACGACGAGGCGGTCGAGGCGCCCCTCCTCGGCGGCGGAGCGGAACACCCGCACGAGGCGCTCCTGCACCGCCTCCTGTCCGTGGACGGCGCCCCGGCCCTGGGCGAAGGGGGCGTCGAAGAGCGCGTGGCGCACGACGGTGCCGCCGATCCCCGGAACGCGGCGCACGCCGAAGTGGTCCACGGCGTCGACGGCGTACTGGACGGCGCTGCGACCGAGGGCGTAGGGATCGCGGAGCGCCAGGGAGAGGAAGCGGTCGTAGGTCAGGAGGCGGAGGTCCCGGCCGTAGGCCTCCCGGGTCCGGGCTCCCGCGCCGTCGAGGAACTCGCTCGCGTCCATGGAACGAATGTACCTCCGCCCCGCGGGGCCGCGCCTACAATCGCGATTCGCGCATGCCCACCGTCTACTCCCACTCGCGGCTCTCGGTGTTCGAACAGTGCCGCCTGCGGTACCGGCTGAAGTACGTGGACCGTGTGAAGCGGGACCTCGAGGGGGTGGAGTCCTTCGTCGGCTCCCGGGTCCACGAGGCGCTGGAGTCCCTCTACCGCGACGCCGGCATGGGGCGGGCGCCCTCCCTGGAATCGCTCCTCGAGGACTACCGGCGCGCCTTCGACGCGGAGTGGACCGACGCCGTGGTGATCTCCGACCCGCGCGTGACGATGGCCCAGCACCGCGCGGCGGGGGAGGAGTGTCTGCGCCGCTACCACGCCCGCCACGCGCCCTTCCGCGCCGACCAGACGCTGGGGGTGGAGTTGAAGGTGGGCCTCGACCTCCCCAACGGGGCCCGCCTGGAGGGCTACGCCGACCGGGTCGCCCGGGACCCCGACGGGTGGCTGGCGATCCACGACTACAAGACCTCGTCCACCCTCCCCACCCAGGCCGACGCCGACCGGGACCGCCAGCTGGCGCTCTACCAGGCCGGCGTCGAGAACCTCTGGCCCGGCGCCCCGGGGGTCCGCCTCGTCTGGCACTACCTGCGCTTCGACGAGCGGCTGGTCTCGGTCCGGACCCGGGAGCAGATGGCGGCGACGCTCCGGGACGCGGCGGCCGTCGTGGACGCCGTGGAGAACGAGACCCTGTGGCCGCCGACGGTGTCCCGGCTCTGCGACTGGTGCCCGTACTGGGACCTCTGCCCGGAGAAGAAGCACGACTGGGCGCTCCTCCAGAAGGGCCGCGAGGAGCCGAGCCTGCTGCCGAGCCCGGCGCCGGAGGCCGAGGCCGCCGCCCGGGCGCTGGAGGACGCGGTCCGGGCACTGCACCGCGGGAAGGAGGCCGAGGCCGACCTGGCCGCGGCCAAGGAGCGGCTGGCGGCCTACGCGAAGGCCACGGGGGCCACGACGGTGTCCGGGCCCGACGGAACGGCCCGGATCCACGGCGGGAGGGTCCGGCTCCATCCCCGCCGCCCTTCCAAGGGCTTCAACACCACATAAGGTGGATTATGCGACGTACTGAATCCGCGAGGCTGGCCCGGACATGAGCCGGCTCCGACGTTCCCGCCCGGCGTCCGCTTCGCGTCGGCAGGCCCGCCTTCTCGGCGCCGCCTTCGGCTGCGTCCTCGCGGCGGGGTGCGGATATCTGGCCCTGTCCGGCTGGGAGAACGAACCCGGGCAGTGGGCCCTCCTGTGCGGCGCCGTCGTCCTCGGCGTCGCCTGCGCCGCTCCCTTCGTGCTCCGGGCGATGGGCGTCCACCGGGCGGACGAAATCCTCTTTCCGAAGGAGCCGCAGGAGCCCCTGGCGGGGACCGGTCACCGCCGGCGCCCGGCCCCCTGGACGGGGCCCGGAATCGTGGCCGCCGTCGCGGCGGCGCTTCTCTGGGGCGCCCTCGGGTTCCCCGCCCGCCACGGACCGCTCATCGACGGGCCCGTCACCGGGTGGCGGGCCGCAGGCGCCTTGGTCTGCGCAGGGGTGTGCCTCGTCTCCCTCGGCGTCCTCTTCTGGAGGCGGTACCGGCGGCTCAGCGACTCCTGAGCACCTCGGCCTTCCACAGCCGATCCACCCCCGCCGGGTCGAGGCGCAGCGACTCCTGGAGCGCCTTGAACTGGTCGGAACCGCGGCGCACGCGCC
>CAZWGT010000014.1:19317-23186 GCA_964633345.1 uncultured Planctomycetota bacterium
CAGGAACGCCCGCGTGCCGTTCTCGTCCTTCGCCCGGAGGACCTGGAGCACGCTCCAGGACTGGACGAGCGCCGGGAACGACAGGGAGTTGAGGTCGAGGATGGCGAGGTCCCCGAACTCCAGCGCCTTCCCCGAGGAGGCCTGGCCCCGGGCCGTGGCCGCCCAGGTGCGGGTGTTGCGCCACTCCACGGGGACCCGGTCGGAGCGGCCGTAGCCGGTGGCGAGGCAGTAGGCGGGGTCGTCGGGGAAGAGGTCGTTCAGGACCGAGAAGGCCACCGCCTCCGACAGCCAGTCCGGGGCCCGGGCCCCCGCCGGGGCCCCCTCGGCGAAGACGGCGTGGGCGGCGAAGTGGGCGAGGTACGCGCGGTCGGCCGTCTCGTTCGCGTCCACGCGGCGGGCGACGCAGCTCCCGTGGATCCCCGGCAGGACCGCGAGGTGGGCGGCGCGGAAGAGCCGGAGATCCCGGGCCGCCGCCTCCCGGTCGGCCCGTTTCGCCATGGCGGGGGCCACGAGGGCGTCCACCGCGGCGCGGTACTCCTCCTCGCCGCGCACCAGGAGGTAGACGGACCGCACCACCTCCCCTGGCGGCGGCGGCTCGCCGAGGAACGCGAGCGTCGCCTCCCGCGTCCGCTCCAGCGTGTCGAGGTAGCGGGCGAGGGCGGGCTGGTCGAGGTAGGTGGACTCCACCCGGAAGCGCCCGGTCTGGCGGCGCGCCAGGACGCGGCCGAGGGCCCCCTCGAGGGGACCCGACTCCCCCGCCGGGACCGGCGCCCCGCGCTCCTCCGGGACCGGCACCTGGCCCGGCGGGACGATCCACGTCCCCCCCGCCTTCTGGTGGCCGAGGGCGGTGCGGGCGCGGGCGTGCTCGGGGTCGGCCTCGATGGTCCTGAGGAACGCGCGGATCGCCTCGGCCTCGAGGCCCCGTTCCCGCGCCCAGAGCCCGAGGCGGAAGTTGTCCTCGGCGTCCCCGCGGTCCACGAAGGCGAAGCGGTCCTCGAACTCCCGCCACGGCCAGGGCCCGCCGCCGTCCCTGCGCGAACGCACGTCGGCCGCGGCGAGGATCCGCACCCCCTTCACCGTGCGCACCTCCCAGCGGTCCACCCGCTCCCCGTCGGCGAAGGTGCGCAGCACCTCCCCCTCGACCGAGGAGCCGTCCTTCATCTGGAAGACGTCGGCGCGGGCCGCGGAGGCGCCGAGGAGGATCAGGAGGGCGGTCGCGGCGGGGCGCACGGTGTCCATGGTAGGCGGGCGGGCCCCCGCGTCAACGGGGGGCGCCGTCGTCCTCCACCAGCAGCCGCCCCTCCCGGTCCTTCACCCGGACCGACCGGAGGAACTGGCCGACGAACTCCCGCCGCAGCACCTCCCGCTCCTCCGGGGTCATCCCCGTCATCCCGACCTGCCCCCCCGCCATGCAGCCGTGGCCGCCGCTCACCCCGGTCCCGTGGAGCGCGCGGCGCAGCGCCCGGTCCGCCCGCATCGTCGCGTCGGCGGCGCGCAGCGACACGTAGAGCCTCGCGCCCACGGAGCCGAGCACGCAGGACCAGCGCGCGTCCTTCAGGCGCAGGAGGAAGTCGGCCATCTCCGGCACCATGTCGGGCACCGGGATCTCCCCGAGGTCGGACACCACGGCGGTCCCGTGGATCCTCGCCCCGCGCAGCGCCCGCGTGAAGGTCTGGAAGTAGGAGCGCGGCACCCGCTCCGAGAGGATCCGCGAGAGCAGCCGCTTGTTGGCCAGCGGGTAGAGGGCCGTGTAGACGGCCACGTCCCGGGCCCGGGTCTCCCGGCCGAGGTCCTGGGTCTCCGCCTTCATCCCGTAGACCAGCGCGGTGGCCACCTCCTGCCCCACCGGGATGCCGTTCTCGACGATCATCTCCCCGAGCAGCGTGCACGTGGAGCCGGCCAGCTCGTCGATGTCCACGAAGGCCGCGCCCACGGGGGCCTCCCGCACCGGGTGGTGGTCGAAGATGACGTCGGCCCTCACCCCCTCGGGGAGCGAGCAGTACCCCGTGGCCGGCTGCCCGTCCACCACGCAGACGAGGTCGTGGCGGGCGTAGTCCACGCGGTCCGCGGGCACCGCCTTGACGCGCAGCACGCGCAGCATCGCGCGGTTCTCGCTCCGCCCCACCGTGCCCCCGTGGGCGATGACCACGGGGATCCCGGCGTAGCGCTGGATGAGGTGGCGCAGCGCCACGGCGCTCCCGATGCAGTCGGGGTCGGGGTTGTCGTGGGTCTGGACGAGGGCGGAGCGCCGGCCGCGCAGCGCGCCGACGAGGCCGACCAGGCGCTCCCGGGGGGTCGTCGCGGACCCGGGCCTAGCCGGCCCGCCCCATCAGCCAGCGGACGAGGGTCCGGGGGCCGACCCCCGTGGCCCCCTTGCGCAGGTAGTCCCGCTCCCGGCCCGTGGACCACGCGGTGCCGGCGATGTCGAGGTGGGCCCAGGGGGTCCCCTCGGCGTGGGCCTGGAGCAGCGCGGCCGCCGTGCACGCCCCGGCGGAGCGGCCGCCGGTGTTCTTGAAGTCCGCGACGTCGCTGCGGATCTGCTCGGTGTAGTCGGGGTAGAGCGGCATCCGCCAGGAGCGCTCCCCGGAGGCCTCCGCGGCCTTGAGGAGCTGGGCGGCGAGGGACTCGTCGGTGGAGAACAGACCGCTGGCCGCATCGCCCAGCGCCACGACGCAGGCCCCCGTGAGAGTGGCGAGGTCCACGATCGCCCGGGGCTGGAAGCGCTTCGCGTAGGTGATCCCGTCCACGAGGAGCATGCGGCCCTCGGCGTCGGTGTTGAGGATCTCGACGGTCCGGCCGCCGAGGGTCGTCACCACGTCGCCGGGCTTGTAGGCCTTCCCGCTGGGCAGGTTCTCCGTGGCGGGCATGATCCCCACGACCCGGAGCGGCAGCTTCATCCGCCCCACCGCCCGCATCGTGGCCAGCACCGCGACGGCGCCGCACTTGTCGAACTTCATCTCGTGCATGTTCTCGCCCGGCTTGATGCTGATGCCGCCGGAGTCGAAGGTGACCCCCTTGCCGACCAGCGCGTAGCAGGGCAGGTCCTTCTTCGAGGCGTTGTGCTCGAGCACGATGAACTTCGGGGGCTCCTCCGTCCCCCGGGCGACGCCGAGGATGCCGCCCATGCCCTCGCGCTCCATGTCGGCGCGGTCGAGCACGGTGATCTTCATCCCCGATTCCTTCGCGATCTCCTTCGCCCGCTCGGCGAGGAAGGTCGGCGTCCCCTCGTTCCCCGGCGTGTTGCCCACGTCCCGGGCGAACACGGCGGCGTCCGCCAGGAGCCTGCCGAGGGAGAGCCCCCGGGCGAGGGCCGCGGCGTGCTTCCTCGACTCCTCCGCCACCACGACCTTCTCCACGGGGAAGCCGGGCTCCGCCGCGTCCCCGGTCTTCCAGGGGAGGTACTCGTAGGTGGCCAGGGTCATGCCCTCGACGAGGGCCGCGGCCAGTTCGTCGCGCGGGACCTTCGCGGTGTCGGGGAGGACGACGGCCACCTCCCCCGCCCGGCAGGCCCGGGCGGCGAGGCCGGCCGCGCCGGCGGCCCGGCGGAAGGTCTCGGCGCGGAACTCCGCCGCCTTCCCGAGGCCGACGAGGAGCAGGCGCCGCGGCCCCGCCTCGCCGGCGTTGTGCAGGGTGCACGTCTTCGAGGCCTTGCCCGTGAACTCCCCGCTCGAGCGGACGCGGGCGACGAGGCCCCCCGCCGCGCGGTCCAGGGCCGCGGCGGGCTTCGGGAGGGGGCCGTCCCCCTCGAACAGGAAGACGGCGGCCAGGGGCTCGCTCCCCCCGGCGGCGGGACGGTGCTCGATGCGGAAGTCCACGGGATGCCTCCTCTGGTTGTCGGCCGCGCGCGCGTGCGCCCCCGGTCGCGCCGG
>CAZWGT010000015.1:0-22629 GCA_964633345.1 uncultured Planctomycetota bacterium
CGGGCAAGAATCGGATCGACTTGCAGAGCTGGCAGGCTGGACTTATACTCTTCAGCCGAGTGAAACACAGAAAGCTTGCGACTGTGATTGGCAGAATGATTGCTACCTCGTACAAATACTGGCCACTCAAAATGTTCTTCAATGAGATCCGGAGAAGGAAGTTTTTCAAAGAGCATAGACTTCGGTGTCAGATCTTGCAAAAGCGGATACCAGCCAGGCAGTTCGGCAGAGCGAAAGTGTTCTTCGATTGAGTTAACCAGCCTTATTTTTTGCTTCAGAAGCTCTTGATAAAGGGAATCGTAATCAGGGATTCTGCCAATCCTGGCAATTGCCGTTATATCTGCAGGAGGGCGCAGAGCAAGCTTGCAGGAAAAATAATCTTCGAAGTAGAACTAGGGGGACGCGGCCCGCCGCGCGGCGGTCAAGGGCCTCTCCGACCCGGAGGACTCGGTGCGCCACCAGGCCGCGCTCCTCGCGCGGGACCTCCGGGTGAAGGAGGCGATCCCGCTCCTCGTGGAGAGGTTGGCGGACGCCTCCGCCGCGGTGCGGGCCGCCTCCCTCGACGCGCTCCGGGCGATGGAGGGGACCGACCTGGGGTTCGACCCCCTGGACCCCGACGCCGCCCGCCGTGACGAGGCCCTGCTTCGATGGAGGGAACGCGTCCGAGGACGATAGGATCCCCGCTCCCGGCCGCGTCCGGCCCCGGGGCGAAGGAGACCGCCGGTGAAGATCCACGAGTACCAGGCCAAGCAGATCCTCGCCCGCCACGGGGTCCCCGTGCCGCGGGGAATCCCCGTGGACACCCCGGAGGCCGCCGAGAAGGCGGCCGTCGAACTGGGGACCGCGGTGGTGGCCGTCAAGGCCCAGATCCACGCCGGCGGCCGGGGCAAGGGCGGCGGGGTGAAGATCGCGCGATCCCCGGGCGAGGCGCGGGCCCACGCCGGGGCCATCCTCGGCATGATGCTCGTGACCCCGCAGACCGGGCCGGGAGGGCAGAAGGTGCGGAGGGTCCTCGTCGAGGAGGGCACCGACATCGCCCGCGAGATGTACGTCGGCGTGGTCCTCGACCGCGCCCTGGGCCTTCCGGTCGCGATGGCCTGCGCCGAGGGGGGGATGAGCATCGAGGAGCTGGCGCGGGAGAGGCCGGAGGCGATCCTCCGCGAGCCGGTGGACCCGGACCGGGGGCTGCTGCCCTTCCGGGCGCGGAAGCTCGCCACGGGCCTCGGCCTGAAGGGCGACGGCCTGAAGAAGGGGCAGAGGTTCCTGACGGCGCTCTGCCGGGCCTACCTCGCCACCGACGCCTCCCTGGCGGAGATCAACCCGCTCGTGGTGACGAAGGCGGGCGACGTCCTCGCCCTGGACGCGAAGTGGAACCTCGACGACAACGCCCTCTTCCGCCACCCCGACATCGCGGAGATGCGGGACCCCTTCGAGGAGAACGAGGCGGAGCGGAGGGCGGCCAGGTTCGACCTCTCCTACGTCGCCCTCGACGGGAACATCGGCTGCATGGTGAACGGCGCCGGGCTGGCCATGTCCACCATGGACATCATCCAGCACCACGGGGGGGAGCCGGCGAACTTCCTCGACGTCGGCGGCGGCGCCACCCTGGAGAAGGTGACCGAGGGCTTCCGCATCATCCTCTCGGACCCGAAGGTGAAGGCGATCCTCGTGAACATCTTCGGCGGGATCATGAAGTGCGACGTCATCGCCGAGGGCGTGGTGGCGGGGGCGAGGGAACTCGGCCTCAAGGTCCCGCTGGTCGTGCGCCTGGAGGGCACGAACGTCGAGATGGGCCGGCGGATCCTCAAGGAGTCCGGCCTCGCCCTCCTGCCCGCGTCCGACATGACCGACGCGGCCTCGAAGGTCGTCGCCGCCGCGGGAGGGCGGTAGCCATGTCCATCCTCGTGGGAAAGTCGACGCGGGTCGTCGTCCAGGGGATCACCGGCGCCACGGGCACCTTCCACGCGAAGCAGTGCCTGGAGTACGGCACGAGCATCGTGGCGGGGGCCACGCCGGGCAAGGGCGGCACGACGTGGGAGGACCGCCTCCCGGTGTTCGACTCCGTCGAGGAGGCGGTGCGGAAGGAGGGTGCCGACTGCGCGCTCATCTTCGTCCCGCCCCCCTTCGCGGGCGACGCCATCGAGGAGGCGGTCACCTCGGGCGTGAAGCTGGCCGTCTGCATCACCGAGGGGATCCCGACCGTCGACATGATGCGGGCCATGGCCGTCGTGCGGCAGAGCGGCGCGAGGCTCCTCGGCCCCAACTGCCCCGGCATCATCACGCCGGGCGAGGCGAAGATCGGGATCATGCCGGGCTACATCCACCGGCCCGGCCGCGTCGGCGTCGTCTCGCGCAGCGGGACACTCACCTACGAGGCGGTGTGGCAGCTGAGCGCCCGGGGGATCGGGCAGTCGACCTGCATCGGCCTCGGCGGGGACCCCGTGAACGGGACCTCGTTCATCGACGCGCTGGCGCTCTTCGAGGCCGACCCCGGAACCGACGGCGTCGTGATGATCGGGGAGATCGGGGGCACCGCCGAGGAGGACGCCGCGGAGTTCCTCCGCACGCGGATGAAGAAGCCCGTGGCCGCCTTCATCGCAGGGGCGACCGCTCCTCCGGGCCGCCGCATGGGGCACGCCGGGGCCCTCATCAGCGGCGGCAAGGGCACCGCCGCCGCCAAGAAGGAGGCGCTCCGGGCCGCCGGTGCGCGGGTGGCGGATTCCCCGGCCGACATGGGCGCCGCCATGGCGGCCCTGCTGGCCGAGCGGGGGCTGCTGCCGAAGGGCGCGAAGGGCTGAGATGGCGCGGCTCGGCCGCTTCCTCATGGCCGCGGGGCTGGTCCTCCTCCCGCTCGGGCTGTGGTTCGGGATCGTCCGCGAGGAGGGGATGACCGTGGAGCTGACGATGCTGGCCGCCGGGGCGCTCTGCTTCCTCGTCGGCCGGGCCCTGGCGGGGCGCGGGGAGTGAGGCGCGGCCCCGCCGCCGCCGTCCTCCTCGCCGTCCTCCTCGGGGGGGCGTGGGCGATCCTGCGGAGACCCGCCGCCGATCCCCCGGCGCCGCCCCCGCCGCCGCCGCCCCCCGCCGCGGCGGGGCCGGCCCGGACCGTGCGCGACACCTGCTCCCAGTGCCACCTCTTCCCCGACCCGGGGATCCTGCCCAAGAGCATCTGGGGGAAGAAGGTGCTGAAGATGCACGATCTCGCCAACCGGACGCTCCTCGACAGCCGCCGGCGGCCCCTGCGGGAACTGAAGCCGGAGGAGGTCATCGAGGCCATGGAGGCGTCCGCCCCGGAAGTGCTCGACACGCCGCCGTGGGCCTTCCCGGAGACGAAGCCGGGTCTCAGGTTCGAGGAGCACCGCCGGCGGGCCGCCGACCTGCGGCCGGCCCCCCCGGGCGTGGGGGGGATCTTCCTCGAGGAGGTCTTCGAGGACCTCCCCGGGGCCGAGATGGTGGTGTGCGACATGCTCTCGGGGCTCGTCACGTGGGGGAGGCCGGCGGAGGCGGACGCGCCGCTGGAGACGCTGGCCCGCCTGCGCAACCCGGTGCGCGCGCGGGCGGCGGACCTCGACGGGGACGGGAAGGTGGACCTGCTCGTGTCCGACCTCGGGAGCGCGCCGCCGACGGACGACCCCTGCGGCTCGGTGGAGTGGCTGCGGCGGACGGGGCCCCGGACCTTCGAGACGATCCGGATCCTCGCGGGGGTCGGGCGCGTGGCCGACGCCCGGGCCGCGGACCTCGACGGGGACGGGGACCTCGACGTGGCGGTCTCCGCCTACGGCTGGTACACGACGGGCCGCTCGCTCGTCCTCTGGAACCGGGGGAAGGGCCCGGCGGGGCTGCCGCGGTTCGAGGAGGAGACCCTCGACGAGCGCAACGGGTCGATCACCTGCCCGATCGTGGACCTCGACCGGGACGGGCGCCCGGACATCCTCCTGCTGATCGCCCAGGAGAACGAGGTCGTCACCGCGTACATGAACCGGGGGGGCGGGAAGTTCCGCGAGGAGCGGATCTTCAACGGTCCCCATCCGCACTTCGGCTCGAGCGCCATGGACGTGGCCGACGTGGACGGGGACGGGGACCTCGACGTGGTGATGGTCAACGGGGACACCCTCGACGACCACGTGCAGTTCAAGCCCTGGCAGGGGGTGACCTGGCTCGAGAACCGGGGCGCCTTCCCCTTCGAGCCCCGCTGGCTCGGCGCCTACTACGGCGTGCAGGCGGTGGCGACGGCGGACGTGGACGGGGACGGGGACCTCGACGTCGTGGCCTCCTCGATGCTGCCGCGCTGCCCCCCCGGGGATCAGGAGCGGATGCGCCTTCCGTCCGCGGCGTGGTGGGAGCAGACGTCGAAGGGGGTCTTCCGGACGTGGACCCTGCTGCCGGGCGCCTGCGAGAATGCCGCGGTGACGACGGGGGACGTGGACGGGGACGGGAGGACCGACGTCCTCGTCGGCGTCATGCGCCTCGAGGAGGGCAAGATCGAGAAGGGCCCGCTGCTGGTGAAGGTGCTGCTGCAGAGGAAGTGACATGGCCGCGACACGAGGCTCGCCCTCGCCCCGCAGCACCCGACGCCTGCTGCTCGTCGTCGCCGCCGTACTCCTGCCTCTCCTCGTCGTCGTCCGCATCGCCTGGTACTTCCACGACCGCTCCGTCCTCGTGGGGGAGCTCCTCGCCTCGATGCAGGCCGATTGGGCGGCCCTCAAGGCCGAGGAGGACGCCCTCCCGCCGGGGACCAACGCGGCGGAGGTGTGGAAGGAGATCGCCGGGTTGCTGCCTTCGCCCCTGCGGATCGAGGCACGGCCCAGCGACGACGAGAAGGTGCGGCGCATGCTGGACTCCACGGCCTCCGCCCTCGCCCGCGTGGACGCCGCGCTGGAGCGCCGTGCATGCCGCTTCCCCGTCAACGGGCCCCTCTCCGTGCTCGGCCCCTTCGTCGTGGTGCCGTACGGGCCAGCGGAGCAGGCGACCTGCACGAGCACGATCCCGGCGCTCCTGGAGCGGAGGGGGCGTCTCGCCCTGGGCCGGGGGCGGCCTCGGGAGGCGCTGGAGGACGCCCGCCGGATCCTCCTCGCGGTGCGGCAGGGGATGGACCGCTGCTACCACGGTCCTTTCCTGGTTTCCGACGAGATCGAGTCCGCCAACGACCTGGTGCGCGACGCGCTCCGCAGTCCGGGCCTCGCTGCCGAAGACGCGCGCTTCGCCGCCGCCCTGCCCGCCGGGAGCGGGATCTTCACAGGACGCGAGGGCCAGGGCCGGCTGCACCGGCTCCACGCGGACATCGACCTCTACGGGATCCTGACGGGGTTCCACCGGGGCAAGCAGGCCCGTGATCTCAGGGAGGAGTTGGGCCTTCCGGCGGCGATCCCCGTCCTGGGGTTCTCGATCCATGACCCCGGAGCGATACGCGCCATCCGCGCCGCCCCGAGTCGACCGCTGCGCGCCGGCTTGGGGAAGTGGCCGGAGTCGGGTCCCGTCGGGTGCCTGCTTCGCCTCGATCTCCTCCGCACGGCGGCGGCGCTCCGCGCGTTCCAGATCGAGAACGGCCGGCCCGCGCCGGACCTCAGGGGCATCGAAACCGGGTACCTGGGCCAGTCCGGCCCCGTCTACGAGGTCACCCGTGACGGTTGGAGTCTCCGGACCGCATCCAACCGCGCCCACTACTCCATGCAGAGCCTCTACCAGGATCCCCACTGGTTCGATAGCAGGTGGATGGAAGCGGAGATGGACCTTTCCTTCCTCTGGCCGCCGAAGTAGGGGGGGCTCCTACCTGCCGCGGGACCGGTGCTTTGCCTCGTTCGCGAGGGCGATGGAGTCCCTGCAGCGTCGGCGGCGCGGTCGCCTGAGAATCGCGAGCATGTACCTCCGGGACAGGGCCTCCATGGCTTCCAGCGTCGCCACGGGAACTACCGCGGCCACGGGGATCCCGTTGCGCTCAATCACGAAACGCTCCCGACGCTCATGGACCCGGTCGAGAATCGCCCCGAGTTCTCCGCGAAGATCGGACGGGGAGAGGCGCGTACCCATGGAGCCAATCTAGCCCGTGGGGCCCCCGACTTTCTCCCGCCCTACTCCATCCCCTCCACCGCCGCCGCGACGCGCTTCACGGGGATGCGCCGCATGCAGGCCCGGGGATCCTCCCAGTGGCAGGAGCGCCTGCGGCACGGCGCGCAGGGGAGGCCCTTCCACTCGTGGATCACCGTCGTCCGCCCGCCGCAGGGCCCCGTGCGGGCCGGGTCCTGGGGGCCGGCCAGAAGGACGACCGGTAGGCCCAGGGCCGCCGCGAGGTGGGGGAGGAGGGTGTCGGGGGAGACGAGGACGTGGTGCAGGCCCTTCTCCCGCCGCTCGGCGGCGAGGAAGGCCAGCATGCCGACGAGCGTCCGCAGCGGCACCCCCTCCGTGAGGTCGGCCACGCCGCGGGAGAACGCGGCGGAGAAGCGGGCTCTCGCGTCGGCGGGGCGCTTCGGATCGGGGCCCTCGAGCGCCGCCGCGCGGCCCGACGCGACCATCGCCTCGGCCAGCTCCGCGCACCCCTCCGCGGTCCAGGCGCGGACGTCGCGGAGCTTCCCCGGGTGTATCAGGACGAGAGACTGTCCCGCCTCCACCCCCGCGGCGCGGAGGAGGGCCGCCCCGGCCTCGACCTCGTCCCCCGTCGCCGAGAGGCCGTACTCCGGCGGGCCCTCCGGCTTGAGGTCCCCGAAGGCGCGGAGCAGCGCGAGGTTGCGCCGGACCGAGTGGGGCTCGTTGGAGGGCGGGGCCTTCACCGTCGTGAAGGCCAGGTTCGCCCACTCCCGCACGTCCTCCCGCGGGAAGCCGAGAACGGGGGCGCCGCGGGCCGAGACCCTCGCCACGGCGCCGGACTTGGCGTTGCCCTGGGCGTCGATCACGAGATCGGGCTTCAGGGAGCGGAGCATCGAGAGCGCCCGGCCGCGGACCTGGAGGCCCCCCGTGCGGGGCACGATCACCGCCTCGGCGCCGGAGGCGTGGCCTTCGAGCAGCGGCGCGGCGTCCGGCTCCACCGCCCACTGGAGACGCGCCCTGGGGAAGCGGCGCCGGAGCGCCAGCGCCAGGGGCATCGCGCAGACCACGTCGCCCAGGGACGACAGGCGCACGAGCAGGATCCGGCGGGGGTCGTCGGGGAGCTCGTAGGAGGGCACCGCTCAATCCTCCGCGCAGCAGCCCTCGCCGCGCAGCCCTTCCCGACCCTCCTTCACGAGCCACGGGACCATGGCGAGCGCGACGGCCGGGTCGGCCCACCACCAGCCGAGGGCGGCGTTGGCGCCGAGGCCGAGGAGCAGCGCTCCGGAGAGCCACGCGCAGGCCAGCGTCTCCCGAGCCTCGGCGCGCAGCGCGGCGGAGCCGATCTCCCGCGCGGCCCGGAGCTTCCCGAGCGCCGCGGCCGGCATCAGGAGGGCGGAGGCGGCGGCCAGCACGATTCCCGGCACGCTCTCGGAGGGCGCCTGGCGAAGCCACAGGGTGCGGGAGGCCTGGACGGCGACGAAGGCGGCCAGGGCGAGGAAGGTGAAGCCGATGAAGCGGTGGGCGCGGTGCTCGGAGGCCTCGATGGTGCAGGGATCCCCGCCGCGGGTCGTCACGAGCAGGTGCCAGAGCATCACCGAGGCGGCGGCGCACTCGATGATCGAGTCGAGGCCGAATCCCAGCAGCGCGATGCTGTCGGCCTCCGTCCCCGCCCAGAGGGCGACGACGGCCTCGAGTACGTTGTAGGCCAGGGTCGCCGCGACCAGGCGCAGCGCGATCCGGTTCCAGTCCCGCACGGGGGGGAGCGTAGGAAGGGCGGTGTGACGCCCGAACGTTTACTTCGTGCGACGGTGAGGGTGGGAGAGCGAAGGAGGGGTACGTCTAGATCTGCGTGAGTCTTCGCCCCTGCCTCAGCCACCCCCCCTGCAAGATGTGACGATGATCCAGAATAGACGAGAACGGTGATTGTCACCACACGAGGTACCCAATAGCCTCAAGGACGTTGTGAAGCGAAGGTCTACTGGGGGCGGAAGAACCTCAGTTTCTGGACGTCGTTCACGTAGCCGTAACTCCACCAAGGAAGGCTAAGGAGGATCACTCATGCGTTTCAAGGGGAAGAAGTGGCTCGCCGTAGCGTCCGGCGTTGTCCTCGTCCTGGGAGTCGCAGCTGCTTTCGGTGCCCCGGGGGACTGGTGGCCCTTCGACGAGGACTCCACCATCGAGGTTTCTCACAACCTTGGAAACGGCGGACCGGGTCCCGAAACCACCCTGAAGGTGCATCGGGGCGCCCTTCAGGCTGGTGGCACGTTCTCCATGCAGTTCCACCTCAGGATTGCGGCGGTAGGCATCCTGACCTCGGCCGAGCTCCAGACTGCCATGGACTCAAACAACAACAACATCTTGGATGAGGCCGAGTGGGCGACCATTGCGACAGCGACTATCAAGCAGAGCGGCGGCGTTACGCATGCTACGACGCCAACCGTGATGGTCCTGAACACGCTGGACGGATACCGAGTCCGGTACGTCCGGACCGACGTAGGGACAACATGGGAGAGCTGGGTGAACACTCCCGGGAAGCACCTGACGGACGAGTAGCCAGACCAAGGGACCAGAATTCCGGGCTCGCCGCAGTAGTGCAGGCGGCGGCGAGCCCAGTTCGCTCCAAGATGGGACTAGACGTGACCACGGTGCGCTGCTGGGAGTGAGGAATACACCCGCCACGGACTGGGCAGCGCCAGGCCTTCGACGAGTTCCTCGGGAACTGCCCGATGGGACCATGGCACTGACGGCAGGCTGTTAGGGTCTGACCCCGGCTCACTCCAATTCACTTCGCGCCCATCACCCCGTCCACGAACTTCCACACCCTGGCGGTGCAGGAGGAGTGGCCGACGCCGGGGAGAATGGTGCGCTTGACACTCGTGACCGAGTCACGGCAGTTGCTCCCAGGACTGCCAGGGTCCGATTGACAAGGCAGCCGAAGGGGCATAGTTTCAGGAATAGAGAAGCAGGTTGGGTCGAATAGAGGTTGCGCAATGGGGCACGCGTGGCGGCACTTCCGCATCGCCGCAGCGATTGTCATGGCACTGGAAGGCCTCTGTTCCGTGGCGCTGGGTGCGGTCCCCGCAATCGTTGCGGGGTGCGCCCCCCAAGGCACGGGTATCGCCAGGGGGGAGAGTGCCCACCGAGACGGAGTCCCGGCAGTCAACGTCAACGATACGAGTACGACGACAGTAACGTGGAACATGCAGACGGGCGGCCAAGGAAGCTCGTCAGCCACTGCGCACGCCGCGAACGGCACCAACTACTCCAGCTCGGGGTCGCAGAGCAGTGGCGGGTGGGACACGGGAACGTTTACCGTGCCGGCCGGCACGGATATCGAGTACATCGATTTCACCTATACGGCTGTCACCGGCGTCTTCACGAAGCGGATGTACCTCAACGAGTAGAGGGCCCGCAGGGCCCAAGGAGACTCAAGTGATGAAGGCCAGGACCAAGGTCCTCCTCGCGGCGGTCGGGTTCGTGGCAGGTTCGTCCGCCGTTCTCGCCTCGG
The DNA here is from genome assembly GCA_964633345.1 of uncultured Planctomycetota bacterium. Classification (GTDB taxonomy): domain Bacteria; phylum Planctomycetota; class JAJSAM01; order JAJSAM01; family JAKLKS01; genus CAZWGT01. The sequence continues at coordinate 9,527 of CAZWGT010000015.1, forward strand.
GCGGGTTCAACTGGGCGAGCTACTCTCCTAGTGGCACGAAGTCGTTCACGACTGAGCACTGGGATGGCGCGCACACCGTGCTGAAGGCAACCCGAGGTGCCGTCGATGTCGTCCACAACACGATGCCGGTGAGCGCGCGGGTCACCATCGACACGACGGGCGTCCTCACAGCGATGTCCATTCAGTCGGGTAACGACGCGAACGGAAACGGCACCATCGAACCGACCGAGTGGACGACGGTCGCCACGGGGAACATCGTCGAGCAGAACGGCAAGACGACGGGAATAGTGGCTGCTACTACCGTCTCGACCACCCTGGATGCATTCCGGGTCGTCACGAACCGAACGGACATTGGCAACGTCTGGGATGTCTTCTACAACGGGGCAGTACAGATCGAGTACTAGCGATGGTGCGGATGGAAGGGAGTGTTTTTGCGGCTAGTGCAGGGGCCGCGGTTCACTTCGGGTGATCTGAGTCTTCCACCCCGGGTCACTTGGCGCCCATCACGCCGTCCACGAACTTCCACACCTGGGCGGCGCAGGAGGAGTGGCCGACGCCCGGGAGCATGGTGCGCTCGACCTTCGCGTAGCCGAGCTGCTTCAGCGCCGCCACCGCGTTGTCGGTCTGGGGTTCGATTCCGGGGGAGTCCTTCTTCCCGAAGGTGAAGTCGCGGTGCTCGTCCTTCTCCCCCGTGAAGATGTGGACGGGCGGGCCCCCCGAGGGCCCCGCGCCCGGCGCCCCCTGCACGCCGTAGCCGGCGAAGTTCGCGCACGCCGGCGCGGCGCCGCGGACCCCCTCCGGGTCGTGGAGGAGCTTGTAGTAGCAGTAGTTCCCGCCGCCGCTGAAGCCCGTGACGAAGATCTTCTCCTCGCCGCCGAACCTCTTCCGCACCTCGGCCAGCACCCCCTCGACGCCCGCGCCGTCGAACTCGATCCGGTTCCCGTCCCACGTCTGGAGGAGCTCCTTCGGGTAGGCGGGGTACTTCGCCGGGTCGAGGGCGTTGGTGTTCGAAAGCGTCATGGGGGAGACCACGATGAGGGGCCGGGACCCGCGGGCCGTCGCGAACCCCCGCCCGCACCCCTCGAAGCCGCAGCCCGCCCCGTCCACCGCGACGAGGATCGGGTACTTCCCCCCCTTCTTCCAGCCCTTGGGGAGGGAGACGAAGGCCACGAGGTCGTGGTCGGCGCTCCCGAGGACGAAGAGGTCCTTCTGGGCCAGCCGCTCGACGAGGCCGTCGTACTTCCCCTTCGCGGCGCCGGCGGGATCGGCGCGCAGCACCCCGCGCACGAGGAGCCCCGCCTCGACGGGGCGGTTCCCCCCGGAGGCGGCGTCGGCGGCGGAGGCGGCCCGCTTCACCCGGGCGTCGGAGGGGTCCCAGCGCAGGGCCCGGAGCGCGTAGTCGCCGAAGCGGGCCCCCTCCCTGTCGTCGTGCTTCATCCCGGCGAGGCGATCGAAGGCCTTCGCCACCGCCTTGCCCGCCTCGGCCCTCCGCTTCGGCCAGTCGGCGGCGGGGGCGTCCGAGGGGATCGCCGCGAGCGCGTCCTCGGCCGGCTTGAGGCCGGCGCCGAGGTGGTCGAGGGCCCGCGCCTCGGCGACGGCGGCCAGGCCGTCCGCCTTCGCCCCGCTCTTGGCGCACTCCGCGGCGAAGGCGACGACGGCGGCCGCCGCGTCCTGGCGGAGCTTCGCCTCGGCGTCGGAGATCTCCCCGCCGAGGAGGGCGAGAAGGAGGAGGAGGGCGCGCACGCTAGACCTCCGGGGCCTTCATGCCCATGGACGGCCAGTCCTCGCGGGCGGGGCCGTAGATGCCGGGCACGCGCAGGCCCGCCTGCCGCATCAGCACCGTCATCTGCCCGCGGTGGTGGACCTGGTGGTGGACGAGGCCCGCCAGCGTCATCCCCCGCGGCCACCTTTCCCCGTACATCGGGTCCTCGACCGAGAGGTCCGCGTCCGTCCAGCGCGCCGTGACCTCCTTCACGAAGGCGGCGTTGGCGGCGCGGTAGGCGTCGAGGATCGCGGAGGCCTTCGCCGGGGGCTTCTCCGGGAGGTGGGCCAGGGGCAGGCCCGTGAGGGACATCATCTCGGGGATGGTGAAGGCGATGTGCCAGGCGATGCGGCCGAGGGTGCGGTCGTCGGGGCCGACGGCCTGCGACAGGGAGGCGTCGGTCAGCGCGGCGAACACCTTCTCCGTGGCTTCGGTCTCGTGCTTCCACGAGACGAGGAACGCCTTCATCGATTCGTAGGGCACCGGGGCCTCCTCACTTCTTCGGCAGGGACTTGTCGGGGGCGACGGAGCGGAGCGCGGCGGCCACCGCCGCGGCCGTGACCTTCGCACCCTGCAGGGTCTTGACGACCTTCCCCCCGGCGTCGTGGACGACGACGGCCGGGGTCTCCTTCACGCCGGGCCGCTCCTCCTTCCACGCCACGAGCTGGCGGCCGAAGCGCTGGACGAGGGGGTCGCGGAGGATTTCGTTCTGGAAGGCCTTCGCCGCGGCGTCGGTCTCCTGCTCCTTCGAGAAGAGGTAGGCGAGGCCCCCCGTGGCCCTCTGCTTCATCAGGCCCGAGGCCGCGCCCGGGTCCTCGACCCAGTCGAAGGCGGCGCAGTCCCCCGGCGTGAACCGGCCCTCCATGGCGAGGAGCCACCAGCGGTAGTAGGGCATGAGCTTCTCCGGCCAGGCGTGGCCGAGGCCCGGCTGGAGGAGGCACTCCGCGGACCGCACCTTCCCCTCGAGGAGATCGGGGGTCTTCTCGGCGTGGGGGCGGTTCCCGTCCTCGGTCCCCGCCAGCGCGAGGGCCCCGAGGCCCTTCCTCGCCCACTTCGGGACGGAGCCCCCGTCGAAGCCCGCGGCGATCCAGCAGGCGGAGGCGCACCGCAGGGCGTCGTCGAAGGCCAGGGGCGCGAGGTTCCACCCGCCGTTGCTGAAGCCCGCGGCGTGCAGGCGCCCCTCGCCGACGCGGCAGCGCTTCTTCAGGTCGGCGGCGATCCTCCGCACGGCGTCCACGTCGTTCCTGTCCCAGCCCATGCCCCGGGACTTGGGCGCCACGATCACGAAGTCGTCGGCGGCGAGGTGCGCGAGCGATCCGGCCATCCCGGTCTCCGTCCCCCCGTTGCCGTGGAGGATGACGAGCATCGAGCGCTCCTTCGCGGGGTCCCAGCCTCCGGGCATCACCACGGAGACCTTCAGACCCTCCATCGTGTGCGAGGAGGTCCCCTCGGGGAAGGGGGGATCCCCGGCCGCGGGGGCGGCGGCGGCCAGCAGAAGGGGCAGGAGGAGGGCGGTGCGCACGGGGGGATCCTACCCGGGGGGGAAGAGTGTTGACGCGGTCACACGGCGCGGGAATGATGCCCGGGTCACGACGGGGAATCGGGAGGCCGCCATGGGGAAGGGACTCCTCGCCGCCGTCCTCGCCGCCGCGGGGGCGCTCCTCCCGTGCGCCGCCCCGGCTCCCGCGGCCGACGCCGTCCCGCGGGACGGGCTCGACGCCGTCGTCCTCGCCGACGGCCGCGTCGTCCTCTGCCGATGCCGGAAGTCCGCCGAGGGGACCGTGGAGCTGGGGTTCGAGGGCGGGTCCGTCCAGGTCCCGCGTGCGGCCGTGGCCGAGATCCGCCTGTTCGCCGACTACGACCCGGAGCCGCGCACCGACGAGGAGAGGAAGAGCGCCGCGGCGGGCCTCGTGCGGTGGGGGGGGCGCTGGATCGAGGCGAAGGCGCGGGACGCGGCGATCGGGGCCGACCGGGCCCGGGAGCGGAAGCTCCGGGCCGAGGCGGGCGCCCCCGCGGACTGGGCCGACCGGTCCATCCGCAACACCGGCCACTTCGTCCTGGAGGCGAACCTCCGGAAGAAGGACGTGGACGCCTACCAGGAGCTCCTCGAGGGCTTCTACGGGTACTTCACCTCGGGCCTGAAGGTCTCCGTGAAGAACCGCATCCCGGTCTACGTCTTCCGCACGCGCGAGGAGTTCCAGGAGTTCCAGAAGAAGGACACGGGCCACGTGTCGGAGCACGCCGTCGGCTACTTCATGCCGATCGTGGGCAGGGAGCACCTGGCGCTCTTCGACTGGCAGGGGGACCGGGAGGAGACCCTCGGCGTGCTGTTCCACGAGAGCACCCACCTGTTCATGCACCTGGCCAACCCCGAGATCGACCTCCCCAACATGATCAACGAGGGGATCGCCGAGTACTACGGGGCGGCCACGTACAGGAAGGGGAAGTTCACCCGGGGGCGGGTCCAGGACGGGCGGCTGGCCGACGTGCTCCGCATGCTCGACGAGAAGACCCTCCCCTCCCTGGAGCAGCTCCTCGCCCGCGGCCATCCCGACCGCGACGCCCCCGACTGGGCGGCGTTCACGGTGGACGACTACGCCCAGTCCTGGGCCTTCGTGCACTTCCTGTTCCACGCCGAGGACGGGAAGTACCTGCCCCGCCTGCTGACCTACCTCAACGCCCACTGGTCCCTGAAGCTGAAGGACGCCGACCCCGACGGCACGAAGGAGCGGCGCTGGATGCGGTTCTCCGACGACCGCGCGCTCCTGCTGCGGACGCTCAAGGCGAAGGACTTCGCCTCCCTGGACCGCGATTTCGTCGCCTACGTGAAGGGGCTGAAGTTCGGCGACGCCTCGGGCCGCGTGACCCGCGCCTTCCACCTCCTGCGGAAGGGGCAGGACCGCGAGGGGGCGGCGGCGGAGCTGCGCGCCGCCCTGGCCGCGGCCGGGGACGACGTGGAGATCCTCGGGAAGATCGTCAAGGGGTTCTCCCTCATCGAGGGCTGCGAGCAGGAGGCGTCGGCGGTGCTCGACCGCGTCGTGGCACTGGACCCGCTGAACATGCCGCTGCGCTACGAGCTGACCGCCTGGTTCCCCGACGACTCGACGGAGATCCCCCACCTGCGCATCTGCGCGGCCTTCGACCCGCTGGACGTGGTGGGACTCAACTCCCGCGCCTGGCTCTCCTTCCGGGGGATCCACCCGGCGAACCTCCTGGCCGCCGGCCTGGGAGAGCCCGAGGACCTCGACGCGGAGCGCAAGGCGATCCTCGCCGGGGAGAAGCCGACGGCCGCCGGGCTCCTCCGGGCCGCGGAGATCTCGCTCCGCATCGGGGAGCCCGGTCCCGCCCGCGAGGCCGCGCGCCGCGCGGCGGCGGCGGACCCGTCCTCCCCGGCCCCCCAGGCCCTCCTCGCCCGGGCCGCGGCGGCGGAAGGGGACGCCCGGGCGTTCACCGCGAGCCTCGGCGACTTCCGCCGGGCCGCGATCCAGCGCGCCGCCGCGGAGTCCCGCCCCGCCAGCGCCCCCGAGATGGAGACCCTCGGCGCCTTCATGGACGCCGTCGCCTACGCCCTGGCCCTGGAGAAGGTGGCCGAGGCCCGCCGGGCGGTGGACGCCTGGTTCGCCGCCCCCGGCTTCCGCGCCCGCACCGAGGGGGAGTGGGTCCTCTTCGCGGGCCTGGCCCTGAAGGGGGGGGACTTCCAGGAGGGGATCCAGCGCCTGCGGAAGGGGCTCGCCGCCGCCCCGGGCGCCGGGCGCCTGGGGTGGATCGTCTGGTTCATCCCCCCCGAGGCCCTCCCCCCGGATCTCCGGGGCGGCCCGGACGAGTAGCGCCCGCGCGGCGGATCCCCGCCTGCCGTGCATAATCCGGTCCCCGCCGGGCCGGCGGGGGACCCTGCCCATGCACGAACCCCTCCGGATCGCGTTCGCCCTGGCCGTCCTCGGCCTCCTGCTCGGGGTCTGCGCGCTGTTCAGCCGCGCGGCGGGCCGCCTCGGCGTCCCCCTCGCCCTGGCCTTCCTCGCCATCGGCATCCTGGCCGGCTCCGAGGGGATCGGGGGGATCCCCTTCGAGGACTACCGGCTGACCTACCGCCTCGGCACGGCGGCGCTGGCGGTGATCCTCTTCGACGGCGGCCTCCACTCCTCGTGGAGCTCCATGCGGCGGGTCCTCGGCCCGGCCTCGGTGCTGGCGACCCTCGGCGTGGCGCTGACGGCGGGCATCGTGGCGGCGGGGGCGTGGATGCTCGGCTGGGAGTGGGGGGCCGCCCTCCTCCTCGGGGCGGTCGTCTCCTCCACGGACGCGGCGGCGGTGTTCTCCCTCCTCCGGGGGGCGGGGATCCGCCTGCAGCGCCGCGTCGGGGCCCTCGTCGAGGTGGAGAGCGGGCTCAACGATCCGATGGCGGTGATCCTCACCACCGCGGTGACCGCATGGCTCGGCGGGGAGGGCGGCGGCCCCGTCGCCGTGGCGGCGGGGGTCGCCGTCCAGCTCGCCGTCGGCGGCGGCCTCGGCGTCGCCGTGGGGTTCCTCGGCCGCTGGGTCCTCTCCCGCTTCCCCCTCCCGGCCGCGGGGCTCTACCCCGTCCTCACGCTGGGCATCGCGCTCCTGGCCTACGGCGTGCCGTCGATGCTGTGGGGGAGCGGCTTCCTCGCCGCCTACGCGGCGGGGGCGGTCCTGGGGAACGGGGACCTTCCCTACCGGCAGGGGATCCTGCGCGTCTTCGACGCGGCCGCCTGGTTCTGCCAGGTCGCCCTCTTCCTCCTGCTCGGGCTCCTCGTGTTCCCCTCCCGTCTGGCGGCCGTGGCGGGGACGGGCCTGGCGCTCGCGGCGATCCTCACCCTCCTCGCGCGGCCGCTCGCGGTCGCGCTCTGCCTCCTTCCCTTCCGCTTCCCCCTCGCCGAGACGCTGTTCGTCTCGTGGACCGGGCTGCGCGGGGCGGTGCCCGTGGTGCTGGCGGCCTACCCGGTCCTCGTCGGCATCCCCGAGGGGAAGGGCGTCTTCGACGCCGTGTTCTTCATCGTGGCGGTCGGCGCCCTGGTGCCGGGGGCGACCATCGGGGCGGCGGCGCGCCTTCTCGGGGTGGACTCCGGCCGGCCGGCCCCGGAGCCCCCGGTCCTCGAACTGAGCTCGCTCCGGCCCCTGAAGGGCGAGGTGGGCTCCTTCACCGTGGACGCGTCCTGCCGGGTCGTCGGGCGGGAGGTCCGGGAGCTCGGCCTGCCGCCGTCCTCGTCGATCCTCGTGGTCGTCCGCGGGGACGTCCTCATCGCGCCCCGGGGGAACACCGTCCTCTCGGCGGGGGACCACGTCCACCTGCTGTGGGGAGACGGGGACCGCGCCGCGCTCACCGACCTCTTCGGCCCGATGGAGGACTAGGGGAGGATCTCCGTGCGCGAGGAGAGGGGCCCGAACTCCGCCTCCTGCTTCTCCCGCAGCGCCACGAGGTCCCCCTCGAGGAGGCCGAAGATCTCCCGCGCCGACTCCAGGCGCTGGAGGTGGACGTAGTCCGCGCCGGCCTCGTACAGCTCGAGCGCCTTGGCCACCGTTGTGGCCCGGGCCACGATGGAGACGGTGGGGGAGATGGAGCGCAGCGCCTTCACCAGCCGCAGGTTGTCCGTGCCCCGCAGGATCTCGTCCGGGACCGTGGAGATCACCATCCGCGCCTCGGCGGCGCCCGAGTGCCTCAGCACCTCGATGTCGGCGAAGTCGGCGTAGTGGACGCGGAACCCGCGGCGGCGGATCTCCGCGTGGGTGGCGACGTTGAAGTCGAGCACCAGGATCCGCTCCCGGAGGGCGGGGAGCTTCGTCTCCACCTCGTGGAGGAGGGAGGAGGCGGTGCGGTGGAGGCCGAGGATCACGATCTCGGGCGGGTCCTTCGACTCCTCCTCGCGCCCCTGGGCGGCCGGCGGCCGGAAGCCGAGGAGCGTGAGGAGCCGGCCGAACCGGTCGTCGACGCGGTCCCCGGAGTCGTAGAGGGCGGGCGCGGCCAGCGCGGTGAAGACGAAGGCGAAGATGACCGCGGTGACGATCCCCTGGTCGATGTGCCCGTGGACGGAGCCGAGGTAGGCGATGACGAGGCAGAACTCCGAGACCGGGGCCAGGCGCCCGGCGGCGACGAGGGAGTGGCGCCGGTCGAGGCCGGTGAAGTGCAGCAGCGGGAAGAACACGAGGGCCCGGGAGGCCAGGGCGGCCGCGGCGAGGAACAGCGCCAGCACCACCGGTCCCGTGCCGTCGGGACGGGGGATCTGCATCCCGAGGGCGACGAAGAAGAGCGTGATGAAGAAGTCGTGGACGACGGCCACCCGGGCGACGACCTGGGTGCTGAACGGCAGCGAGGCGATGCTCGCCCCGGCGATGAGGGCGCCCATCTCGAGGGAGACCCCGGCCTGGTTCCCGAGGAACCCGATGCCGAAGCACCAGCCGGCCGCGCCGACCAGGATCATCTCGGGGAGCTTGGCGATCCACCGGAAGGCCACGGGCAGCACCCAGCGGGCGACGGCGAAAGCCACCACCGCCAGCCCTGCGATGGCGAGGAAGTTGAGCGCGAGGGGGCCGACCTGCGGGTCGGCCAGGTTGGGCTGCAGGGCCAGGATGACGATGGCCCACATGTCCTGGAAGATGAGGATCCCCACGGAGATGCGGCCGACGACGGTGTCGAGCTGGTGGCGCCCCTGCATGAGCTTGACCGCGATGAGGGTCGAGGAGGCGGCGGCGGTGAAGCCCACGTAGAGGGGGACCCAGCGCCCCGGCGCCGGGTCCCAGCCCGCCGCCCGGACCGCTTCCGTCGCGCCCCAGCCGAAGGCCACGCAGAGGGGGAACTGGAGGAATCCCGTGAGGAGCAGGGTCCTCCCCTGGCTGAGCAGCTTGCGGAGGTCGATCTCCAGCCCGATGAGGAACAGCAGGAGCACGAGGCCGAGGTTGGCGATGGTCTCGATGTTGCGCCGGTCGGAGACCAGCCCCGTGATCTCCGGCCCGAGGAAGATCCCCGCGGCCAGGAGGCCCGCGAGGGTCGGGATTCCCGCCCGGGCGAGGAGGAGGCAGAGGAGAGCGCCGACGAGGAAGCACAGGCCGATGTCCCGGACGAGGGGGTGGGGTCCGAGGCCCGCGAGGATCGGCGTGGCGTGCATGCTCCCTCCGGCCCCGGCCGGGGCGGGGACATCGTGACGACGGGACCCCCGGCAGGCAAGCCACTTCGGGCGGACGGGAGTAGGATCGCGGGATGCGCGTCCTGTTCCTCGTCCCCTTCGCCCTCCTGGCGGCCGCCCCCCCGGGGCCCGACCTCTCGGCGGGCAACCTCACCCTCCTCTCCGGGACCCCCGGGGCCGGGGAGGCCGTCCTCCTCCGGCTGGTCGTGCGCAACCCCGGGCCCGGTGCGGCCGGCCCGTTCCGCGTGAAGGCCCTGCTCTCCCCGACCCTGCCGGTGACCGCCCGTGACGCGGAGATCGGGTCCACGGAGGTCCTCTCCATCGCCGAGGGGGCGGAGATCGAGGTCGACCTCGACGGCTTCGTCCCCGCCTCCGCGGCTCCGGGGAAGTACCACCTCGGCGCCTTCATCGACCCGGAGAACCTCGTCCTCGACGCGGTCCGTTCGAACAACGGGGCGGCGACGGCGACCTTCACGGTGACGCGGCCCCCGGCCGCCATGGAGCTCGGCGACGCGATGGACGCGGGCCTCGGCCCCCTCGGGAGGGACGGGGCGGACGTCCCCGTCGCGGCGGGGGCGGAGGCGACGATCCGCGCCCGGGGGCAGCGCGGGGTGCGGCCGATGCTGCGGATCCGGGCGCCCGGCGGCGGCGCGGTGCTGGCGGAGGGGATCGGCGGGGGCGCGGCGCTGCTCCGCTGGACCCCCCCGGCGGCGGCGATCTACAGGGTCGAGGTGATCAACCGCGGGGAAACGGTGGGGCGGGTGCGCCTGACCACCTCGGGGCGCGTGCACCTGCGGGGCGTCGCCGTGACCGCACCCGCGCAGGTCCCCTTCGCCGCGTGGGAGGACGGGCGGGTGACGCTCACCGCCCTCCACGAGGGGGAGGCGGCGCCCCTGCTCTTCCGCCCCGCCTCCGGGTCCGACGTCGCGGCGCCCGGGGTCGCGAGGGGCCGGCGCGCCCGCCTCGGCCCCGTCGTCCCGGAGGTCACGGGGATCGCGTCCGCCGTCCTCGGCGGGGAGGGGCCGGCCCGCCTCACCGTGGACTCCCGCACGACGCGGTCCGGGGCGCTCCTCGTCCGCTGACCCCCGTCCTTCTTGACTCGGAGGGGGGGGGGCCCTAGGTTCGGCTCCCGGATTCGAACGGGAGGGGGACGGACATGGGCAACCGCAAGGTCGGGATCATCGTCGGCTCGGTGGTCGTGGCGGCGTCCGCCGCCGCGGGCGTGTTCCTGCTGAAGGCGAAGCAGCAGACGGAGCGGGTGACGAAGCCCGTGGAACTCACCGCCCCGGACCTGTTCCCCGCCGAGACCTCGGTGTTCCTCGCCCTCCACCACGCCGACCGGGACTGGGCCGCCTTCGACGACCTCCGCCGCCGGGTCGAGCCCACCGCGACCTGGAAGGTCCTGAGCGAGCAGTTCCTCGGAGAGGGGGGCGGTCCGGGCGGCATGGCCCCCGGCGGTCCCGGCGGCGCGATGCTCGCCACCATCCGCAAGGCCCAGGCGGAGGTCGAGACGCGGCTCGGGCGCAAGCCGGACTCGCGGGAGTTCTTCGAGACCTTCGGCCGCGCCACGGCCCTCGGCCTCGTCCCCGGCCAGGGCGAGGCGCCCACCCGGATGCTCCTCGTCACACGCCTCCCCGACGAGAACGCCGCCTCCGGCCTCCGCGAGCGCTTCGCCGTCACGCCTCCCATTAAGAAGCGCGAGCCCGCCCCGGCCCACGGCTACCCCGTCTTCTCCGAGGACCGCGGGGAGGGGAAGTCCCTCCACTTCGGCGTGGGCGGAGGCTTCCTCTTCCTCGCCGACGACCCGGCGGTGCTCGACGGCGCCCTCGACCGCCTCAAGGTCATCGTGGACGGGGCCGCCGCGGGGGCCCCGCGCCCCGCCGCTCTCTCCGCCGACGCGACCTTCAAGAAGGGCATGCCCGCGAAGTGGGAGGACGTGCGCTACGCCTTCTTCCTGAAGAAGGACCACCGGATCGAGAAGTACGACCCGACGCTGGCCCCCGTGGGGGCGCTCCTCGGCAAGGCGTTCGTGATGGACCCCTCGGCACCGGCCGTCGCGCTGTCCGCCGGCGAGGCGGGAGGCGCGCGCACCTTCCACGCCTCGTGGCAGACGGGGGCTCCCGGCGCCTGGGAGGACCTCCTCCCCGCCGGGTCCTGCACCGCCTCGGTCCCCAGGGGTGAGCCGGAGGGGGCGCGCGAGAAGGCCTTCGGGTCCGACCTCGCCCGCATGCGCGGCAAGCCCCTCTGGGCGGAGATCCACTCCCTCGCCAAGGACACGCCCCGCCTCAGGCGCCTCCTCGGCGAGGCCATGGGGCCGGACGCCGTACCCCCGGACGAGATCCTCACCCGGATCCCGGCCGACGTCGAGCTCCTCGGCTCGATCGGCGGCGGGGTCCTCGAGGCCCTGTTCGTCGGCGAGGAGCAGCGCTTCGCCTTCGCCCAGAAGGTCTACCGCGGCGATTTCGGGGTCTCCACGGAGAACGGCTTCGTGGTCCGCGTGGAGCCGGCCGAGGCGCTGGCCCTCGCCTCCCTCCTCGACATGGGGGTGGACGCCGCGCCGGAGATCCTCCTCCGCGAGGGGGCGCCCGGTGCGCTGGCGTGGCGGGTGGACCTCAAGAAGGCGGTCGGGGAGATCCCCGGCCTGTCGGAGATGCTCCACTCCTACGAGCCGGGCCTCGTCCTCGGCCGCGGCGCGGCGTGGCTGACCCTCGGCCCCGGGATGCGGGCCGACGTGCTCGCCCTGGCGGCGGGCAAGGGCGCCTCCCTCGGCCAGGACCCGGTCTTCCGCGAGGCCCTCGGCGTGCTCGAGCCGGGCGCGGTGTCCGTGGACTACCAGCGGCCGGGCGAGGTGCTCCGGGCGGCGGTGCAGTCGATGCAGGCGCTCCTCGACCGGTCGATGGAGACGATGGAGGCGCCCGAGGACGCCGGCAAGCTCCTGTCCGCCCTCGGGGCCACCCTCGAGATGGCCGCGGGCTGGGGCGACGGGATCCGCTTCGCCGTGACCGGCTCCTACCTCGACCCGGCGCGGCCGTCGGTGTCGACGGTGGTGATGGACGCGGCGGCGGCCGCCGCGTCGCCGAAGATCTCCCTCGGCAACGGGGCGCTCCGCGTCCCCGCGATCCTGCCGGCCACGACCTTCCTCCTCGGCGACTGGAGGATGGACGCGCGGCCCGCCTCGGCGGCGCTGGCCGCGAAGTTCCTCGGCGCCCTGCCCGAGGGCCGGGCCCACTGGGACCGGACCCTCGACGGGACGGGGGAGCGCAAGACCATCGAGGAGATCCTCGACGTCCTGGCGGCCGGGATCCGCGGCGAGGCGGGGCTGGCGATGACGAGCCCCGGTCCGCTCCCCGCCCCCCAGGGCCCCCCGGACACCGGGGTGATCCTGGACCGCATCCCCGGCTTCGTCGTGTTCGCGGGATACGCCGACCCGGGGAAGGCCTTCGAGGTCGCCTCGGGCCTCCTCCGCCGGATCCACGACGAGGTCTCCGGCATGATGGAGCCCTTCGAGGAGCAGGTCGCCGCCTACGAGGCGCGCGAGGGCGGCGAGCCCTGGGGCTTCGCCTTCGAGGCCACGGGGACGGGGGACCGGACCGGCGCGGCGCTGCGGATCTTCACCGTGCCGCCGCCGGGCTCCCAGGACAGGCCGACCTTCACCGTGGGCATCCAGCGGCGGGGGGATCTCCTCTTCCTCGCCGTCGGCGACGCGGTCTTCCGCGCCGTCTCCGGCAACGAGGAGGGGGCGCCCGGGACGCTGTCGGCGCGGATGGCCGCGGAGCTGCCCGCCGGGTTCCTCCCCGCGGAGTCGGCGGCCGTGGCGATCGTGAGGGAGGACGGGCTGTCCGACGTCCTCGGGCCGTTCTGGGACCTGCTGCTCCCCATCGGCCCCTCCCTCAGCCTCCAGGGCCTCGGGGGGCCTCCCCCGGAGGACCGGATGAAGGCGCACACGGACGGGTGGAAGCAGGGCATCGACCTCCTGAAGGACGCTCTCCGCACCTCGACCTGGCACGGGTGGGGGACGCGGCAGGAGGGGGAGCGGTGGGTGACCATCCACCGCAGGGCGACGGGAAAGTAACGGAGACCACCATGAAGACGGCGACCATCGAGACGGACAAGGGCACCATCGTGATCGAGCTGTTCGACAAGGACGCGCCGGGCACCGTCGCCAACTTCGAGACGCTGGCGAAGAAGGGGTTCTACGACGGCCT
>CAZWGT010000016.1:0-11286 GCA_964633345.1 uncultured Planctomycetota bacterium
GGCGCCGTCGCGGCGGGGGGCGGCATCGGAGGACGCGGAGGGGGGGGCGTCCCGCCCCCGTTGCCCCGGCGGCGACCGCGGTCGCGCCCGCGGCGTCCGCCCCGGGATCCTCCCCTGTCGCCTCCCCCGGGGACGCCCCGTGGAATCCCGGAGACGTCGGCCTTCATCTCGACGTCGCGCTCGATGGGAGGGAGCCGGCGCGGGATGGGGCGGACCATGAGGTTCCGCGGGAGGGGCCGTCGCGGGCCGCCGTCGCCGGGGTGGGCCCGCTCCGGAGCATCTTCGGATTCGAAGGTGAGGGAATCGTCCTCGGGAGGGGCCGAAGGAGGCGGGGGCGGCGGGAGAGGCGGGAGAGGAGGAGGCGGCGGAGGCGGAACGGGGGACGCCGGGGCGGCGGCCTCGGCGCCGGGGTCCTTCTTCACGGCCTTCTTGCGGGGCCGGGGCGGCGCCTTCGCCTTGGATGCCGTCTTCGGTTTCGTGGCCATCCCCCGAATCTAGCAGGCGGGGGGACCCCGCCGTTCAATCCCCCGCGTCCTCCTCGGTGACGGCGGGCGGCGGCTCGTCGGCCACGCCCATCTCCTCGGCCAGGGTCTCGGGCGCCGCGGCGCCGCCGGCGCGCAGCAGGGCGAGGAGCCGCTCCATGTCCGCGGGGAGGGGTGCCTCGAAGGTCATCTCCTCCCCCGTCTCGGGGTGGCGGATCCCCAGGCGGAAGGCGTGGAGCGCCTGGCGGTCGATGACCCCGCGGAGGGCGCGGTCGGTCCGCCCGTACACCCGGTCCGCCACGATGGGGTGGCCGAGGGCCGCCATGTGGACGCGGATCTGGTGGGTGCGGCCGGTCCGGGGGTGGACCTCGACGAAGGAATGGCGCTGGAACCGCTCCCGCACCTCGTAGTAGGTCTCCGACGCCCGCCCCGATCCGTCGTGGCGCACCGCCATCCGCTCCTTCTTCACCGGGTGGCGGCCGATGGGCATCGACAGGAGGTCGGCGTCGAAGTTGACGAGCCCCTGCACGACGCAGAGGTAGGTCTTGTGGACGGTGCGCCCCTTGAACTGCGCCGCCAGCCGCTGGTGGACCTCGTCGCTCTTGGCCACGATGATGACGCCGCTGGTGTCCTTGTCGAGCCGGTGGACGATCCCCGGCCGGAGCGGCCCCTGGACGAGGGAGAGCTCCCCGAAGCGGTAGGCCAGCGCGTTGGCCATGGTCCCGCGTCGCTCCCCGGAGCCGGGGTGCACGGACATCCCCGGGGGCTTGTCCAGCACGATGAGCCAGCGGTCCTCGTACAGGATCGACAGGGGGATGTTCTCGGGGAGGGCGTAGGGCCGGGCCTCGACCTCCAGCATCACGACGATCTCGTCCCCCGGCATCAGGGTGTGCCCCGAGCGGCAGGGCCGCCCGTTGACCGTGGCGAACCCCCCCTTCACGACGCGCTGGATGCGGGAGCGGCTCACCCCGGGGAAGCGGCCGACGAGGGCGAGGTCCAGCCGCACGCCGTCCTCGGCGCGCTCGGCGATGAACCGGTGGCGGAAGCGGGGCTCGTCTCTCTCCACGGTCCCGACGGTAGGCGGCGGGGCCCCGCCCGTCAAAGGTTGCACGCCCGGCGGCGGCGGCGAGAATCCCGGGTCCAGCCAGCGGGAGCACGGAGGCCACCTTGAATCCATCCTCGGCGCGCGTCCAGGCCGTCTTCGCCGTCGGCCTCGCGGTCGTCCTCGGCGGGGCGTGGCTCCTCCTCGGAACCCCGGTCCGCGTCCGCTGGATCGTGGCCCGGGGCGCGCCGCCCGCCCCCGCCCACGCCGCGGCGAAGGCCGCCGACGAGCTGCGCGCCATGGGGACGAAGGCCCGCCCCGCCCTCGCGGGCATCCTCGAGGACGGATCCACGGGCTGGGCCCGCAAGGCCTGGGTCGCCTCGGTCCTCCTGCGGGCCCCCTACTTCGACCACGGGATCGTGGAGGCGGCGCTCCGCTCCCCCCACCGGCCGACCGCCCGCGCCGCCGCCTTCGCCCTCATGAACGGGGAGGAGTTCCTCGTCCGCGGGGGCGCGGAGTCCTTCGGCGAGGCGGTGGCCCGCGCCGAGTCCCCCCGGACCGTGCCCGCCGGCCGCGCCCCCGTCGAGACCTGGGACGCGACGCCGGCCATCCCGGTCCTGGTGGACTGGATCGGGGACGCCGCGGACCCCGACGCCGTCTACGCCGCCCTCCTCCTCGGGAAGTACCCGCCGGTGGACCGGAGGGTCCGGGACGCCCTCCTCGGGGCGGTCGAGGAGATGCCGAGGATCCTCGGCAAGGACGCGGGGCCGGAGGCGGGCCGGCGGAAGCTCGTCGTGGTGGACGCGCTGCAGGCGCTGCTCGCCTGGGCCCGCGAGGACGTCGAGACCGCGTCCCGCGTCGCCAAGGTCGTGGCCTGGATCGAGGAGAGCGGGAACACCGACACCGGCTGGGACATCCAGACCTACGGCCTGCGCCTCTTCGAGGTGGCGCGCGGACGGGGCGTGGACCCGGGCCTCCTCGGCTCCCTCGCGAAGTCCCGCAACTCCATCGTCCGCCAGCGCCTCGCCCACACCCTGGAGAGCGCCACGGGCGCGGAGACCGGGGTCCTCCTGCAGGAGCTGCTCCGGGACGAGGTGCCGACCGTGCGCCGCGCGGCCATCCACACGCTCCGCAAGCGCAAGGACCCGCTCCTCCTCGACCTCCTCGACTACCTCGTGGAGGACGCCCACATCTACTGCCGCGCCGACACGCTGAAGTCCGTGGGCGAGCTGCGCGGCGTGGCGCCCGACCGGGTGCGGGAGGCCCTGCCGGTGCTCGTCTCCTGCCTCGAGGACCCCTGGCCGGGGCCGCCGGTGGACCCGGCCTCCCCGCTGGCCCCCTACTTCGCCGGCGCCCGGGCCGAGGTCGTGGAGGGCTCCGCCCTCTCCCTCTACATGATCACCTTCCAGTGCCCGGGCTTCCTCCTCCCCCCGGCCGAGAAGGGGGGGAGGCCGGAGCTGGCCATCCTCGACAACCGCAAGCGCGCCGACATCGCCGCGTCCCTGGCCGCCGACCCCGCCCGGCGCAAGGCGGTGGCCGACGAGTGGCACGCGGTCGTCCGGGTGCGGGAGGAGAAGGAGAGGATCCCCGCCCTCGTCCAGCGCCTCGAGGACCGGGACCCGGAGAACGTCCTCCGCGCCGCCCGCGAGCTCCACCGCCTGACGAAGGAGTCCACGGGGTTCCCGGAGTCCATCCTCGTGCAGGGGAAGGACGACACGGACGCCCGCAACACGATCCGCGACCTGCGCAAGAAGGGCGAGTGGCGGAAGGTCGCGGACGCGTGGAAGGCGAAACGGTAGGGGCGACCCTCCGGGTCGCCCGGCCGTGCGCCGCGGAACGCCCGGAAAGGGCCTCGTAGGGGCGACCCTCCGGGTCGCCCGGCCGTTCGAAAGGCCGGGCCGCCCGGAAAGCGGCCCCTACAGATCCGTCGCGATCACCACCTTCGGATCCGACTTGAGGGCGAGCTTCCACCCGGAGACGGCCCCCGCCACGAGGTCGTCGCGGACGCGGGCGGCGCACTGCTCGAAGGTGGGGGCCGGGGTGCGCTTCTCCACGAGGACGAGGTACCAGCCGTCGACCGCGCGGACGGGGCCGAGGAGCTCCCCCTCCTTCGCCGCGAAGACGGCGTCCATCACCGGCTGGGGGGCCCGGGTCGTCGTCGAGCCCTTCGCCAGTTCCAGGGGCTGGCCCCGCGGGCCGTCGGGGGGGAAGTCCTCGGAGTACTTCCGGGCGACCGCGTCGAAGGCCTTCCCGCCCCGGATCTCGTCGAGGGCGCGGTCGGCGATGGCCCGGGCCTCGGCCATCGGGCGGGCCGAGGAGCCGAAGACCGTGGCCCGCTCCTCCCCGTGGTCCACCAGCCTCCGCACCCGCGCGGTCTCGCCGTAGCGGCCGGGGTTGTCCTCCCACTCCCGGCGGACCCTGGCGTCGTCGATGTCCGCCGAGGCCATCTTCCGGGCCAGGAGCGCGGCGCGGAACGAGGGGTCGGCGCGGTACTCCTCCAGGGTCAGGCCCTTCACGTCGCGGAGCCACTCCTCGAAGGCCACGCCCGTGCCCTCGATCCCGGGCTGGCGGCCGAACTCCCGCCGCAGGCGGGCGATCTCGCGGTCGATCTCCCCGGCGTCGAGGGAGATCCCGCCGGCCGCGGCGCGGTCCTCGATCCGGATCCCGAAGGCGAGGTCGAGGGCGGTGCCGAGGCGGTCGGCGTGGCGGACGTTGCGGGAGAGCCACCGGCCGGCCCGCTCGAGGGAGACGGGCTCGTCCCCGATGCGCGCCGCCTCCCCGGGCTTCAGGACCGCGGGGTCGGCCGTCGCGCCGGACTTCCGGACGAGCTCCCGGAGCCACACCTCCACCTGGGCGAGGGGGACCTCGCCGCGGGCGCCGAGGTCCTCCCGTGCCATGACCTGGAGCGCGAGGAAGTTCCGCGTCTCCTCGACGAACTCCGACATGCTGGAGCCCGCCTCGCGGAGGGAGGATTCGAGGGGGTCGATTCCCGCCGGCTTCAGGCCGCCGCGGGCCATCTGCTCCGCGAGCCTCCGCCGCGTGTCCTCCACGGAGCGGGCGACCTCCTCGTCGGAGACCACGACCCCGCGCCGCGCCTGCTCCTTGCGGGCCGCGAAGTCCATGAGGAGCTTCTCGAGGAGCTTCTCCCCGGCGTCCCCCCGGAGGAACCGCCGCGCGAGGGCCTCGTGGAAGGCCGCGCGGGAGAGCGGCTTCCCGTGGACGACGGCGGCGGGCCCGTCGCCGCCGGCCGGGGCGGCCAGGAGCGCGAGGGCGAGTGTCGCAGCCAGGGATACGGTTCCCGTCATGGGGCGGGGATCCTACCGCGGCGGCTCCCTCCCCTTCGTCACCTTGTCGAGGAGGAGGGCGGCCTTGCCGTACTGCGGGTCGGCGGCGAGGGCGGCCCGGAGGTCCCGCTCGGCGGCCGCGGGGTCCCTGGGTTCGATGAAGGCGTGGACCTCGGCCCGGTTGTAGAGCGCCTTGGCGTTGCGGGGCTCGATGTCCAGCGCCTCGCCGAACCAGTGCAGCGCCTCGGCGCGTTGCATCGACCGGTCCTTCGCCGCGGTCGCGGTGTTGGCGAGATTGAGGTGGAGGACGCCGAGGTTGGTGCGGGGACGGACGTAGTCCGGCTGGAGCGAGGCGGCCCTGCGGAAGTGCTCGGCCGCTCCGCGGAAGTCCCCGGCGCGCAGGAGCACCATGCCCCCGAGGTTGTGCCCCGCCGCCGTGACGTGTCCATCGCCGGGCGCGGCGCCGGGCGGGGGGGCGAACGCCCGGCCGACGAGGGCGACGGCCCTCTCGAGGTCCGCCCGCCCGCCCCCGTCGGTCGACTCGAAGCGGACGCGGAGCGCGTCGGCGAGGAAGAACAGGGCCACGGGATTCTCCGGCGCGGCGTCCACGACCCGCTCCCACGCGGCCACGGTCCGATCGAGGCGCGCCAGGCCGAAGAGGGCCTCCACGAACTTCGGGTGCCCGGCGAGGGCCTCCTCGAAGGCCTTCCGCGCCCCGGCGGCGTCCTCCCGTCGGGCGCGGACGTTCCCGATCTGGACGAGGCAGTGCAGGCGCCCCTCGCCCCTGGCTGACTTCAGCGCCTCGGCGAAGGCCTCCTCCGCCTCGGCCAGGCGCCCCTGCTCGAGGTAGGAGGCGGCCATGTGCGTCATGGCGCGGACGGGGCCCTCCTCGGCGGTTCCGACGTAGCCCACGGCCGACAGGGACTTCATCGCGTCGTCGAGGGCGCTCTCCTCGGCGGCCTCCCGGCCCCCGCCGGCGGAGGCCCCCTTCGCGTCCTCGGCGATCCGCTCCCGGGCCAGGCGCGCCGGGCGGCCGGTCTCGTAGGTGGGAACGGCCCCCGTGGCGAGGTCGAGGTCGAAGATCTCCGCGGCGACGCGGCCCGGCATGTCCTCCGCCTTCGGGAAGCCGAGGAGGGCGAGCGCCGTGGGGGCGAGGTCGATGAGGCGCACGCCGGCCGCCGCCTTCCCGCCCCGGACGGGGGGGACCTCGAACCCCTTCCGGACCCCCCTCCCCCAGGCGCCGAAGACGCCGTCGGGGAGGTGGAAGTTCGCCCCGCCGAGCCGCGAGCGGAAGGAGGAGTCGAAGGGGGGCTTCCCCGGCCCGGAGGCGAAGCCGTGGTCGGAGACGACCAGCAGGGTGGTGTCCGCGTCGCAGGCGGCCATGGCCTCGCCGAGGAGCCGGTCGGTCCACTCGTAGGCGGCGTCCACGGCGTCCCTGAACCGCGCCGCCTTCTCGGGGTCGGCGCCGGTCGCCAGTTCGCGGATGGTGGCGAGCATCTCCGGCGGGAGCTTCTCCGCCCCACCGGGGGGGGCCTCGCCGCGGAACCGGCGCCACGCGGCCTCGATCTGGACGGGGTCGGCGCCCTCCACGCCACGGAAGAACTTCTTCACCTCGTCGAGGGACCGCGGCTTCCAGGTCACCGGGTCGCGGTAGGCCATGAAGTAGTGGGAGACCGCGTCGAGCATCTCGAAGTAGGTGCAGAACAGGGCGGGCCGCTTCTCCCTCCAGAGGTGGAGGTCCACGCGGCGGAAGTTGTCCGCCCCCGCCAGGATGAGGCGCATGTTGTTGATGCGGTTCTCGTCGGTGAACGTCTCCGCGCGGCAGGCGGCCTTCCACAGATCCTCGCCCACGTGCAGGAAGGGCTTCGCCTCCGCGTACGGGACGGCCGAGGGCGCGCGGCGCAGGGGCGCGATCTCCGCCAGCAGGCCCGGCGGGAAGGTCTTCCCCTCGTCCGAGGCGGCGATCCCCTCGTTGTAGAGGTAGGCGAGGTGCTCCGTCCGCTCCGAGACCGCGAAGCCGTTCACCCTCTCCGCGGGGTGGGAGGCGAGCCAGCCGACGACGCCCACGGTCCGGCCGTGGCGGCCGACGACGTCCCAGATCGACTCCGTCCGCCGGTGGCGGCTCGTCACCGCCTCCTGGGCCCCGGGGTCGGCGCGGCTCCGGACCATGAAGTCGAGGACCCCGTGCTCGGTGGGGTACTTCCCCGTGGCCACCGTCGTCCAGAGCAGCGGGGAGAGCATCGGCAACTGGCTCCGGAGCGGGCCGAAGGCCCCCTCCTTCATGAGCCTCGAGAAGTTCGGCAGCCGCCCCGCGGCGGCGAGGTCCCGGACGAGGCCCGGGTCGCAGCCGTCGAGCCCGAGGATCCAGACGCGGCCCCGCGCGAGGTCGGGGCGCTTCGCGAGGGCGGCGGTCACCGCCGGATCGGGGGGAGGGCCCGCCTCCTTCGACCCGCCCGGGCAGCCCGCCAGGAGGAGGGAGCCGGCGAGCAGGATCGGGGCGGCGGCGGGGGGGCGCATCGCCCGATCCTACTTCGGCGGCGCGCGGTCGCGGACCGCCGCCTGCCCCTTGCGGAACTCCTCGATGGACAGGGCCAGCACCCGCATCGCCTCCTGCGGCGCGTGGAACCCCATGGAGTTCTCCGCCTCGATGAAGTCGAGGAGGAACTGCCCGCGCCGGTGGTGGCGCCGCGGCGCCTCGAGGTCGGCGTCCGTCGCGCCGGCGGCCTTCGCGGCCTTGATGTCCGCCATGAGATCGTGGAGCGCGTCCATGGAGACGTTCCGGACCGAGTGGGTCCGCTCCTGGATCGTCTCGACGCGGGCGCGCAGCTCCTCCTCGCCCGCGCGGTGGCAGGTCTGGCAGGCCCGGTTGATGGACAGCAGCGGGCTGCGGACGTGGTGGTCGCTGATCTTCGCCGCGCCGACCTTCTTGTAGGGCATGTGGCAGTCGGCGCAGGCGACCCCGGAGCGCGCGTGGATCCCCTGATTCCACATCTCGAACTCCGGGTGCTGGGCCTTCAGGGCCGGGGCGCCGGTCTCCGCGTGGGTCCAGTCCTTGAACCCGTTCTCCTCGTAGTAGGCGAGGATCTCGTCGGCCCTGAGCCCCTTCGCCCAGGGGTAGGTCAGCCGCTTCTCGGGGCCCTTGAAGTAGTACTCCACGTGGCACTGGCCGCAGACGAAGGAGCGCATCTCCGCCCGCGTGGCCATGGCGTTGACGTCGTAGTCCGGGATCCCCTGGGAGGCCTTGAGCGCCCGCATCCCCTCCATGAAGCCGGGGCGGGTGACCCGCAGCCGCATGGTGGCGGGGTCGTGGCAGTCGATGCAGCCGACGGGGTGCTTCACCTCCTTCCGCGCCTCCTCGTAGGGCAGCGGGTTCAGCCTCTCGAACCCCTTCACCAGGTCCCCGTCGCCCGCCTTGAGCCACGGGACCACCATGGATCCGTGGCAGTGGAGGCAGGTCCCGGGCTGCTTGGCCGCCTGCTGGCGCTCCGTGAAGATCTGGTCCTCGAGCATGTAGGCGTGGCCCCGCTCCTCGCGGAAGTCCTTCGAGAAGGCGTAGCCGGCCCACATCGTCTTCAGGCGCGGGTCCTCCTCGAGGCGCGACTGGGAGACGACGGAGCGGGGGTCGGCCGCCGTGGGGGTGCGCGGGACGGCCTCGCTCCCGCCGAAGCGCGTGCGGACCTGGTCCACCGTGCGGCGGTAGTCGTCGTACTGCATCGGGAAGTTCTTCCCCCAGACGGCCGGGTCCTCCTCCCGTTCGCCGATCTCGACGACGCGGACGAAGGGGGAGCGCGCCTCCTGCTTGCGCTCGAAGATGTTGACGAGCAGCGCGGCGACGCCGGCGGCGGCCGCCGCGGTCGCGATCACGGCGACGACGAGGAGCCTCCTGGATCCGTCCATGGTTCACCTCATGTGTCCGACCTGGTCGTGGCAGCGCACGCACGCCTGCCCCGGGGAGACCTCCCCGTGGAGGCCGAGATCCCCCGCGATGTCGCCGTGGCACTTGACGCAGGCGGCGTCGGCGATGCGCACGTTCGCCGGTCGCAGGCGGATGACGTCGGGATAGGTCCCGGTGGTGAAGTAGAAGGAGTGCCAGAAGCCGTTGGAGGCCTTGGTGTAGTACTTGGGCACGAGGCCCGCGGGGGTGTGGCAGTCGTTGCAGGTCGCCACGGCGCGGTGGCTCGACTTCATCCACGCGTCGTAGTGGGACTGCATCCCGTGGCAGTTGGCGCAGGCGGCCGGGTCGTTGGTCAGGTAGGAGTAGCCCTTGGCGTAGACGAAGGTGTAGCCGCCGAGGCCGAGGACGAGGCCCGCGCCGGCGGCCAGGACGAAGGCCGCCCCCGTCCGGCGGCCGGGGCTCCAGAAGGGCGCTCGGGGGGTGGGGGGGGCCGCCATCTACCGCAGGTCCGGATTCTTCCTCACCCACTCGACGACGGCGTCGCGGAGGGGGATGCCGGAATCCTCCGCCCCCGGCTCGGCGCCGGGGAGGTACGTCTCGAGGTGGTCGGCGACGAAGGTGTTGGTGGCCACGGTGTAGATCCGGTCGGGGGAGAGGCGGGTGCGGCCGGCGACGGACCCGGGGAGCCTCGAACCCCTCACCCTGACGAGGACGAGGGTGTTCTCGAAGGGAAACACCTCCCAGAGCCGGCGCACGGTCACGGCCCCCTTCGGGACGCGGTGGCGGACGCCGCCGTCGTTCTGGAGCCCGAAGTCGGCCCCGAGGCGCTCCTTCATCACCCGCTCGGCCAGCGCCTTGAGGTCGTCCCGCTCGAGGTCCCGCGCGGCGGTCCCCACGACGGCGTCCACCTGCCCCGCGACCTTCCTCTCCAGCTCCGCCACCGCCGCCGCCACCGCCGCGTCCCGGGGCTGCTTCGGGGGCTCGACGACGACGGGCCGCCCCTCCCAGCGCGCGACGCGCCGGGCGTCCATGTCCACGGTGATCTCCAGCCGCCCGAGGCGCTGGCCGTAGCAGGAGGCCTGCACGACGACGGCGGAGCCCACCTGCACCGGGCCCGGCAGGTCGGTGTGGGAGTGGCCGCCGACGAAGACGTCCACCCCCTCGACGGCGCGGGCCAGTTCCACGTCGGCGTCGTACCCCAGGTGCGTGAGGGCGACGAGGAGGTCGCACTCCTTCCGCACGACGGGGACGAGGCGGCGGAGCGCCGCCTTCGCCGGCTCGAACTTCACTCCCTCGTTCCCCTTCTTCACGGTCATCGCCGGGGTCTTCTCGGTCAGGAGGCCGATCACCCCGACGCGCACCCCGTCCACGGGGAGGACGGTCCACTCCGCGTCGGCCAGGAGATCCCCCTCCGGCGACCGCGCGTTGGCGCAGAGGAGCGGGTAGGGGGCGGCCTCGCGGAACTTCGCGATGCGGGCGAAGCCGTGGTCGAACTCGTGGTTGCCGAGGCAGGAGGCGTCCACGCCGGCCAGCCCCGTCAGGGTGAAGATCGGCGTCCCCTGGTAGATCGACGAGACCGGGGTACCGCTGATCTGGTCCCCGGCGTCGAGCCACAGCACGTCCGGCCGCTTCGTCCGCTCCGCCTTCACGAGGCCGGCGAGGGTCGGGAGCATCTCGACGTGGCCGTGGAGGTCGTTGGTGTGGAACAGGAGGACCGTGTCCTCCCGCGGGCCCGCGGGCGGGACTCCCGGGAGGAGACCCGCCAGCAGCGCCGCGGCGAGGACACGCGGGAGGAGGGGATTCATGGGGAGGAGGATAGCCGACAGGGACTGTCCCCGGCCGCGGCGAAGCCGCGGTCGGGGGCTGTCCCCGGTGTGGACTCTCGAACGGCCGAACCGGGGACAGCCCCCGCGGCTTCGCTCCGCTCCGCCGCGGGGACAGTCCCCGGCCTACTTCGGCAGGCGCTTCGCTCCCGCCACGCCCTCCTCGAGGAGCCAGTGGCCTCCGGCGGCGAGATCGCGCCACTCGCCGGTCGCGCCGGAGGGCCACGTCACGGAGACCTTCGACGCGGCCTTCGCGGAGCCCAGGCCGAAGAGGAAGCGGACGTCGGAGCAGGAGGAGAAGGAGTTGCCGCGCTTGGCCACGTCGAGCTGGGGGCGCAGCCCCTCCGCCTCCACGGTGACGAGGGCGCCGGCGGGGTCGAGGGGGCGCTTCCCGCGGAGCGAGATGCGGATCCACGCGTTCCCGTTCCCCCCGTCGTTGCGCAGGATGTAGGCGGGGCCGTTGAGCACCGCGATCACCACGTCCTCGTCCCCGTCGTCGTCGAGGTCGGCCATCGCCCCGCCGCGGTGGACCTCCGCGATCCGCAGGCCGGGGCCCGACCTCCCCGAGGCGTCGGCGTAGGCGGCGACCTTGCCGCCGAGGTTCTCGACGAGGAGGTTGCGCTGGCGGTAGGTGGATCCGCTCTCGGGGAAGCGGTCGATCTCCCCGTAGACGTGGCCCGCGGAGAAGAAGAGGTCCTCGTCCCCGTCGGAATCCGCGTCGGTGAACAGCGCCATCCAGCAGAGGGGGAGGTAGGTGGCG
>CAZWGT010000016.1:11386-22309 GCA_964633345.1 uncultured Planctomycetota bacterium
CCGTCGTTCACCCAGAGGAAGTTCGGCTCGGAATCCACGGCGGTGAAGAGGTCCTGGTCCCCGTCCCGGTCGAAGTCGGCGGCGACGCACTGGAAGGAGGGGCGGGGGACCTGGTGGGCCAGGTTCTCCGTGGCGTCGCGGAAGGTGACCCGCCCCGCGGCGTCGGGGCCGTTGGAGAGGAAGAGGCGGTCCCTCTGGGCCGCGAGGCCCATGGGGCCGCAGTAGACCTTGAACCCCCGCCAGTCGCAGTCCTTGCCGGTGCGGCCCTGGGCCTTGAACTCCTCGATGGTGCCGATCTGGTCCACGTAGTTGGAGACGTGGAGGTCGAGCCAGCCGTCCCCGTCGACGTCGGCCCAGCAGGCGGCGGTGGTCATGTCGCGGTCCCCGCCGGCCACGCCCGCCGCGAAGGCGACGTCGGTGAAGCGGCCGCCGCCGTCGTTGCGGAGGAGATGGTCGGGCCCGAGCATCCCGACGAAGGCGTCGGGGTCGCCGTCCCCGTCGTAGTCGGCCGCGGCCCCGCCGTAGGCGATGCCGGTGATGTCGATGCCGGATCCCTCCGTGACGTCGGTGAACCGCATCCCGCCGTCGTTGCGGAAGAGGCGCGTGCGGGCGTCGGGGTGGGGGGGCGCGTCCACGAGGTTGCCGTCGGTGAAGAGGATGTCCACGTCCCCGTCCCCGTCGTGGTCGAGGAGGATCGAGCCGCCGCCCTTGGCCTCGGCGATCCACTTCTTGTCCACGGGGAGTCCGGTGTGGTTCACGGGCCCGAAGCCGGTGGTGTCCCCGTGGAGGTCGGTGAAGGTCACCTTCATCGGCGCGGCGGCGGCGAGGGGGGCGGGGGCGGGGGCCCCGGCGGGGACGGGCGTACCGTCCTTCCCGCCGCAGGCGACACACGCCACGAGGCACGAGCCGAGGAGTGCGGCCGTTCTCAAGGAAACCCCCGGGCTCAGGGTAGCGGCGGGGGGGATCGGGGGACGTCGGGAATCCGTTTCCTGACGGCAGTCAAGGGTGGCGACAGATTCCACTGCCTGAAGCGTTATCCGGGGCGCACTCACAGGCAGGAGGCGCATGCTCTTCAATAGACGGCTCCACTCCCATCTCCGGTCGGTGCAGGCGAGGGGCGTCCGAGGCCAGGACGCCTTCTCGCTGGCCGCCACGTTGGCGGAGGAGGAGGTTCTGGGGGGACGGCTCTCCTCGGATCTGGCGGTGCGGAACTTCCATCGGGCGGAGGCGCGCCGGCGGGCGGCCCACGAGGCAGCCGCCCGGCGGACAGGGTTCGCCGAGGACGTGCAGAACGGGGTCGCTGGCGTCGAGGAGCGCCGGGCCCTGGTCGGGGCGATCCGGACGGCCCGGCAAGGGCTGACGGCCCGGGAGGCGTCCGTGGTGGCGGCGTCGCTCCTCCGTGCCCCGGATCGGCCGGGGCCGAGACCGGTGGGGGCGCTGGTCCGCCGGGTGGGCGACCTCATGGTGCAGGCTCTCCGGAATCGGCGTGACGGGGACACGCGTTTCCTCGTGGATGCGCGCTGCGCGCGCATCGTGAGAGCGGGCATGAGGATGTGGCTGCGGGAGGGGGGAGAAGCGGAGGCCGGCCGGGGATTTCGCGGCTGACGGGAGTCAAGGGAGGGCCCGGAGTTCCCGTTCGAGCGGAAGTCTCCATACAGGGGCGCGGAGTTTCTGGAGGCACAGACTGCCAAGGCCGCAATGGGAACAAGGAGATCTCATGAGAGTCCAGAGCAGAGGCGTGGGCTTGGCAAGGGGAGCTGCCCTGTCCACGGCGTTGGCGGCGTCGCTCGTACTTGCCGCAGTCTGCATCGCCGATACCCGGTCAGAGGACGGTAGTGCGTTCAGTGGGAATTGGACCGTGAACTGGTACACGAAGTCCTATCACACGAATGAGCACTATCAGGATTGCTTCGGAAGAGACGACATCATGCTGGAAATGGTGGCGTGGCCGGCGAATCGCCCCCAGATCCCGGTAAGTGGGGTCGGTAATGCCCACGCCCGCGCCTACGCGTCAGGTGACTTGACGACCCCGCTTGCGGGGACGATCTACTGCACTCCCAAGGGCGGGTTCATCAACGTCGATGGCCAGAGTGTACCCGTCTACGCCGACTTCACCGACGCATTCAAGGAGTGGGAGGAGGGCGGGATCATGGGATCCATCGCCACCCTGAATGTGGAACTGCACACGAACACCCCCGGCGGCCCGGTTGTTTCCCTGGTGACGAACTCCAAGGTAGTCAGCGGCCATCAGGTGATTCCCAGGGTTGTCGCAAACGTCGCCGACATCCCGGGAATGACCCTCCCTGACGACGCACCTCCAATCACATGCACCCTCTACAGGGGAGGGATCCCCTCGTATGAACTGAACCAAGAGGGCCACTACGTCGCCGTGTACGACGAGAATCATGACGTGATCTGGGACAGCCCCCCTGAGTTGGCGCTGAGGCTGCAATCGTCCATCAGCCACGGTTCGGGCTACAGCATCACATACAACTACCAGTTGGAGAATCTCACGGACGAGGACTGGGAATTCGACTTCCCCGACATCCGAACGAGCGTCCACACGACGGGATGGAGTGGCACCATCTGCGCCAACGACACCATCAGCATCACGAACACGGTGGGCGGTCAAGGGGAGAGCGTCTGGAAGCAGACGACGCAGGGGACATTCACCTCGAGTCAGGACGAGGAACTTGTCAGGGGTAGGCCCATGCGGGTCTACATTCCCCAGGGACGGGCGGCCTTCACTGGAATCGTCGCCATCCAGTCCGCAGCACGAAATCCGACCAACAACGTAACCACTGTTACGTTCCAGAGCACCGCTTCGGCCTTGGAGGCCTATCTCTACCGGTGGAACGGCGCAGTCCTCGCCCTAATCGACTCCATTCAGTCTCCGATGTCGGCTTCGACGAACTACACCTTGGAGGACGCTGACACACCAGCCGGCATCAACGAGTACTATGTGGTCGCCGGAAATCGGACAAATGGGGCCGTGTCGGACACAGAGGAGGTTGAGAATTGAAACCCGCACTCCTCCCGCTGGTCGCTTCCGTTGTCTTGCTGGTGGCTGGTGCCGCTTCTTCCGCCCATGACGAGCTGGGGGATCCGCGTGCCAAGGAGATAGTCGCCGCTTCGGCCAATGTCCTATCTGAGTCGGCGGCGAGCGGTGCGATGAGTCGGGACGCTCTCCTGCGATTGGACATGGCGGCGGAAGGCCTTGCCACGACCGACTTCGATCATCTCCTCGATGCTAAGCAACTTGAGAACCTGGACTCGAGAGGGAAGGCTCAAGTGGTGAAGTCCCTTGAGGCCCTGAAGTTCCTCAGGGCAACACGGACGAATGTCGCGGATGCGCCGACTCTGAGCCTGTTACTAGCATCGGATGACCCCATGGAGGTCGCCAGCGCCATCTCGGCTCTGCTGACGGAGCCATTCGGGAAGGGGTACAGGCAGACCGTCGTGCTCCTGTCCCGGGACAAGCGACCTGAGGTGCGACTGGCGGCGGGGATTCTCGCGAAGTACGGCTTCGTCCTGGAAGGGACGGACCCGGGACTGAGAGCTGTGGCAGAGAACCTCCTTGTCGATGAGGACCCTCGGGTTGCTTCGGTCTTTGCGCGGGGCCACTGCATGGACTTCGAGGATGTGGACCTCCTGGACCGAATGGTCGCAAGACTGGATGACAATCGCCCCACTCCGGAGAGGGCCAATCCAGGTGAGGAGACGTTTCTGAATGCCGGCGGGAAGTCGGTGTCCGCGGCAGTGAGGGAAGGTCTCTGTGCGGGGCTCTCACGCAAGACGACCTTCTTGGCCTCGGTGGCCGGGCCGCCCGGCGGCGAGACCGCCACGGTCTCCGAGTTTCGTGAATGGTGGAAGGGGTTGCGAGAGGCCCTGCCAGCCAAGCCCGCGGGGAGCGACCACTCACTGGTCTACTCCGGTCTGGTGACTCTGAAGGCGGGGGAGATGACGAGGTTGGACGGCTGCAGGACGCCTCTGGAAGTGAGGTTGGTCGAATTGCGGCTGTTGCCAGATGCGTGGGCGCCCAGGATCTCGATGTCATTGGAGTTGCACGATCAAGGGAACTACAGGGGCCTGAGCGCCTCCATCGGGAATCCAAGGCAGAGGTTCGGTTGGATTGCAGGAGCCGGGAACAACACCTACTCCATCCGGGCACTCGCGGCACCCCTCCCGGGTGGGAAGGCACGTGTGCGGTTGTGGATTTGGGAATCGAAGAAGTAGGCATGGGGTAGCCGTCTTCCGCCTCCGGCGTGATCCGCAGAGGCGCTGGAAGCCTCCACATCGACCCACTCGGGGTCCAATGTCCCCCGTCACCACCCCGTCACCCCCTCCCCTCCCCCCGACCGGATTTCCTCCCCCCTGCACCCCCCGGGGCCTATCTTCGATCCATGCCCCTTCGAGCGACGTCCGCCGCCCTCCTCGTGCTGGCCCTGGCCGGGTGCGCCTCCACCGAAGCCCCTCCCGCCGACGAAGCCGCCGCCGGGGATTCCGCGGCCGTCGGCTCCCTCGAGATGCCCGCCGCCGAGGGGCCAGGGATCCGGGCCGGGTGGGTCAACCTCAAGCCCCGGGAGAAGCGGGGCCAGATCATGACCCTCTCCCTCCTGTCCGAGAGCTCCAAGGAGGGGAAGCTCATGGCCAAGGGCTACAGCATGGAGGGGGGCAAGGTCGTCAGCGACCGGGACGCCGCCGGCCTCAAGGCCGCCTTCGAGGAGGCCGGATTCGACCGCTTCGCCGTCCGGGCCTCCCCGTCCGAGGGACCGCAGGGGGCGCTCGGCGCCGTCTGGATCGACCGCGGCCAGGGAATCGAATCCCTCTTCCTCGTCCCCGGCGCCCGCCAGAACCCCGAGACCAAGGACCTCCCCGACGTCTACGACGGACTGAAGAAGCTCATCCTCACCGTCCACCAGGCCACCCCCGGCTCCAGCGTCCGGGTCGGCAAGGGCTGGTCCGGCGAGGAACTCCTGAACCAGAAGCCCGGGGACACCCAGCGATGAGCGCCGCGGGGGCGGGGGGACACCCTTGGCCCTGATCGTCATCCCGGCACGGATGGGGGCGACCCGCCTCCCCGGCAAGCCGCTCCTCGCGGAAACCGGCAAGCCCCTCGTCGTCCACGTCCTCGAGGCGGTCCGCCACTGCACCCGCGCCGCCCGCGTCGTCGTGGCCACCGACGACGAGCGCGTCGCCGCCGCCGTCCGCGCCGCGTGGGGCGAGGCGATCCTCACCTCCCCCGACTGCCGCTCCGGCACCGACCGCGTCGCCGAGGCGGCGCGCGCCATCGCCGGCGAGGACGTCGTCGTCAACGTCCAGGGGGACGAGCCCGAGGTGGACCCCGCCGCCCTCGACGCCCTCATCGCCGCCGTCGAGGCGGACATGACCGTGTCCATGGCGACCCTGGCCGCGCCCCTGCTCTCCGACGAGGAGCTGGCCGCGCCCTCCGTGGTGAAGGTGGTCGTGGACCTCAAGGGGGACGCCCTCTACTTCTCCCGCGCGCCCATCCCCTTCGCCCGGGACCCCCTCGGCCCCGCCCGCCCGCGCCGCCACGTCGGGGTCTACGCCTACCGCCGCGACTTCCTCCAGCGGTTCGCGGCCATGGAGGCCACGCCCCTCGAGACGACGGAGATGCTGGAGCAGCTGCGGGCCGTGGAGAACGGGATCCGGATCCGGGTCGTGCCGACGGACCGGGCCCCGCCGGGGATCGACACCCCCGAGGACTACGAGGCCTTCGTCCGCCGCTGGCGGGAAAGGAAGAGCTGAGTGCCGGCGAAGCACATCTTCGTGACGGGCGGCGTGGTCTCGAGCCTCGGCAAGGGGCTCACCTCGGCGAGCATCGGCATGCTGCTCGAGGCGCGCGGGCTCACGGTCTCCATGCAGAAGCTCGACCCCTACATCAACGTGGACCCCGGCACCATGAGCCCCTTCCAGCACGGGGAGGTCTACGTCACCGACGACGGGACGGAGGCCGACCTCGACCTCGGCCACTACGAGCGCTACACCCACGCCCGCATCGACCGCCACAGCAACTACACGACGGGGAAGATCTACCTCTCGGTCATCCAGAAGGAGCGGCGCGGGGACTACCTCGGGGCGACGGTGCAGGTCGTCCCGCACATCACGAACGAGATCAAGGACTCCATCCGCCGCGCCGCCGAGGGGGTGGACGTCGCCATCACGGAGATCGGCGGGACGGTGGGGGACATCGAGGGCCTCCCCTACCTCGAGGCGATCCGCCAGTTCGGCCTGGAGGCGGGGCGGGGGAACACCGCCTACGTCCACCTGACGCTGGTGCCCTTCATCAAGGCCGCCGGCGAGATGAAGACCAAGCCGACCCAGCAGTCGGTCTCGAAGCTCCGCGAGATCGGCATCGTGCCGACGGCCCTCATCGTGCGCACCGAGATGCCGCTCTCCGAGGAGCAGCGCGGCAAGCTCTCGATGTACTGCTCCGTGGAGCGCAACGCGGTCATCGAGGAGCGGGACGTGGAGAAGACGGTCTACGAGGTGCCCCTGATGCTCCACGCCGAGGGCCTCGACGACCTGCTGTGCCGGGAGCTGGGGCTCCCGGCGAAGGCCCCCGACCTCGGAGCGTGGGAGGGGATGGTCGAGGCGGTGAAGAACCCCCGCGACGCGGTGGAGATCGCCGTGGTGGGGAAGTACACCGATCACAACGACGCCTACAAGTCGATCTACGAGGCCCTGGCCCACGGCGGCGCGGCCCACCGGATGCGGGTGGCGCTCCGGAAGGTGCGCGCCGAGGACGTGGAGAAGCAGGGGTGCGACGCCCTTCTGGCGGGGGTGGACGGGATCCTCGTGCCCGGGGGCTTCGGGGAGCGCGGCATCGAGGGCAAGGTCCGCGCCATCCGCTACGCGGCGGAGAACGGGATCCCGCTCTTCGGGATCTGCCTCGGGATGCAGTGCGCGGTCATCGAGGCGGCCCGCCGCCTCGGCGGCATGGCCGACGCCCACTCCACGGAGTTCGCGGCGAAGACTCCCCACCCGGTCATCTCGCTCCTCGAGGAGCAGAAGAAGGTCCGGGACATGGGCGGGACGATGCGCCTGGGCGGCTACCCCTGCCGGCTGGCGGAGGGGTCGCTGGCCCGGAAGGCCTACGGGGTCCCGGAGATCCGGGAGCGCCATCGCCACCGCTACGAGTTCAACGACGAGTACCGCGCCGCGCTGGCCGGGGCCGGGCTGGCGGTCACCGGGGAGTGCCCGCAGGGGAACCTCGTCGAGATCGTCGAGCTGAAGGGCCACCCGTGGTTCGTCGGGGTCCAGTTCCACCCCGAGTTCCGCTCCAGGCCGCTGGAGCCGCACCCGCTCTTCCGCGACTTCGTGGGCGCGGCGGTGGCCCGCGCGGGGAAGAGCACCCTGTTCCCGGCGTAGGGGCTCCCTTGACAGCCTCACGACCTCGGTTATCTCTACCGGGGCGGGAGGCCCCAGCAGGGGGGAAGCCATGGGGATCCGGACGCTGGTCCTTGTCGCCGCCGTCGTTTCGCCCGCCGCCGCCTTCGCCGACGACCTCCACGTTCCGGGAGACTTCCGCCGCTTCCAGGAGGCCCTCGATGCCGCGGTCCCCGGGGACAGGATCCTCCTCGAGGGGGGCGTCCACAGGGGGCCCTTCGTCGTCCTGACCGACGACCTCGTCATCGAGGGGATCGGGGCGACCCTCGTCCAGAAGGCGAGCGCTTCGCGCTCGTCCTCCCCGGAGAGGGACGCGGCCCTGTCCGTCCACGGCGATCGGGTCACGATTCGAACGCTCCGAATCCGCCGGGGCGGAATCCGGGTCCAGGGCGAAGGGGCCCTCATCGACCGCTGCATCGTCGAGCAGGCCGGGAACCGGAAGCACCTGGTCCACGGCCTGGAGGTACTGGGCGACGACGCCTGCATCCAGTTCTGCGTTCTCGAGGGCGGTCGGGGCCGCTTCCAGGGACTCCGCGTGGACGGCGCGCGCGCGGACGTGTGGCGCAACGGGATTTCCGGCGTCCGCGAGGGCCGGGGCGTGGAGGTGGTGGGCGACCAGGCGCGCATCTCCCAGAACACCCTGTCCGACATCCAGGCTCGGGAGGCGATCGTCGTGCGAGGGGAGATCGGCACCATCGACGGCAACGAGGTGGGCGTCGCGGACGGCACCGGGGGCACCCTCCTCGTGGAGGGCGACGGCGGGGTCATCTCCCGCAACCGGGTCGGCGACGGGAGCACGGGCTCCCCTTCGATCCTCGTCGAGGGGTCGGGGGGCACGGTGGCGGACAACGTCGTGACCGCGGGAGCGGGAACGGGGATCATCGTGCGCGGTGACGGGACGGCGGTCGAGGGCAACGAGGTCTCGGGTTGGTTCAGTTCCGAGGCGACATTCGGCGGACACGGAATCGTCGTCCGCGGGTCGGACAACGTGCTCCACGGAAACTCCTCGTGGGGCGCGCCTGCGGACGGGATCCGCGTCGTGGGCGGGTACGGGAACGTGATCGACGGCTGCCGGATGTCGAGGTCGGGCGCCTGCGGCCTGCTCAACCTGACGACGGGGACGTCCGTGACCGGGTCCGGCTTCTGGTCGAGCGCGATGGACGTGGTGAACGCGGGGTCCTTCTCCCGGTTCGCCGGGAACTCCTTCGACTCGGGGTCCGCGAATCCCTCCACCTTCACGGGCAGCACCGGGCCCGAGGCGGACTTCGGAATCGAGGTGGATCCGCGCGGATTCCGGGGCGGAGGCACCGAGTAGACGGGACCGGGGCTTCCGGCTAGGGAGTGCCCGGCAGCCGCCGCAGCGCCTCCTCCAGCTCCGCGGGCCGGAACCCGAAGGGCCCGACCTCGCTGCGGTAGAGGACCTTCCCCGCCCCGTCGAGCACCAGGAACCGGCCCGGCCAGCCGCCGTAGGGCCTCGAGACGGCGTCGTCCACGCCGTCCACGAGGACGGGGAAGGTGACGGCGGCCCTCTCGGCGAACTCCCAGGCGGCGGCGCGGCGCTCGTCGGCGGTCCGCGGCTGGGCGAGGGCCCACCCCGCCTTGTCGTTCTCCTTCATGCGCCACTCGTCTGTCGGGTGGGCCTCGCGGACGTAGACCATGAGGAACGCGGCGCGCTCCCCGAACCGCTCCCTCATCCCCTCGACCGCCTTCAGCATCCCGCGGAACGGGCCGCAGGTGCAGGAGCCGAAGACGAGCACCACGGGGTGCCCCCGGTAGGAGGAGAGGGAGACCGGCCCCGACCCGTTGGCCGCCGGCAGGGTGAAGTCGGGCGCCAGGTCCCCGGTCCTCACCGTCGGCACGGTGAAGTGGGTGTGGGCGCGGTCCACCCCCGGCGGCATCATCGCGTCCGTCGGGATGTCGGGGAGGGGGCCCTTCGGCGTCGAGGCGCACCCGGCGCCGAGGAGGGCCAGGGCGAGGGCGGCGGCGGATCGTAGGATCATGGCCGCCATTGGACGCGGTGGCCGGCCGGATGCAACTCCAAACGGGGGGACGCCATGGACGGGGCACGCCTGATCGACCGTCTCGAGACGAGCGGGGGGATCCTCTCCGATCTCCTGGCGAGGGTCTCCGAGGAGGACTCCCTCGTCCGCCCCGCGGAGGGGAGGTGGTGCGTCCGCGAGGTGGCGGGCCACCTCGTCTCCGAGGAGACGGAGGACTTCCGGGCGCGCCTCGACCTCGTACTCCACCGGCCCGCCGACCCGTGGCCCCCCCTCGACCCCGACGCGCGGGTGCGGGAGGGGGGCTTCCGGGAGCGGACCCTCGCCTCCCTCCTCGCCGAGTTCCGGGCCGCCCGGAAGGACTCCCTCGCGTGGCTCCGCTCCCTCCCCGCGCCGGACTGGAAGCGGGCCAAGGCCCACCCCCGCATCGGCGACATCGCGGCGGGGGACTTCCTCGCCGGCTGGGCGGCCCACGACCTCCTCCACGTCCGCCAGGTCGTGCGGAACCTCCACGCCATCGTGGACGCCGAGGCTCCCCCCTTCGTGACGCTGTACGCGGGGGAGTGGTAGAGTATACTCATTGTATATCCAGGGGAGGCGGCGATGCGGACGAAAGTCCGGAAGTGGGGCAACAGCCTCGGCCTGAGGATCCCCAAGGCCCTGGCGGAGGCGACCGGGGTCGGCGAGGGGTCGGCCGTCTTCGTGGCCGTCGTCCGCGGGAATCTCGTCGTGAAGCCCGAACGGGCCCCGAAGGTGGCCCTGCGCGACCTGCTGCGGCGCGTCACCCCGGGCAACCTCCACGACGAGATTGACACGGGAGGCCCGGTCGGCCGGGAGGCCTTGTAGTGGCTTCCGCGTACGTTCCCGAGCGGGGGGATGTCGTCTGGCTCCAGTTCACCCCCCATGCCGGCAGCGAACAGGCCGGCCGCCGCCCCGCCCTCGTGATCTCCCCCCGGTCCTACAACCGCAAGGTGGGCCTCGCCCTCGTCTGTCCCATCACCACCCGGGTCAAGGGCTACCCCTTCGAGGTGGCGCTCCCCGAGGGAATCGCGGCGAGGGGCGCGGTGCTGTGCGACCAGGTCAAGAGCCTCGACTGGCGCCAGCGCAAGGCGATCCGCCTCTGCGCGGTCCCCGAGACGGTCCTGAGGGAGGCGACGGCCCGTATTGTCGCGCTGGTGGACCCCTCGGGATCCGGTGCGGGGTAGGATGAACCCGCCGTGCGATCCCGCTCCCTCCCGACCGCGCTCTTCGCCGCGCTGCTGGCCCTCGGTCCCGGAGGGGCGGGCGCCGATCCCCCCGCCACCCTCGAGGGGGAGCTCGAGGCCTCGATCCTCTCCACTGCGGGCGCCGCGCGCGGGATCGTCCTCGACGACCGGGCCGTCGTGCTGGCGGAGATCGACGCGGCCGCGGCCCTCGGCCCCGCGACGAAGCCCGTCGCGCGGTACCTCGATCGCCTCGCCGGGGCGCGGGCCGTCGCCGCCGACCCCGCGGCGTCCCCGAGGGCCGTGGCTCTCGC
>CAZWGT010000017.1:0-7240 GCA_964633345.1 uncultured Planctomycetota bacterium
GCCGGGGGGTGGGCCGCGTCGCGCAGCGAGGTGTCGTCCGAGTGGTTGGGGACCCCGCGGGAGCCGTCGGCCCGGACGAGGGCGACGTCGTGGGCCGCGTCCTGCAGGGCCTCCCGCCCCGCACCGGCCGGCGCGGACTTCAGGGCCTCGTCCACCGCCGCGCCCACGGCCGCCGTCGCCGCCTCGTAGGCCGCCTGCCAGCGCCCCATCATCCCCTCGAAGGCGGGTCCGTGGCAGGACAGGCAGGCGAACTCCTTCGCGGGCACGGCCTTCCCCGGCGCCCCGAGGACTCCCGGCGTCGGGCGGTGGCAGCCGGAGCAGTCCACGCGGGCGAGCCACATCGCGCTCGGCGTGGACGGCGCGCCCGGCCCCCCCTCACCGCGGTAGAACGTCTCCCCGACCCCGTGGGTCGAGGAGTGGCAGGCGGCGCAATTCCCGCCGCCGTCGGCGGCCTTCGACCCGTGGGCGGCGGGGGCCTTCGGGTCCGGCGTCCCCGGACGGGGCCGCAGCCTGTGCGTGATCTCCGTGTGGCACTGCAGGCAGTCGACCTTGTGCTCGGTGACGTGCTTGCCGTGGATGAACTCCGTCTCCCCGTAGCGCGCGAGGTGCTCCACCACCCCGTGGCAGGACATGCAGCGCTTCTCCGGGACCTCCCCGGTGCCGGCGGTCGTCCCCGGGTGGCAGGACTCGCAGGTCACTCCGCGGTCGAGGTAGGCCTTGTGCTCGAAGACGAAGCCCCCGAGGTCGATGGGCCGCTCCGGCGGGCCGTGGCAGGTGCGGCAGTCGCCCATCTTCGGGTCGGCCGCGGCCCCCTTGAAGTGGCAGGTGAAGCAGGTCGTGGTCGTGACGCTGATGTGCTCCCCCTGCACGATCTGCGAGTGGCAGGAGGTGCAGCGCAGCTTCTTCCCCCCGCGCATCTCGAGGAGGTGGGGCGTGTGGTTGAAGGGGATGGAGACCCGCCCCATGTCGAACTTCACCGCCCCCGCGAGGAGCCGCTGGGAGTGGCAGCCCCCGCGCATGCAGGAGGCGTCGCTCACCTGGGCCCAGGGCTTGGTCCCCTCGGCCCCCGTGGCGTACTTGACGACCATGTTCAGGGCGACCACCTTCCCCTTCATGGTCTCGACGACGCCGGGCTCGTAGTGGCACTGCACGCAGGAGACCTGCTTCCGGCCGTGGGCGGAGGATTCCCAGGACTTGTAGTAGGGGATCATGAGGTGGCAGTTCAGGCAGAAGCCCGGCTGGACCGACCACTCCACGAAGGCGAAGCCGGCCGGGAGGGCGACGAGGAACGCGACGAGGAACGCCAGGCCGACGCGGGCGAGGAGGGGGCGGCGGGCGGCC
The DNA here is from genome assembly GCA_964633345.1 of uncultured Planctomycetota bacterium. Lineage (GTDB taxonomy): Bacteria > Planctomycetota > JAJSAM01 > JAJSAM01 > JAKLKS01 > CAZWGT01. The sequence goes on from CAZWGT010000017.1 coordinate 1,342, forward strand.
ACGGCTCAGGCCGATCCCGCCGCGGCGCGGCGGCGCCGGAGCGCGAGGAACCCCGCGATGACGAACAGGACGAAGGCCCCGAAGGAGCCGAGGATCCGCCGGTCCCGCTCCTCGCGGAGCTTGCCGTCCACCCGCACGAGGGCCTCGTCCACGAAGGAGTGGGAGCGGCGGAGCGCCGCCTGCACGGCGGCCAGGTCGGCCGAGTGGGAGAGGGGGACCGCCCGCACGAGCTCCCGGCGGGCCTGGGCCAGGGACTCCCGCTCGTCCTCCACGAAGAAGCCCCGGCCGGCGATCCCGTCCACGCGGGCCGTCGCGGCGCGGATCTTCCCGTCCGTCTCGCGGAACCCCTTCCCGAGGGCGGCCGCGACCGCGGCCCCCCGGTCGGAGGCGTCCGCCGTGTCGTGGCAGGTGACGCAGCCGGTCCCCCGGTTCGCGTCGGCGTCCTTCGCGGCGGGACGGTCGAAGAGGTCGAAGTCGGGCAGGCCCACGGCGTGGTTCCCGTGGCAGGTCACGCACTGCTTCATCTCCCCGCGGAGGGAGACGGCGAAGTGGGGGCTCTTCCGGAACATCTCGAGGGCGTCCTTGTGGCAGGCGCCGCAGACGTGGGCCACCTCGCCGGTCCCGGGGGGGGCGGCCGCGTGGGCGTCGTGGCAGGAGGCGCAGTTCGGCACCCCGGGCTCCCCCTCGGCCAGCCGCACCCCGTGGACGGAGCCGGCGAACGCCTTCGGGGCCGAGGAGTCCAGCCCGTGGCGCCGCATCATCTCCGCGTCCCCGTGGCAGCGGCCGCAGGTCGCCGGCACCCGGCTGCGGTAGGCGGGGGAGCGGGGGTCCATCACGCGCGCCACGTCGTGGGAGCCGTGGCAGTCGAGGCAGGTCGCGGCGTCGGGGTCCCCCTTCTCGAGGACCGCCCTGCCGTGGTGGCTGCTCCGGTAGGCGTCGAGGACGTCGGTGCGCAGGCCGAAGGAGCGCATCCTCCCCACGTCGGAGTGGCAGGTCCCGCAGAACAGCGCCGCCTGGGCCCGGGTGGGCCGGCCGAGGAAGCCCTTCTCCGCGGAGTGGGCCGCCTCCTTGCTCTCCACGGGGACGGGGTCGCCGCCGTGGCAGGAGACGCAGGTGAGGCCGCCGGAGCGGTGGATCGACTGCTCGTGGCGCACGCGCTCCGCGCCGTGGCAGACGCCGCACCCCTCCTCGCCGGCGGCGGCGCCGGCGGCGGGGAGGAGGAGGAGGCCCAGGACCGCCGCGGGGATCCTCATCGCGCCGCCCCCAGGATCGCCAGGACCGCCCCGAGGGCGAGGACGAGGACGCCGACGGCGGCGTGGAGCCCGGGCCTGCGCGAGGCGAGGCGGCCGGCGAGGAAGGGCCAGCACAGGAGCACGAGGGAGGCGCCGAGGACCAGCAGGGGCACCGGGATCCACCCGGGAGCGCGGTCGTCCATGGCGTGCCAGGCGAGCATCGGCCAGGAGGGCCCGAGGTCCGCGGGGGTGCGCAGGGGATCGGCGGGAGGGCCGAGCCGCGAGGGGAGGAGGGAGGCCGCCAGCACGAGGACCCCGACCACCATGGAGGCGGCCGCGGTCCAGCGCAGGAAGCTCTCCCTCACGGTGTGGAGGCGGGGGTCGGCGGGTGTGAGGTCGCGGACCCCGGGGAAGGAGCCGGCGCGGAGCGCCTCCTCTTCCGCCAGCTCCCGGTCGAGGACGAGGAAGTCGCCGAGGTCCTGGAAGCCGACGCCCTGGGCCTCGAGGTCGGCCCGGAGGGCGGCCCGCTCCCCCTCTCCCGCCGTCGGCGTGAACCGGAGGATCACTTCATCCCCCCCTCCCGCCGGATCCGGCGGCCGAGCAGGATGAGGCCGAAGGCGAGCCACGGGAAGAGCATGCCGTGGAGGGCGGCCAGCCGCACGAGGGTCGCGCCGCTCACCCCGGGGCCGCCGCGGAAGACGTCGGCGAGCCAGGGGCCGAGGACGGGGATCTTCCCCACCAGCTCGGCGGTCATGACGGTGCGCCAGTAGGCCTGCTCGTCCCACGGGAGCACGGACCCCGTGAGGAGGAAGGCGAGCGTCAGGAAGGAGAAGGCCACGGCGAGGACCCACCCGACGGTGCCGTTGGGCTTGAGGAAGGTCCTCAGGAAGAAGGCCCGCACGAGGTAGAGGCCCACCACGACGGTCAGGAGGTGGCCCGTGACGAGGTGGACGCCCCGGACGAGCCAGCCGAGGGTCACGTGGCTCACGATGGTGCCGACGCTCGCGTAGGCGCCGTCCCCGTCGGGGCGGTAGTAGAGCGAGAGGAGGATCCCCGTCGCGACCTCCACGCCGAAGAGGAAGACGGCCAGGCGCCCGAGGTCCCAGAAGAAGCTCCGCCGGTAGTCCACCGGACGGGAGAGGAACGTGCGGAGGGCGCCGGCGCTCACGCCGAGGTCCTCCGGCGCACGACGACCCGGTCGTTGTGGACCGTGGCGGTGTAGGCGGCGAGGGGGCGCGGCGGCGGCCCCTCGCGCACGTTCCCCTCGAGGTCGAAGGAGGCCCGGTGGCAGGGGCAGGCGAGGTGCTGGCTCCGCGGCACCCACTGGACGATGCACCCGAGGTGGGAGCAGACCGTGGAGAGGGCGTGGAACTTCCCGCCCGCGGCGATGACGACGCAGGGCACGCGGCCGAAGCGGAAGGTCCGGGAGCCGGCGGCCTCGATCTCGGAGACGGAGCCCACGTCCACCTCGTCGGCCTCCGCCTCGCGCTCGCGGGGCGGCGTGGCGTAGAGCCCCGCCAGAACCGTCCCCGTGGCGAGGGCGCCCGCGGAGAGCGAGACGGCGAAGGTGTCGAGGAAGTGGCGGCGCGTGACCTGGGAGCCCGTGGGGACCTCGACCGTGCTCGAGCGGAGGACCTCGGGGGGGCGCTCGAGGCCCGCGGGGGGATCGTCCACGACGAGGGCCAGGCCCCCGGGGACCTCCCGGAGGGAGGCGCGCACGTCGCGGGCCGCGAGGGAGCCCAGGAGGGCCTCCGCCTTCTCCCGCCCGACGGCCGGATCCAGGACCCAGATCTGCGATGGCATGGGGGATTCCTACTCCGGCGGGAGCCGGCGGTCCAGTTCCCGGATCTTGAACCAGATCCCCGCGGCCAGGAGGGCGATGGCGAAGAGGGAGATGAACAGGCCCCGGCGGCGGTAGTCGAACTCCGACAGGGCCATCTCGCCGTCCCCGCGGGCGGCCACGGCGATCGCCTCCCCGGCGGCGAGCTTCTCGATCACCTTCGCGGCGTCGTAGGAGTGGATGAGGACCCGCGACTGGAAGAGGTGGTCGTGGGCCTCCGTGAGCCGGAACAGCGGCCCCGAGACCTCCATGCCCGCCTGCTCGGCGCGCTCGAGGACCCTGGTGGCGTCCTCCAGCTTGGTGGAGAGGCTCCGGAAGCCGGCCTCCCACTTCCGGGCGGCCGCGAAGCCCGCGTCGTCCTCCCCCTCGTGGCACTGCAGGCACACCGATTCCTTCCCGGTGCCGAGCATCGCGTCCGTGGGGGGGCGGATCTCGTGGTTGGAGTGGCAGAACACGCAGGCGGCGATCCCGTTCTCGTCGAAGTTGGCCTTCTTCTTCGACTCGCGGAAATAGTCCGCCTGCTGGGAGTGGCAGACGCCGCACACGTTGGCGACGGAGGTCGCCCCCGGGGGGGTCGCCCCGTGGTTCCCGTGGCAGGAGTTGCAGGCCGGGGCGCCCATGTCCCCCCGGCCGAGGAGGGCCTTGCCGTGGACGCCGGCCTCGTACTTCTTCACCGTGTCCGAGGGGATCTTCCGGCCCTTGAGGTACTCCGCGTCCCCGTGGCACTTCCCGCACGTGGCGGGGACGTTCCGCCGGTAGACGGGGGAGAGGGGGTCCTTGACCTGGAGGATCCCGTGGTTCCCGTGGCAGGAGACGCAGGTGGCGACCTTCACGTCCCCCTCGGCGAGCTTCTTTCCGTGGTGGCTCTGGCGGTACTGGGCCTCCTGGTCGGTGCTCACCCCGGGGTCGTAGTTCCTCATGAAGGAGGGATCGCTGTGGCAGCGGGAGCAGGTCGCCACGGCGTCCGCCGCGCGGGGCACGAGGAACCCCCTCGCCGCGGCGTGGGCGTCCTCCTTCTTCGGGGCGGTCCCGTCGCCCCCGTGGCAGGAGGAGCAGTTGAACCCGCGGCGGAAGTGGATGTCCGGCGCCGACTTCCTCACGGGGTCGGAGAGCCTCGGCTCCTCCAGCGCCCCGTGGCAGGTCGTGCACGTGTCGGCGGCCCGGGCGGCGGCCGCGACGGCGAGGAGGGCCGCGACGGCGAGGATCGTCCTCATGAGATCCACCCGTAGTACGACATGCCGGCGAGATAGACCAGGGCCACGACGCCGATGGCGGTGAACAGCGGGCTCTTCTCGTTCCGCGCGCTCCTCCGGTCGAGGAACGGGACCAGGACCCAGAACAGCCCGGCGAGGGAGAGGGCGAAGACCCCGAGGACCTCCCCCTCGATCCCCATCACCGTGGCGGGCAGGAGCTTCAGGGTCTGGAACGCGAAGAGGAAGTACCACTCCGGCTTCAGGCCGTCGGGGGCGGCCGCGAAGGGGTCGGCCTTGACGCCGAGCTCCGCGGGGAAGAAGGCCGCCAGCGAGGCCAGCGCGCCGAGCGCGATGACCCAGGCGAGGGCCTCGCGGGCGATGAAGTTGGGGAAGAACGGGAGGGGCCGCGGCTTCGGCGTGACGTCCACCGGGACGCTCATCCCCTGGGTCTGGATGAAGGCGAGGTGGAGGCCGAGGACCGTCGTCAGCAGGGCCGGGAGGATGGCCACGTGCCAGGCGAAGAAGCGCGTCAGGGTCGCCCCGGTCACCTCGTCGCCGCCGCGGAGGAACCGCACGATGAACTCGCCCACCACGGGGACGACCTTCGGGGTCTCGGTCCCGATGGAGGTGGCGAAGAACGACAGGGTGTTCCACGGGAGGAGGTAGCCGGAGAAGCCGAGGGCGAAGGTGATGCCGAGGAGGACGCACCCGGTCACCCAGGTCAGTTCCCGGGGCTTGCGGTAGGCCTTCAGGAAGTAGGTCGAGAACATGTGCACGAAGAGGAAGAAGACCATCAGGTTCGCCGACCACGCGTGGATGGAGCGGATGAGCCAGCCGAAGGAGACCTTCGTCATGATGAACTGGACGCTCTCCCACGCCTGGTCGGCGCTGGGGCGGTAGTACAGGAGCAGGAGGGACCCGGTGACGATCTGGACGGCGAAGAGGAAGAGCGACATCCCGCCGAAGTAGTACCAGACGCTGGCCCGGTGCTGGGGGACGGTCTTGTGGGAGGCGAACTCCATGACCGCCGCGATGGGCAGCCGCTCCCGGAGCCAGGCGGACAGCCGGGACAGCACCTCAGGCACCCTTGGAGACGATGATCTCGTCCCCCTTGACGTTGGCGGAGAAGGGCGTCAGCGGGCGGGGCGGGGGGCCGGCGATGTTGCGGCCCTCCAGGTCGTAGGCCCCGGCGTGGCAGGCGCACCAGATGAGCTTCGTGTCGGGGCGGTAGGTGACGAGGCAGGAGAGGTGGGTGCACTTGGCGGAGAACGCCCGGAACTCCCCGTCGGGGAGGCGGATGAGGAGCCCGGGCCGGGAGCCCATGCGGAAGGACTGCCCGCTGTTGGGGGGGAACTTCGAGACCTTGAAGGGGTTGCCGTCCTTGTCGGCAGCGACGACGCTCGCCGTGGCGGCCTCCGCCTCCTTCGGGGGGAGGAGGAACCCTCCCAGGGGGTAGGCGACGGAGGCCCCCGTGGCGACGGCGCCCGAAGCCAGGAGGGCGTTCAGGGCGCGTCGCCGGGTGCAGGCCCCGTCGTCGGCGGGAGTCGATGTCTCGTCCATGCCGGGTCCTCTGTGCGGGCGAAACGGCCGGGCGACCCGGAGGGTCGCCCCTACGAAACGGCCGGGCGACCCGG
>CAZWGT010000017.1:7340-15777 GCA_964633345.1 uncultured Planctomycetota bacterium
GACCCGGAGGGTCGCCCCTACGAAACGGCCGGGCGACCCGGAGGGTCGCCCCTACTTCGCGACGTGCTCGTGGACGTTCTTCTTCGAGTCCTCCCACTTGAACTTGTCGCTCGCGTTCGTGGGGTTGTCCTTGTTGTGGCAGGCCTTGCAGTTCTCCTCCGTCGGCGTGACGAGGCCGACCTTGGCGAACTCCTCCTTCGTGAAGGCGTAGTCCTTGTTCTCCTTGCGCTTGGCGTTCTTGTACTCGAGGTAGACGCTGGCCGGCCCGTGGCAGGCCTCGCAGGAGACGGAGCCCATGGACTTGGCGACCTTCTCGTTGTCGGCGGTGATCTTCTCGGGGTAGCCGCCGTCCTTGCCGTAGCCCGTCGTGTGGCAGGCGAGGCACTTGGCGTCGGTCGTGTAGTCCTTGGCCGGATCGACGCCGGCCTTCTTCTTCGCCTCGAACAGCTCCTTGTTCTCGGCCTCCGCCGTCGGCTTGAGGACGTCCATGGACTTGTAGAGCGCCGTCTTCTTCCACGAGGTGACCTGCTTCGAGTGGCACTTCATGCACTTGGCGTCGCCGACGTAGGTGGGCTTCGCCTCCTCCGCGGCACCCATGCCGACGGCGAAGGCGAGGACCGTCCCGACCGCAAGGACTCCCGCTGCGACCTTGAGCGCGCGCATTCCTGAACCTCCTCTTCTTCGTGCCGGCGCCGGCGCCGGCCATCCAGCAAAACCCGATCCGGAGCCCCGCATGGGGCGTCCGCCGCGGCTAGAAGGACATTTCCACGGAGACCTCGAGAATGTCCGCCTCGTAGTCGAGGGCGTCGTCTCCGAGTTCGTCGTACTCGCGGTGCCGGACCTCGAGGCGGGCCGCCACCGTGGTGGAGATCTTCCAGCGGATCCCGGCCGTCGCGTCGAAGGCCCGCACGGGGAGCGTCCCCTGGTCGAGGGCCCAGGTCCCCCCGACGGTGAAGCGGAGCATGGAGGCCAGGGGGAAGGCCACCCCGAAGTCGAGGACGTGGGAGCGGACCCTCGCGACGGACTCCCCGGGGACGAGGGTGGACCCGATGTAGGAGAGGGTGTCCACGCTGAGGGTCCGGTTGCGGACCGTCCACCCGAGATCGAGGGTCGCGTCCTCCTCCTTCCCGAGCCCGCCCCAGACGCGGAAGTCCCAGCCCCGGGAGGCCGCGGTCCGCCCCTCGGACTCGAGGTCGGAGAGGCCCCAGTCCACGCCGCCCCGGTTCCCCTCCGCGTCGCGCCACGAGGCGCCGACCTTCAGGACGTCGCGGTCCGTCGGCGTGAGCGGGGTGAAGACGTCGGTCCCGTGGGCGGTGCGGGCCTCGCCGTGGACCCGGATCTCCTCCGTCACCGCGCCCTCGGCCCCGGCGAAGAAGCCCGTCGTCCGGACGTTCCCGCCCGCCGCCGCGTCGGCGTAGTCGAGGGAGTCCTGGATCCACTCGGCCCCGCCGCGGAGGTGGAACTTCTTCCCCAGGGAGCGTCGCACGCCGACCCGCTCCTCCATCGTCCGCTGGGAGACGCGGGCCTCGGAGGAGGTCGTGGTCACGCTCGTGCCGGCCGCCGTGGTCGTCGTGGAGCGGCCGGAGACCGTGCCGTCCTCGCGGAGCGCGCTCCGCTCGAAGGAGGCCTCGAGCGCCCAGGAGTCGGCGAAGGTGACCGAGGCGTCGAGGGCCTGGGTCTCGACGAGGCGGTCCCGGGAGCCCGTGGTGGTGGAGCGCGTCGTGTAGGGGCCGCCGAGGTCCCCGATGCCCGCCTCCTCCGTGTCCACCTCGCGGGAGAGGTCGGCCCGGGAGGCGCGGGCCTCCACGGAGATCCGGCCGTCGAGGGCGTCGGCGCCGACGGCGACGAAGGTCACCGGGCCGTCCATCGTGGAGTCGTCGTCGTAGGCGACGACGTCGGGGGCCCCCGGCGCCCCGGGATCCCGGTGCGTCCCGTCGGAGCCCTCCTCGGTGATCCAGCCCTGGCGCACCCGGGCGTGCCACTCCCTCCCGCGGAGATCGAGCGTGGCGCTCCCCTCCTGCGTGAGCCGGTCCTGCCGCACCGCCGCGGGCAGGACGACCCCGTTGACGAGGGTCGTGCCCCGCACGTCCCCCTCGACGTCGGCGCGGTCGTAGCCGAGGCCGAGGCGCGCGACGGAGGAGAGGCGCAGGTCCACGTCGGCGGAGAGGTTCTCGCGGAGGGTCTCGCCGCCGTGGAGGCCGTTCTGGCCGAGGAAGAGCAGCTCGTCGTGGCGGGCGTCCACCGACACCTTCCACAGGTCCCCCCGGCGCACCCGGAGCCGGCCCCAGGCGTGGGGGTCGCCGAGCCCGTCCACGGAGAGCTCGGCGCGGGGGGCCGTCGCGTCGTCCGAGGCGGCCGCGAGGTCGAGGCCGAAGAGCCTCGGCCCGTCGTCGAGGTTCAGGTCCTGCGCGTACCGGCCCTCCTCCTCGCCGACGAAGCGCCAGCCCGCCTCGACGCGGCCCGAGAGCTTCACGGGGCCCGGGGCCGGGGAGGGAACGGGGCGATCGACGGGGACGGGGACCTTGACGGGGCCGCGCACCGGCATCGGCGCGCCGTGGAGCACGTGGCAGGAGGTGCAGCGCGCGTCCTTCGCCTTCGGGGCGAGGTGCTTCGCGTCGTCCTTGTCCTCGTGGCACTGCAGGCACAGTTCCCGCTCGGCGTCGGCGGCCATCTTCGGGGGGACGGGGACGTTGCCCCGCCCGCCGCGGGCCTTCACGTGGGCCAGGGGGTCGGCGTGGCAGGTGAAGCAGCCGTCCGCGGATTCCTCCAGCCCCTTGTGGGAGAAGACCGCGAAGCCCGGGTCGGTGTGGCAGATCCGGCAGGTCGCGCTGGTCGGCGCGGCCTTCCCCTCCTGCGCGCGCGCGGGACCGGACGCCGCGGCCACGGCCGCGGCGGCGGCGATCGCGAAGGCGGCGCCGAGGCGCCTGCCGCCAGTAGAACTACCGGAGGAGCTTGGGGTCCGCATCGGATCCGTGGATCTCCGTGTGGCACGCGAGGCAGGAGGCGTAGGCCGATCCCGGCGCCAGGTCGTGGCTCGCCGGGGGGACGTGGCAGGAGAGGCAGAGGTCCACGACCCGGCCGAAGCGCAGCAGCCTCGGCGACGGGGAGCCGTGGGGCTCGTGGCAGGCGATGCAGCCGTCGGCGCGGTCCGCCTCGTGGGCGTGCAGGCGGGGCGAGGCCTCGGAGCGGTGGCACTCGGCGCAGGTCGCGGTCCACTTCTTCGCCGAGAACACCGCCGGCGAGGGGCGGTGGAGGTCGTGGCAGTCGCTGCACTTCATCGCCCCCTCCTCCACCGGGTGGTGGTTGGGGAGGCGGAACTGGGCGAGCTGGACGCCGTGGCACTTCGCGCACAGCGCCGGCTCGGGCTTGCGCGCCGCCTGCCCCGCGGGGGCGAAGGCGTCGTGGCACTCCAGGCAGGACATCCCCGCCGCGCCGTGGGGCGCGCCGGCCCACGCGGCGGGGGAGGAGGTCGAGCGGTGGCACTGGAGGCAGAGGGCGTCGCGGTCCGCGGGCTCCAGGCGCGCCGGGGCGAGGATGAGGTTCTTCCGGCCGGAGGCGGCGGCGTGGGCGGAGCCGGGGCCGTGGCACCCCTCGCACCCCTCGCGATCCCGGCCCATGACGGGGGCGTGGCGGCTCTTCGCGAGGCCGGGATGCGGATCGGCGTGGCACTTCAGGCACGCGGCGCTGCCGACGGGCTTCGCGGCCTTCACGGCGTCGGCGAGGCGCTCGAAGCCCTTCTCGGGGCCCGCGGCGGCGGCGGCGTGGACCTGGTGGCAGGAGGCGCAGGTCTTCCCGCCCTCGGCGTACTTGGAGGCGGCGAACTCCTTCGCGTGGTCCGGCGCGTCCTCCTGGTGGCAGGCGAGGCAGAACCGCGCCTGGGCCGCGGCGTCCTTCGGCTCGAAGGGGAGGATGAGGCGCTTCACGCCGCCCGAGGCCGCGTGGAGGGAGCCGGGGCCGTGGCAGGCCTCGCACGTCGAGCCCGCCTTGCGGTGGGCGGAGGCCTCGAAGGTCTTCACCGGGGCGTCGTGGCACTTCGCGCACGTGGCGGCGCCGGCGGGGGCGGGCTTGGCCCCCGCGTCCTCGAGTCCCTTCTTCGTGGTGAAGGGGCCGGCGGTGCGGGCCTTCTTCACGGTCTCGGCGTCGGCGTGGGGGTCGTGGCAGGTGGTGCAGGCGGCGTTCTTCCGCTCCTTCCACGCGGGCATCGTCTTCTCGTGTCGGGCGGGGACGGTCTTGTGGCACAGCAGGCAGTCGGCGGGCTTGGCGAAGCCGGCCAGCGGGGGCTTGTCCTTGCCGCCGTCGCCCGAGACGAACTTGAGGTGGCCCTCCTTGCCGACGTGGCACATCTCGCAGGAGTCGAGGGCGGGGTCGGCGACGACCTTGGCGTGGATGGACTTCGGGGTCGCGTCCACGACCTCTTCGTGGCAGTCCTTGCAGGAGGGGGCCTCCTCCTGGGAGGCGGAGGCGGCGGGGGGCATAGCCGCGGGGAGCCCGAACGCCAGGGCCGCCGCCAGGGCGAATCCGCACGCCGAGCGAAGGGCGGCCGCCCGGACCCCGCAGATCATGCCGACTCCCGTATGCGTGCGATACCTCCCTGCCGGAGAGGCCGTTCGCGCGGAGCCATGATGCGAGATCACCCCCCGGAGGCTTCAGCGTTTCCCGCGGTCGTGTCACACGTCAAGGCGGGGGGGTGTGACCGTTGGAGGTGCGCTTCCTGGCCACGTTGCGGGCTGTCACGGCAGCGGGGAGACCCTCCTTGACAAGGCACACGGGAGTGGGGAGATTGCGGGGCGTACATGCTAAAGGCCCTGAGCCTGACACCACCGCCTGCCCCGTTCCTCAGGCACGTGCTTGACTCGACGGGGGGTGTTGCTGGACGTCTGACAGGGATTGACTTCGAGTCGGGCTCCAGCGCTGTCCTGGTCCCCGACGGGATCAAGTCGTGTCCCGACCTCAACCGTGGCGGTGTCCTCATCCATGAGATGCCTGACCCCTACCGTCAAGATCGGGTGCTTCGCGTCCTTTCGGGCTTTCTCCAGCAGGGGTCGACATGCGGTGTCGCCGTAGTCAGCCAGTACTTCACATCTTCCGATCCGTGGTTTCAACGGTGGTCGAACTCACCGCGGTCCGCGGGGATCTCATGGTGCACCATTCTCGGCCAGTTGATCTTCTACGTAGAGGGTCCCCAGGACGATCACCGGATCCGTGCCCTCATGGGGAACTCGCATGGGATCGGCCTGTATTCGGTGTGCCTACTCACGGAGGCGGTCCCTTGGACCGTCCTGGCAAGTTCGGGGGAGAACGCCATTGCAACCCTGCCCCAAGGCGTACGGCACCTCCTGGTCGACTGCTTTGACGGGGAGTCGTGGCTGCTCTGGAGCAGGAGAGCCCCCCGTGACCGTGCCGACGCGGCAGAACGGGCATTCATGGAGATCACATGAGGCCTTGAGCTGGGGAGCTGCGCGGAGAGAGGTCAGGTTGGAGTCGATCCATCGCCGCGGCCGTCTCCTTCACGGAAGCCTCCGCTTGGCAGGAGCTGACCTCGTTGGCCGGCCACTCTGCGCTCTTGGTGTCTGCGGCAGTGGCTTCCTGGGGACCCTGGGAGACACGGAGACGAATGGTGTAAGTGCCTATAGAACAGTCGATTACATGGTCAGTCCTTTTGTCGCCTGGGAGGTGGGTGTCGCCTCCGGGCTCAGGCTCGAACGGGAGTGTCCTTGGGCTGGTCTGCGTGGGGAGTCCTTGACATATTCACCAAATTGGCTATATTCACAGACACTGTGAACAAGCGACAAACAGTAAAGATGGAAGGCCGGCTCGAAGGGGAAGCACTCCGCATCCTCAGGCAGGTCCCTGGCCTGGAAGTGGTCGCAGAACCTCGCAGAAAAGGGCACGAGATCGATGCCATCGCCAGGTTCGCAGGGACGCAGGTGAAGATGGCAGTCGAGTTCAAGACACACGTGAACCCCGCCACCGCATGGCACCTGGTGAACAGAGCCAAGGGACACCCGAACACGCCTCTCCTTGTGATCGCCGGTGACACCACGAAGGAGGCAAGGGCGATCCTGAGCGAACACGGAGTTGCCCTCATTGACGGCGTTGGGAATGCCCGGGTCGAGCTACCCGGCCTGCTCATCCACAGGGACACTCCGGATCGCGAGGGGCGCAGGGCGCAGACCCGGTACAGGACCCGGCTCCACGGGAAGGCGGGAGTCGCCGTTCAAGCACTGCTCATCGACCCCCGACGTCCGTGGAGGGTCAAGGACCTGGCGAAGACGGCCACCGTCTCCCCGGCGTTCGCACACAGGCTGCTCGTTCGGCTTGAGAACGAGAAGGTCGTCGTCGCACGCGGGCGGGGTCCGAACCGGGTGCGCCATGTTGCCAATCCGACGGCACTGTTGGACCTCTGGGCCGAAGAGAGCATCGAGAAGCCACGTCGACTCAACGCGTACATGCTCGCGCAGACTCCACGGAAGCTCGTCGAGGCGCTGGCCACCCGGTTGGAGGAGGCCGGGATCGACTACGCGATAACAGGGGCGGCCGCAGCGAACCTCCTCGCACCCTTCGTCACTGCGATCCCGGTGGTCGATGTCTGGGTGACCGATGTGGCTGCACCGGCGGACCTGTTGACGGCGACAGGAGCCGACGATGTTCCGAGTGGACACAACGTCGCGTTCCTCCAGGTCAGGGCGGACACCGCCCTCGCATTCAGGGAAAGGACCGAAGGAGTGTGGCTCGCCAACCGCTTCCGCCTGTACGCAGACCTCAGGCGTGATCCGCGCCGTGGGCGGGATCAGGCGGATCACTTCCGTCGAGAGGTCATCGGGCTGTGAGCGCCCGGAAGCACTACGCCGAGTATGACGAGCGGGCAACCGCAAGATGCGAGCGAGTCCTCCTGACGCTTCTCGGGGACATCGGACCCTGGAGGGAGCGCATCTTCCTCGCGGGTGGACTCGCGCCGCGGTATCTGACCTGGCGCCTGCCCGAGGGGGCCAGGAGACACGTCGGGACACTGGACGTCGATCTCGTCATCGGGGTCGCCTTGGGAGACGACACCCCGGAGACTTACAGGACTCTTCAGAACAACCTGGAGAGGGCGGGCTTCAAGCAGGGGGAGCCGAGCTTCCGGTGGTCGCGGGAAGTGGATGGAGTGACCGTCCTGGTCGAGTTCCTGTGCGAGACCAAGGAGGTGGAGCCCGGTCGCATCTTCAAGCCCAGGGGAGAGTCGGCTGGCGCGAATCTCGGCGCATTCAACGTGCGGGGTGCCAACCTGTTGAAGGACGACTTCATTGAAGTTCCGATCGAAGGGGAGCGCCTGGACGGCGGTGGGAAGTCGAAGGTGATGGCTCGAGTGGCAAACGTCCTCCCCTACACCGTTCTCAAGGTCCTCTCCTTCCAGGATCGGCATGACGACAAGGACGCCTACGACCTCGTGTTCACGCTCCTGAACCGCGAGGGTGAGCCCTGGAAGACCGGCGCCGCCGCTGCGAGCAGCCCGATCGCGGCCAAGGGAGAGGTGATGGAGGCGATGGAACTGCTCGGGAGGAGATTCGCCGATGAGGAGCAGGACGGTCCCTGTGCCTATGCAGCGTTCCTCAAAGAGACCGACGACCCGGACGAGGAGGCGCGGCTGAAGCGGGAAGCGGTTGCGACTGTCCGCGCATTCCTCCGTGGGTTCCGTGGGGAGATGGCATAGGAGCCCGTTGCTGCATTCCCTTGCAGGCGTTCCGCGCCGACCGGCGCGGTTGCTCCGCCCCGCCCCCTACCTCCCGCGCAGCTCCCCGTCCTGCAGGAGCGGCACGCACGCCAGGGAATCCAGGCGCGCCGCGAAGGAGACGTCCTCCCGCCAGCCCGCCCCGGCCAGTTCGATCCCGGAGGTCGTGGAGAGCAGGGTCGCCTCCAGGCTCCGGCGCGAGGCCTCGAAGGCGCGCACGGCGATCTCCGCCTCCCCGGTGCGGGGAAGATCCACCGCGGCCGCCACGGCGCCGGCCCCCAGGAGGTCCTCCCCCGCGAAGCGGCGGCGGCGGGCGCCGGGGATCCGCTCGCCCACGGCGACCACCGTCACGCCCCGGCCCGCCGCGTTCGCCCCCGCCGCCGCCGCCGCGCCGCAGGCCGAGGCGTTCACGAGGCCCGCCACGATCACCGCGGGCGCCCCCTTCGAAGCGACGGCCATCCGCGCGCCGTTGGGGCTGCGCAGCACGATCCGGAGCCCCGCGGGGGCCCTGTCGTAGTCGAGAGGAGAGAGGGAGTAGCGCCCCGGGGCCGTATCCTTGCGGGACACCGAGGCCAGGGCGTCCTTCTCGAGGGCCAGGGCCTCGGCGCGGCGGCGGCTTCCGGCGGGGAGGAAGACGACGCCGCGGGCGGTCCCGGCCGCCACGGTCGTCGAGAACGAGAGGACGTCCACGAGGACGAGGACGTCCCCGCGCGCCCGGGCCACCAG
>CAZWGT010000017.1:15787-20130 GCA_964633345.1 uncultured Planctomycetota bacterium
GCCCGGAGGTCGGGCAGGTCGAAGCCGACGTGGACCATCATGATCGGGGGTTTCTCCGCGGGGTTGCGGCCATTCTCCCACGGTTGTGCAGGGGGGGAAGGGGTGTGACCCGCGGCACGCCAATCGCTTGACGGTTGTCGTCTTCGAGGAGGTCGGAGCCCCGCATGGAGCCGTTCCTGGGCGTCATGAACGTCGTCCTGCCCGCCCTGTACGGCGGCCTGGTGGCGATCTACGCCCTCCTCCTCGCCCGGGACCTCCCCTGGGCCCGCCGCGCCGGACCCGCCCTGCTGGCCGCAACCCTTTGCCTGCACGTGGGTTTCGTCCTCCTGGAGGCCACCGTCGCCGGCCGCCATCCGGTGGCCAACAAGTTCGAGCTGTTCACCCTCGTGGCGGCGGCCATCGCGGCCTCCTACGCCTGGGTCGAGTGGCGGAGGAAGAACCCCTACACCGGCTTCTTCCCCCTGTTCCTGGCCTTCCTCCTGCAACTCTGCTCGAGCATCGGCCGGGTGCCCCGGTACGAGATCCCGGAGATCCTGAAGAGCCCGCTGTTCGCCTGGCACTCCGGGGCGGCGGCGGTGGCGGTGGCGTCCCTGTCCGTGGGCGCGGTCTACGGGATCCTGTTCATCGTGATGTACCGCCTCCTCAAGCGGGGGCTCGTCGGGGAGTTCGCCGAGCGCATGCCCTCCCTCGACGTCCTCTCCGCGATGAGCCTCCACGCCGTCGAGGTCGGGTTCGTCGCCCTCACGCTGGCGGTGGGCCTCGGCGACGTGTGGGTCATGCGGTCCCCCGGGGCGACGATGGCGGACCCCAAGGTGTGGGGGACCTTCCTCATCTGGGCGATCTACGCCGCCTGCCTGCTCGGGCGCTTCGTCGGCAACTGGGGCGGCGCGCGGGTCGTGGGTCTCAACCTCGCCGGCTACTCCCTGCTGGTCTTCTCGATGCTGTCCGTGGGGAGGCTCTTCGAGTCCTTCCACCGCTTCCCGGGGGCCGTCCGGTGAGCGACCTGCCCTCCGTCCCCTTCCGCGTCGTGGGGCTCAGCCACCATACCGCCTCCGTCGGGGTGCGGGAGTCCCTCGCCTTCGACCCGGAGGAGGCGGCCGACTTCCTCGCCCGCGGACTCCGCGAGGAGGCGTGGACCGAGGCGATGCTGCTGTCCACCTGCAACCGGACGGAGCTGTACGCGACCCCGGGGCCGGCGGCGGGGAAGGACGGAGGCCTCGCCGCCCGTCTCACGGCGGCGCGGCCCCAGGTCCGGGTGGACGTGGACGGGATCCTCTACGAGAGCGCCGGGGCGGGCGCCGTCCGCCACCTCGTGCGGGTGGCCTGCGGACTCGACTCGATGATCCTCGGCGAGAGCGAGATCCTCGCCCAGGTGAAGGAGGCCCACCGGATCGCGCGGGAGGCGGGCACCGCGGGCCCGATGCTCGAGCGCGTGGTCCCCGCGGCGCTGAAGGTCTCCCGCCGGGCTCGGGAGGAGACGGGCATCCACCGCGGGGTCACCTCCGTCCCCGCGGCGGCGCTGACGCTCGCGAAGCGGCACTTCTCCGACTTCTCCCGGCTGCGCGTCCTCGTCATCGGCGCCGGGGAGGCGGGCCGCATCGGCGCGAAGCTCTTCGCCGGGGAGAACCCCCAGGCGCTGTGGATCTCCAACCGCACCCCGTCCCGCGGCGTCGCCCTGGCGAGCGAGGTCCACGCGGCCACCTGGTCCTGGCACTGCGTCGAGGACGCGCTCGTGGACGTGGACGTGGTGCTCTGCGCGGTGCGCGCCCCGGAGCCGGTCCTCACCTTCGAGGGGCTGAAGGCGGCCGCGCGGCGCCGCGCCGGGCGGATGCTCGTGCTGCTGGACATCGGGGTGCCGCGGAACGTGGACCCGCGGGCCCGGGACCTCGAGGGGGTCTTCCTCCACGACGTGGATTCCCTCCAGCGCCTGGTGGATCAGAACAAGGAGAAGCGCCGCGCCGAGGTCGAGAAGGTCGAGGCCATGGTCGAGGAGGCCCTCGTCCGCATGCTGCTGGGCGAGGAGCGGCGCGCGGCGGAGCCCATCGTCGCGGAGATCCGACGCTCGCTGGAGGAGCTGCGCGCCCGGGAGGTGGAGCGGAGCCTCAAGCACTTCACCCCGGAGCAGCGGGAGCACGTGGAGCGGCTGACGCGCTCCATCGTGGACAAGGCCTTCCACGCGCCGATGCAGTCGGTCCGCGACATGGGCCCCGAGGCGAAGCAGCGGGAGTCCTGGCTGCGGCGGTTCTTCGGCCTGCGCGGTCCGGACGACGGGGGGAAGCCGTGAACCGGATCCGCCTCGGCACGCGGGGCTCGAAGCTGGCGCTCTGGCAGGCGACCCACGTCGCCCGCGCCCTCGCCGCGCTCCCCATGGCGCCCGAGGTCGAGATGGTGATCCTGAAGACGAAGGGGGACGCGATCACCGACCGGCCCATCGCCGCGGTCGGCTCGACGGGGGTCTTCGTGAAGGAGCTGGAGGAGGCCCTGCTCCGGGGGGAGATCGACGTCGCGGTCCACTCGCTGAAGGACCTCGAGACGCGGATGCCGGCGGGGCTCGCCCTCGCCTGCGTCACGAAGCGCGCCCCCGTCGAGGACTGCCTCGTGGCCGGCGGGCCCGTCACGGTGGCCACGCTGCCCTCGGGCGCCCTCGTCGCGACGGGGAGCCCGCGGCGCAAGGCGCTGCTGCGGGACCGGAGGCCCGACCTGCGGTTCGAGCTCCTCCGCGGGAATGTGCCGACGCGGGTGGAGAAGGTCGTGGGCGGCGCGGCCGACGCGACGGTGCTGGCGCGGGCGGGCCTCGTGCGCCTGGAGATGACGGCACACATCCGCGAGGTCCTCGACCCCGTGGAGTACCCGCCGGCCCCCGGGCAGGGGGCCCTGGGGATCCAGTGCCGCGCGGCGGACGGGGAGATCGCGGCGGTCCTCGCGCTGCTGGAGGACGGGCCGACCCGCGCCGCGGTCACGGCGGAGCGGGCGTTCCTCCGGACGCTGGGCTCCGGGTGCCACCTGGCGGCGGGGGCCTACGGGCGCATCGACGCGGACGGCGCGACGCTGCGCCTCGACGCCTTCGTCGGGAGCGCGGAGCGGACGGAGCTGCACCGCGGCGACGCGGCGGGTCCGGCGGCCGACGCGGACGTGCTGGGGACGAAGCTCGCGAAGCACCTCCTGTCGCGGGCCAGCGAGGCGCTGATCCACGAACTCGCCACCGGCAACCACTCCCACGACGAGCCCGGCGGCATCGAGGTCTGACCGTGCGCGTGGCCCTCACCGGACCGGACGGCGACGGAGGCTCCCTCGGCGAGGGCCTGCGCGCGCTCGGCGTGGAGACGGTGGGAGTGCCGTTCCTCGACGCCGCGCCGCTCGCCCCCGACGCCCTCGGCAGCCGGTTCGCCGCGGGCGGCTTCGACCTCGTGGCCTTCGCCAGCCCCCGGGCCGTCGACGCGGTCGCCGCGGTCCTCGGCGGCCGGCCGGCGGGGTCTCCCTGCCTTGCCGTCGGGCCCGAGACCGCCCGCCGCGCCGCGAGGGAGGGGTTCGAGGTCCTCGCCGAGGGGGAGGGGCCGGGGGCGGCGGGGCTGTTCCAGGCCGTGGACCGCCTTCCCGTCGGGCAGGGCCTGCAGGGGGCGCGCGTCCTGCTCCCGGAGTCCGACCGCGCCCGGCCGGACCTCGCCGAGGGCCTGCGCGCCCGGGGCGCGGTGGTGGAGGAGGTGGTCGCCTACGCGATCCGCCCCGCCGGGGATCCCCGCGAGCGGGTGGCACGGCTCCTCCGCGAGGGGGCGGACGCCGCGGTCCTCGCCTCCCCCTCGGCGGCGGAGGCGCTGGCGGCGGGGCAGCCGTCGGGACTCCCTCCGCTGATCGCCATCGGGCCCACCACGGCCGAGGCCATGGCCCGCCTGGGGCTCCCGGTGTCGGGAACGGCGGCCCATCCGACCCCTCTCGGTATCGTCTCCGCGATGAAGGAGCACGGCATGGCCCACGACGGGACGGGAGGCTTCCCCGCGGCGCGCCCGCGGCGGCTGCGCCGGGACGCGACGATCCGGAGGATGGTCCGCGAGACGATCCTCGCGCCGGACCACCTCGTCGCGCCCCTCTTCGTGCACGACGAGGACCTCGACCGGGTCCCCGTCCCCTCCATGCCCGGGGTCTTCCGCATGTCCCCCGTCGCCGCGGCGGCGGAGGCCGCCTCCCTCCACTCCCTCGGCGTTCCCGCGGTGATCCTCTTCGGCATCCCCTCGAGGAAGGACGCCGAGGGCTCCTCCGCGTGGGACCCCCGCGGCCCGGTCTGCCGCGCGACGGCCCTCGTCAAGGAGCGGGCCGCCCAACAGGAATTGCTCGCCGCCAAGGAACGG
>CAZWGT010000017.1:20140-22244 GCA_964633345.1 uncultured Planctomycetota bacterium
CTGGTCTGGGCCGACGTCTGCCTGTGCGAGTACACCGACCACGGGCACTGCGGGGTGCTGGACGAGCACGGCTGCGTGAAGAACGACGAGACGCTCCCTCTGCTCGCGCGCGCGGCTGTGGCCTACGCGAAGGCGGGGGCGGACGCGGTCGCCCCCTCGGACATGATGGACGGGCGGGTCGGCGCGATCCGCGCCGCCCTCGACCGCGAGGGGCTGACGGACACCCTGCTCGTCTCCTACGCGGTGAAGTACGCCTCGGGGTTCTACGGGCCCTTCCGGGACGCGGCCGGATCCACGCCGAAGTCCGGGGACCGGAAGTCCTACCAGATGGACCCGGCCAACGGGCGTGAGGCGCTCCGCGAGGCGGCCCTCGACGAGGCCGAAGGGGCGGACGTGATCATGGTGAAGCCGGCGCTGGCGTATCTCGACGTGATACAGAAGGTGCGGGCCGCCACGAACCTCCCCGTGGCCGCCTACAACGTCTCCGGCGAGTACGCCATGGTCAAGGCCGCCGCGGAGAAGGGCTGGATCGACGGGGACCGCGTGATGCTCGAGGTCCTGACCTCCATCCGCCGCGCCGGGGCGGATCTCATCGTCACCTACCACGCCGCCGAGGCGGCGAGGCTGCTCGGATGAGCGATTGGTTCGACCGCGCGCGGAAGGTCCTCCCCGGCGGGGTCAACTCCCCCGTGCGCGCCTTCCGCGCCGTCGGCGGGACCCCGGTCTTCGTCGAGAGGGCGAAGGGCTGCTGGGTCTTCGGCACGGACGGGAAGCGCTACCTGGACATGGTCGGCTCCTGGGGCCCGATGATCCTCGGCCACGCCCATCCCCGCGTCGTGAAGGCGGTGCAGGCGGCGGCGGAGCGGGGGACCTCCTTCGGCATGCCCTGCCCGGCCGAGGTGGAGTTGGCGGAGCTGCTGACCCGCCTCGTCCCCTCCTGTGCGATGGTCCGCTTCACCTCCTCCGGCACGGAGGCGGTCATGAGCGCCGTGCGCCTGGCGCGGGCGGCCACGGGGCGGGACCGCGTGATCAAGTTCGCCGGCTGCTACCACGGCCACGCCGACGCCTTCCTCGTCGAGGCGGGATCCGGCGCGGCGACGGCCGGCGTCCCGTCGAGCCCGGGCGTGCCGAAGGGCGTCGCGGGGGACACCCTCACCGCCCGCTACAACGACCTCCCCTCCGTCGAGGTGCTGCTGCGGGCGGGCCCGGTCGCCTGCGTCGTCGTGGAGCCGATCGCCGGGAACATGGGCCTCGTCCCCCCGGAGAAGGGATTCCTCGAGGGTCTGCGGCGCCTCTGCGACGAGTACGGCGCGCTCCTCCTGTTCGACGAGGTCATCTCCGGCTTCCGCGTCGGCCTCGGCGGGGCCCAGGGGATGTTCGACGTGCGCCCCGATCTCTCCGCCTTCGGGAAGATCCTGGGCGGCGGGCTCCCCGTCGGCGCCTACGGAGGCCGCCGCGACCTCATGGAGCGGATCGCCCCCGCGGGCCCCGTCTACCAGGCGGGGACGCTGTCGGGGAACCCGCTGGCCATGGCGGCGGGCCTCGAGACGCTGCGCATCCTCGAGGAGCAGCCCCAGATCTACGCGCGTCTCGAGATGCTGGGGGAGCGGCTGGAGGAGGGGCTGCGCGCGGCGATGGAACCGTGGAAGGACCGGCTCTGCGTCCAGCGTTCGGGCTCCCTCCTGACCCTCTTCTTCGCCCCCGGGCCGATCCGGAACTTCGACGAGGCGCTGCGCTGCGACCGCGCGGCCTTCGGCCGCTTCTTCCAGGGGATGCTCCGGCGCGGCGTCCACCTGCCGCCCGCCCAGTTCGAGGCGTGGTTCCTGTCCGCGGCCCACGGGGACGAGGAGATCGAAATGGCCGTCGAGGCCGCCGGCGCGTCGCTCCGCGAGGCGATGGCGTGACCGCGCCGCTCCTCGTCCGGGCGCTCCGCGGCGAGACGGTCGAGCGCGTCCCCGCGTGGGTGATGCGCCAGGCCGGCCGCTACCTCCCCGAGTACCGGGAGCTGAAGGCGAAGCACGGCTTCGTGAAGATGAAGTCGGAGCCCGCCATCGCCGCCGACGAGACGCTGCAGCCGCTGCGCCGCTACCCCCTCGACGGGGCG
>CAZWGT010000018.1:0-21995 GCA_964633345.1 uncultured Planctomycetota bacterium
AACCAGGACTCCTCGTCCCCCGCGGGGTCGTCTAGCTCCTTCACCGCGTCCTCGAAGTCCTTCTGGAAGAACCTCGTGTCCGGGGCCTCCGGGGCGGGAGGAGGGACGGGGGGCGGCGGATCCTGCGCGAGGGAGAGGCCGGGAGCCGCCGCCGCGAGGGCCGATGTCAGGACGACGGCGAATCGCAGAGCCCGGCGGTTCATGGGGCGAATCCTACCGGAAGCCCGCGGCGCGGCCGCGAAAGGGCCTCCTCCGCCCCGCTACAGCCACCCCTTCGCGCGATACCACGCCGCCGTCGCGGGGATGCCCTCCGCCGCGGCGATCCGGGCCCGCCAGCCGAGGACCCGGGCCGCCTCGGAGGGGTCGGCGATCCAGGCGCGGGCGCCGATCTCGCGGGCCTTGTCGGCGGACAGGCCCGGGATCCCCCCGGTCAGGGAGGCCAGCGCCTCCAGCGCCGCCGCCGCCCCGTGGAGGAGGGCCCGGGGGAGCGGCAGGGGGATCCCGGCCCGGCCGACGGCGCGGGCCATGAGGTCCATGGTCCCGCCGAGGGTGAGGACCTCGGGGTGGCAGAGGTCGAAGGTCCCCCCCGCCGCCCCGGGGGCGGCCACGGCGGCGGCGATCCCCGCCGCGAGGTCCTCCACGTGCACCATCACGAGGCGGAGGTCCCTCCCGGCGAAGCGGGGCCGGAGCCCCCGCGCGGCGATGCGGAAGAACTCCAGGGTCTCGCGGTCCCTCGGCCCGTAGACGGCGGGCGGCCGGACCACGACGACCTCCATCCGCCCGGCGAAGGCCGCGGCGATGCGCTCCCCGCGGAGCTTCGAGGCCCCGTAGTGGGAGACCGGCCGCCCCCCGGGCGTCGGCCCCCCCGCCGCCTGGGAGGAGACGAGCACGAACCGCCGGGGCCGGGGGCGCGCGGCGGCGCAGGCCTCCAGCAGGCGCAGGGTGCCCAGGGCGTTGACCTCGTGGTACTCCGCGGGCCGGCGCGCCTTGATGAGGCCGGCCACGTGGACCACCGCCTCCGCGCCCTCGACCGCCGCGCGGAGGGAGGGTCCGTCCCCGAGGGAGCCCGGGACCGGCTCCGCCCCGGCCCCCGCGAGCACCCCCCCGTCGTCCCTCCCCCGCGTCAGGGCCCGGACCTCGTGGCCGGCCGACGCCAGGGCCGCGGCGGCGTGGCCGCCGACGAACCCCGTGCCGCCCGTCAGGAGGATCCTCACCGCCGGAATCTGCCCCCTGTGACCGGGGCGGGGAGCGGAAATCGGGGGCGAAGGAATCCCCGGAACGCCCCCGGGACGGCGTGTATCATGCGCCGCGGCTGGCCGGGAGCGCGTCGCTGGGAAGGAGCGGTGCTTGGGACTTCTGGACAAGTGCGGGCATTTCACGCGGGCCAGGGAGATCATGGCCGCCGGGGTGTACCCCTACTTCCACCCCATCGACGAGAACGAGGCCAGCGAGGTCGTCATCGGCGGCCGCCGCCTGGTGATGGTGGGGTCGAACAACTACCTCGGCCTGACCCAGGATCCCCGCGTCAAGAAGGCCTCCGTGGACGCCGTGATGAAGTACGGCAGCGGGTGCACCGGCTCGAGGTTCCTCAACGGGACCCTCGACCTCCACGTCGAGCTGGAGGACCGGCTGGCGAAGTTCATGCGCCGCGAGGCCGCCATCACCTTCAGCACCGGCTTCCAGGTGAACCTCGGGGTGATCTCCACCCTGGCCGGGAAGGACGACCTCATCTTCTGCGACCGCGAGAACCACGCCTCCATCTTCGACGGGTGCCGGCTCTCCTTCGGCAAGCTCCGCAAGTACCGCCACAACGACATGGCCGACCTCGAGCGCCAGCTCTCCCACGCCCCCCGGGAGCAGGGCAAGCTCATCGTCACCGACGGGGTCTTCTCCATGAGGGGGGACCTCTGCGACCTGCCGGGGATCGTGGCCCTGGCCAAGGAGTACGGGGCCGCGGTGATGGTGGACGACGCCCACGGCATCGGGGTCCTCGGGAAGAACGGCCGCGGGACGGCGGAGCACTTCGGCCTCGAGGCCGACGTGGACGTCGTCATGGGGACCTTCTCGAAGTCCCTGGCCTGCCTCGGCGGCTTCGTCTCGGCCTCCGACGAGGTCATCCACTACATCAAGCACACCGCCCGCGCCCTCATCTTCTCCGCCTCCATCACGCCGGCCTCGGCCGCCTCGGCCCTGGCCGCCCTGGACATCCTCGAGAAGGAGCCGGAGCGCCGCACGCGCCTGTGGAAGAACGCGGAGAAGATGAAGAAGGGGCTCAAGGCCCTCGGCTACGAGACCGGCCGCTCGGACTCGGTCATCGTGCCGGTGCGGATCGGCGAGGCGATGGACACCTTCCGCTTCTGGAAGCTGCTCTTCGACAGCGGGGTCTTCGCCAACCCCGTCATCCCCCCGGCCGTCCCCGAGGGGGAGTGCCTCATCCGCACCTCCTACATGGCGATCCACACGGACGAGGAGCTGGACCGGGTGCTCGAGGTCTTCCGGAAGCTGCGCCCCTTCCTGAAGTCGGCCGAGGGGCACGACGCCGGCCTCGGCGGCGTCCACCCCTCCTACCACCGTCCCCGCCGCTCCGCCGGGACCCCGGTCGACCGGTAGAGGCCGGTGGCCTTTCTCGTCGAACCCCTCGACGCCTCGCGGGCCGGGCGCCTGCGCTTCCTCCGCGCCGGCATGGACGCCTACCGGGGGGAGTCCCGCTTCGTCCCCGAGCTCGAGGGGGACCTCCTCCGGCGGACCGACCCCGCGCGCAACCCCTTCTTCCGGGAGGCGGAGGTCGACCACCTCGTGCTGGTCCGGGACGGGCGGGACGTCGGCCGCATCGCCGCCATCCGCAACCGCCGCTCGGAGGCGTTCCGCGGGGACCGCACGGGCTGGTTCGGCTGGTTCGAGTGCCCGCGGGACCCGGAGGCGGCGCGGGCCCTCGTCGACGCGGCCCGTTCGAGGCTGGCGGCCCGGGGCTGCGACGGGATGATCGGCCCCGTCTCCTACTCGACGAACGACACCTGCGGCCTGCTCGTGGAGGGCTTCGACGGCCCCCCCGTCCTGATGATGCCGTGGAACCCCCCGTGGTACGAGGGGCTCCTCCTCGGCGCCGGCCTCGAGCCCGCCGAGGACCTCCTGGCCTGGGAGGTGCTGACGAAGGACGTCCTCGCCGACGAGCGGACCGACCGGATCCTCGAGCGGGCCCGCCGCCGCCACGGGTGGACGCTGCGGCCGATCCGGATGGACCGGTTCGCGGCGGAACTGGAGACGGTGCGCGGGATCTACAACCGCGCCTGGGAGGCCAACTGGGGCTTCGTCCCGATGTCCGAGGCGGAGTTCGCCTTCGCCGCCGAGGACCTCCGCCGGATCGTGGACCCCGACCTCGTCCTGCTGGCGGAGAAGGAGGGGGAGGCCGTGGCCTTCTCCCTGGCCCTGCCCGACTTCAACCAGGTCCTCCGGCGGCTCGGGGGATCGCTCCTCCCCTTCGGGTGGGCGAAGGCCCTGTGGTACGCCCGCCGGATCGACTTCGTCCGGGTCGTGGCCATGGGGGTCCTCCCCACCGCCCGGGGCCGGGGTATCGAAGCGGGACTCGTCCGCGAGACCATCCGCACCGTGGCCCGCAAGGGGATCCGGGGCGGGGAGTGCTCCTGGACCCTGGCGCGGAATACCGCCATCCAGAGGTTGATGGAGTCCCAGGGGGGGCGCCCCTACCGCCGCTACCGGCTCTTTCGAGGCGCAACCAATACATCTTCCTAGACTTGTTCTCTTCAATCCATTCAATTGCAATGAGTTGTGTCACCTCACTGTCGGTATCTATGCAATGCCCCGAGCCCCCCGACCCCCTTCTGGCTTCAAATCCCCTTGGAGTCCGTCGGTCCATCCGTTAGAATGACCGGGCACGCGAGACTCGCCTGCGGATTTGGCAGAGAAACCGTACGAGAGGTAGGGAGACCGTGAAGAACAGCAAGCCCCGCTCCGGCGCCAAGGCGCCCGCCCGGCGCCCCACGGCCACCGCCCGTTCCGCTGCCCCGGCCGGCATGCGGGCCTCCCGACCCATGGCCGCCCGGGAGAACTCCGGCCGCACCTCGCTCCCTCGCTCCGCCCCCCTCTCCCTCGACTCCATGAACGGGGAGGAGCTGGCCGTCGCGACCCTGGACGCCGCCCTCGCGGGCTCCACGAGCCACCGTTCCGGGTCCCTCCGGGCCGACCCGTCCCGCATGGCTCCCCGCTTCCCCGAGGACGACTACGACTACTCCTACCTCCAGGACTTCCTGGCCCTGGACTACGTCCCCAGGGACTGCCGGGCCGTGGTCTTCGGCTGCGGCAAGGGGGAGGAGGCGGTCTTCTTCAGCGAGCGCGGATACCGCGTGACCGGCATCGACTCCGACCGCAACTCCATCGGCCTCGCCCGGGAGCGCGCCTGGCTCAACGCCCGCGAGATCGACTTCATGATCGGGGACGTCTTCGACAGCGCCAACCTGCTCCCCGCCGAGTCCTTCGGCCTCGCCTCCGACCGGGGCGTGTTCCGGAAGATCCAGGGGGAGCGCGATCGCCGCCGCTACCTCGACCTCCTGCGCCGGCTCCTCCTCCCCGGGGGGGTCTTCCTCCTGTCCGCGACGGAGGTCGATCTCGGCAGGAAGGCCAAGACCGCCCGCAGGCGGAAGAAGAAGCAGGACGACCTCCTCGTGCTGGAGGGCGGAGAGGTCATGGGCGAGGTCATCCGCGCCGGCCTCACCATCTCCGGCCGCAAGCACTACCCGCTCCCGGGCCAGGACGGCCGGGCGGAGCTGCTGCTGTACTGCCAGAGGTAGCCGGCTTCCGCGCTTCGCGCGGGGGCCGGGAATCGAAAGGGCCCGCTTGCGCGGGCCCTTTCGATTCCCGGCCGAGGTACGTCAACGGCGGGAAGTCCAGACGGTCGGCGGGAGCCCTCGGCAGCGGCACAGCCCGATCCGCCTCCGCCGTGGGGCGCCGTCCCGGCACCCTTACGCAGACTCTCGATCCCGCCCGTTCCCCCGGCGATCTACGAATCCCGCGCCCCGGGCGCCAGGCGGTCCTTGTTCTCCTCCCACCACTTCTTCGCCCGGTCGGCGACCTTCTTGCGCTCCGACTTCACCTGGTTCTGCTTGAACCCGAAGTCCTGCCCCGCCATCTCCTTGATCACCCGGGCCGACTGGATGGCGACGTACTCCTCGGCGTCGGAGAGGGCCTCGATGAGGTCGGGGATGGCGTCGTAGGCCTTCAGCTCGCCGATGGACCGGGCGCAGGCCCGCCGGACGAAGGGGTCGTCGTCGGCGCGCAGGCGCTTCACCAGGGAGGGCCACGCCGAGCGGTCGCCCAGCTTGCCCAGCTCGATGGCGGCCGAGAAGCGAACGCCCGCGTCCTTGTCCTCGAGGAGGGCGACGCAGCGCTGGACCTGGGGGGAGGGGCCGGCGGCCGGGTCCGGGGGGGACGGGGGGGCCGGCGGATCCCCGGGCGGGGGGTCCATCGCCGGCGGCGGCGCGGGGGGGGCGGCCGCGGGCTCCTGGGCCGGAGGCTTGCGCCTCTCGACCGCCAGGACGGCCATGTCCTCGCGGAGGAGCTTCTGGGACTCCTGCAGATCGGCGACGAGCCGCTCGACGCGGGCCACGCGATCGCCGCCGCTCGGCTGGGCGGCCGCCTTCTCCGCCGCCGCGCGGGCGGCCATGGCCTCCACCTTCACGGAGTCGAGCTTGCGCTCGAGGTCCTTCTGCGCCCGGTCGAGTCGATCGGCGATCTCCCGGGCCGTGTCGGCGGCGGCGCGGGCCCCGCGGAGATCCCGGCGCAGCTCCGCCATCCCGGCGTCCACCACGGCGTCCCGGTCCTTCGCGCGATCCTCCTCCTTCGCCGCGTCGCGCCAGGCGAGGCCCGCCGCCGTCCCGGCCGCCGCCAGCAGGGCCGCCGCCAGCACGGGGAGGAACCCGGCGCCGCCGCGGGCGCGGGCCGGCGCCGCCTCCAGCCGCGGGCGGCACCGCTCGCAGTAGGTGCGCCCCCCCCGGACGAGGGCCCGGCCCGTGGCCACGAGGGTCGCGGGGATGGAGGAGTTGCAGGCGTCGCAGAAGTAGATGGGGTCCACGGCGGGGCCGGCGCGCCCGGGCGGGGCGGCGGCCATCTCGCGGTCCACGGCGGTGCGGCGCGCCATCCTCTCCGCCGGCGTGGAACGCCCGCAGGCGGCGCAGAGGTATCCCGGCCCCTCGGGGACGGCGGCCTTCGTCAGCACGTCGGTGACGGCGATGGAGACGCGGCAGTTCTCGCAGAAGTAGAGCTTGAGGTCCCCCGGCGCGCCGGGGGAGACGCAGTTGCGGCAGAGGTCGCGGCCCCCGCTGGCCTGACGGAGCCCCGGCAGGTCGGACTCGGGAATCGACACGCCGCAACGTTCGCAGAAGACGATCTCGGTTTCCATCGCGCGCGCCTCCTCGTGGACGGACCGAGTGTACCCCGTCCCGGCGGGGGCGTGTGATGGGCGGCGGAGGGCGGCTCAGACCAGCAGGGCCGCCACGATGAGGAGGACGAGCCCCAGGGAGATCGGCACCTCGCGTCCCAGATCCCGAAGATCCGTCATGCGGGCCTCCTTTCCGTCCCCCCAAGGCTACCCCCGGGGGGGGACAGGGAGCCCCCGGCGCAACCACAACCTGTTGTAGTCAAATCGATTAAGTCACGCGTGGAACACCACCGCTGCGTACCCCACCCAGGCCTCGGGGGCCTCCTCCCCCTGGACCTCGGCGGAGGTCGTGTGCCGGAGCACCGTCGCCCCCTCGGCCCCCAGCTCCCGGGCGGCGGCGGCGACGGCCGCCATGGCCCCGGGCCCGCAGGCGTTGCGGCGGCGGCGGGCGGAGGCCTCGATCCCCGGGGGATCGAGGGCGGCCGCGCGGTCGAGGATCTCCCGGTCGTTCTCCTCCTTCGACCAGCGGTGGGCGGCCGCGCCCGGGCCGAGGGGGGCGAACCCGTACCGGGGCCCGTAGTGGGTCAGGTCGGAGGAGCCCACGGCCACGGCCCGCCGCCCGAGGCGCCGCGCCGCCCGCACCGCCGCCGCTCCGGCCGCCGCGCCTCCCGCCCCGGGAGGCGTGATCACCGGGAGGATCCGCACCCCGGGCAGGGCCTGCAGGAGGAAGGGGACGAGGACCTCGATGCTGTGCTCCGGGCCGTGGGCCTCCGCGCAGGGGACGACGCCGGCGGCGGGGTCCGCGGCGAGGGCGGCCGCCGCCTCCGCGTCGACCGGGGCGTCCCCCACCGGGGTCCGCCACGCCCCCCCGGGATCCACGGAGCAGGCCCCGCGGCGGATCCCGTGGTGGTCGGCGCCGAAGAGGATCACCAGGTCCGGTCCCTCCGCCTCCAGCGGGGCGAGGGCGGCGGCCATGGTGGGCCCGGAGTAGGACCATCCCGCGTGGGGGGCGACGGCGGCCACGGCGCGTCGGCCGGCGGGGAGGCGCCCCGTCGCGGCGGCGCGGCAGCGGAGGATCTCGCGGAGGCACTCCCCGCGCCCGGAGGGGTAGAAGAGGCCGGCGACGGCGGGCGGGCGGGGCCCGGCCACGGACCGCCCCGGGCTACTCCTCCTCGCCGCGGCCGGCCCCGGCGTCCCCCTCCGCACGCGGGGTCCGCGGCGCGGCGATCCCGACGAGCTCCTTCATCAGGCGCCCGACCTTGAACTTCACGACCTTCTTCGCCGGCACGCTGACCTTCTCGAGGGTGCGGGGATTCTGGGCCTTGCGCGCGGCGCGCTCCTTGATCTCGAACACGCCGAACTCGCGGAATTCCAGGCGGTTCCCCTTGCCCAGTTCGTTGATGATCTCGTCCAGGAACATCTGGATCAGGTCCTTGGTGACGACCTTGGTCTGGCCCGTCTTCTCCGCGATGCGGTTGACGAGTTCCTTCTTCGTGACGGTCGCCATGACGGTCGCCCCCCCGCTTCCACGGACCCGGCCGCGGCCGAATGCTCTATCGTCCTAGGGCCCATGGGGTTACAGAGATCATACCCGCCCCTACCGGGGAGTCAAGTACGAGCGCCCTACGGAGGTGACGACGGCATGGGTTCCGCGATCGAGTGGTTCGGGGAGTTCGGACGTCCGGGGCTGTCGGTCCCCGCCCTCCGGGACGCCCGGATCGTGGCGCGGAGCCGGACCACGATCACGGAGAGCGGCCTCCTCGACCTGCCGGGGGGGGCCGTCCCCGTCCACCGCAAGGCCTACTCCTACGAGGGGATCGGGGCCCTCCTCTCGGGGGCGTTCCGCACGACCTTCGCCGCGAAGAGCCGCGCTCGGCGCGAGGCGGAGGCCCTGGTCCGGCTCGGCCCCCTTGCCCCGCGGCCGGTGGTTCTCGTCGAGCGCCGCACGGCGGGGTTCCTGCGGGAGGCGGTCCTCGTCGTCCTCACGGTCGAGGGGGGAAGGGCGCTCCCCGAGGTGCCGCCGTCCGCCGCGCTCGCCGCCGCCGTCGGCCGCGCCGCCGGGACGATGCACGCCGCGGGACTGGGCGATCTCTCCCTCGCGCCGAGGAACCTCGTGGTGTCGGGGGAGGCGATCCTCAAGGTGGATTCCGGCCGGATGAGGGTGGTGCCGAGGGGCGGGGCGGTCCAGGCGGCCGACCTCGCCGACCTGCTGGCGGGGCTCGAGGAGGGATGGGGTGCGGAGGACCTGGAGGCCCTCCGCGCCGCCTACGCGGCCGAGGCCGGGGGCCTTCCGGGGGGGCTCGGGGAGGCGATGGCGGCGGCGCGGGAGCGCCGCCGGAGGCGTCACTCCCCGCCGGGCTTGAGCAGCCCGTAGCGCTCCATCTTCTTCCGCAGCCACACGCGGCTGATGCCGAGGCGGCGCGCGGCCTTCGTCTGGTTCCCGCCGGCCTCCTCGAGGGCCTTCTCGATGGCGGCCCGCTCGGTGCGCTCGACCGCCTCCTTCAGCGTGCCCTCGAGGCCCGCCCCCGCGGCCCCGGCGATGACGGGCTCGCGGGCGGCGCGCTCCCCCTGGATCTCCAGGGACAGGTCGTCGGCGGTGATCTCCGGGTCGGGGACCATGACCATGAGCTTGCGGATCTCGTTCTCGAGCTCGCGGACGTTCCCGGGCCAGGAGTACCGCTGGAGGAGCTCCATCGCCTCGGGGGTGATGCGCTTCTCCGGCGTGGACATCTCCTTCGCCGCCCTCCCCGCGAAGAAGGCCATCAGCTCGGGCAGGTCCTCGGGCCGGTCCCGGAGCGCCGGCATGTCCACGGGCAGGACCGCGATCCGGTAGTAGAGGTCGTCGCGGAAACGCTTGGCGTGCATCTCGTCGCGGAGGTTCTTGTTCGTGGCGCAGATGAGGCGCACGTTCACCTTCGAGGGGGCCTTGCCGCCGACCGGCCGGACCTCCCGCTCCTGGAGCGCGCGCAGGAGCTTCTTCTGCATCTCGAGGTCCATCTCGCCGATCTCGTCGAGGAACAGCGTCCCCCCGTCGGCCTGCTCGAAGAACCCCATCTTCGTCTCGACGGCGCCGGTGAAGGAGCCCTTCATGTGGCCGAAGAACTCGCTCTCCATCAGCGAACCGGGGATGGCGCCGCAGTTCACGGGGACGAAGGGCTTCGCCTTGCGCGGGCCGTTGCGGTGGATGGCCTGGGCGACGAGCTCCTTGCCCGTGCCGCTCTCCCCCTGGATGAGGACGGGGATGTCCGTCTCGATGAGCTTGTCGAGGAGGAGGAGGACCTCCTTCATGCGCCGCCCCCGCCCGACGATCACGGAGTAGTCGTAGCGGAACGGCGTCTGGTCGAGGGCCCGGGAGACGCGCTCGAGCTCCTCGGACTTCTTCACGAGGCTGTGCTCGAGGGCCTTGTTCATCTCCTCCACCTGCCGCTGGCGCCAGAGCGCGCGGATGGTGATGGCCGCCTGGTCGGCGAAGGCGATGAGGGTCTCCTTCTCGTTCTCCCCGAACACGGAGTGGCGCGCGGCGTTGTCCACGTAGAGGGCGCCGAGGACGCGGTCCTGCACCCGGAGGGGGACCGAGAGGATGCTGGTGAGCTTGAGCGCGTTGACGCTCCCGGCGTCGGCGAAGCGCGGGTCGTGGGCGGCGTTGTCGGTGAGGAGCGGCCTCCCCGACTGGATGACGGAGCGGACCACGGTCTGGGAGACCTGCAGCTCCGGCCGGTCCACCTGGGTGCGCCCGAAGTTCCGGGCGGTCTGGAGCTTCACCTTCCCGTCGTCCACGAGGATGAGGAACCCGCGCTGGGCCCCGGTGATCTCGATGACCGCGTCCATGATCGCCTCGAGGAGGCGGGTGAGATCGGTCTCGCCCGCGAGGCGCTTGTTGATCTCGAGGAGCCGCAGGAGGGTCTCGGGGTCCATGGAAGGGGCCATGATGCCGCAGGTCCCGGGGGGGATGTTAGGATCCCGGACCGTGAACGACCCCGTCCCCCTGGAACTGGCCGAGAAGCGCCACCTGCTCTACGGCAAGGGCCTCGACCGCCAGCGCGCCTCCGTGGTCAACGCCCTGCTGGCCAAGGGGCGCCTCGCGGAGGCCCTGGAGATCCTCGACCGGACGAAGGAGGCGGGCGCCCTCGACCAGGTGCGCCGGGACGCGGTGAAGGCCGGGGACCTCTTCAGCCTGGTGCGCGCCTGCCAGATCCTCCGGACGGACCCGACCCCTCCGGAACTGCGGGAGCTGGCCGGGATCGCCGAGCGGGCCGGGCGCTACTACGACGCGGTGAACGCGCTGGCCAGGTCGGGCGACGCGGAGGCCTCCGAGACGCTGCGCCTCTCGAAGTGCCCCGACTTCCAGCCGTTCCGGCCCGCGAACAAGTAGGGGCGACCCTCCGGGTCGCCCGGCCTCGAATTCCCGGGACGACGCCGGCAACGGCCGGGCCGCCCGAAGGGCGGCCCCTACCGAACCACCCGGTCCACGTCCCCTATTCCCCTCCGGCGAGGCCCTTCTTCATCAGGTTCTCGAAGTGCCGGATGTACTCCGCCTGGAGGTCCGCCATGAAGGCCTTCACCTTCGGGTCGTCCCCGCGCAGGGCCCGGCCGTTGGCGTCCTTGAGGCCGAAGGCCTGGAGCAGGTAGACCTTCCCCGAGATCCCCTTCATCTCGTTGCGCATCAGCTCGAGGAACGCCGCGCGGTACTTCCCCTCACCGCCGTGGAGGAAGTAGTGCACCAGGGTCCAGCCCTGGGAGTACATGAGCCCCTTCAGCTCGTCCCCCATGCCGGCCCCGCCCCCCTTGACGGCGGAGAGGTTCTGGATCTGCGCCTGGTCGGCGAAGAGGAACTCCTCCACGGGCCAGACCTTGTTCTGCCCCTTCATGAACTGGAAGAAGCCCATGCGCCCCTTCTGGAGGCGGCCGAGCTTCCACTCCGCCTCGGTGCGGCCGAGGCCCGCGGCGCCGAAGTACTCCGCGATCCCCTCCTGGAACCAGAAGAAGGCGGAGTGCAGGCGGTGGTCGTCGAAGGAGACCGGCTCCGGGGGCTTGCCGGCCTTCCTGTCCGCCTCCCGGTCCTCGATCTCGCAGAAGTGCCTCGCGTAGAAGTGGATGATCTGGTGCGTCGCCTCGTGCATGATGATGCTGGGATCGAAGGCGCCGACGTACATCAGGATCATCCGCTCTCGGCCGTGCTCGTAGTACGCCGCGACGCTCTGCCCGGGGTTGCCGATCTGGTTCTTCGCGTGCCAGGCGTCGAAGGACTCCCGGCTCTTGAAGACGAACACCTTGAACCGCTGGTCGCCGAGGTCCTCGAGGCGGGGCGCGTCGAGCTTCAGCTCCTCCTTCATGAACTTCAGCCACGCCGCGTACACCCACGTCATCGCCTTGCCGGTCCGCTCCACGACGTCGTTCGCCTTGCCCATGTTCTCGGGCCCCGGCGCCTCGGCGAAGATGACGTAGGGCCGGAAGTCCCCGCGGAAGGCGAAGTCCATCCCCGTGAAGGCCGGGTTCAGCCGGACGTTGTCGAAGTACTGCTTCGTCTTCTGGTAGACGGGGTCGCTCATCTTCGCCCCCGCCTCCTTGAGCGCGGCCACGGCCCGGTCGAGCCTCTCCGAGTCCTCCTTCGGAAGCCACGCCGCGTTCTTGTCCTTCTTCACCCGGTCCGACAGCCCCCGCACGAACCGCATGTCCGGGTCGTCCTCGGGCACCGCGTCCATGACGACCTCGTCGTCGAGGATCGCCTTGAGGTCGGCCGACCTCTCGCGGAGCCCCATCTCCCCGTTGATCCACGGGTCGGCGGGAAAGGCCTTGTGCCCCTCCTCGAGGGCCTGCTTCGCGTCGTCGGCGAGGTTCTTGGAGCGGAACCACTCCACGCCCTCCCTGACCGCCGCGGCGCTGGCCCGGGCGGCCCTGTGCTTCTCGTCGAGGAAGGCGATGCGCTTGGCGGCGTCGAGCTGCTCGAAGGTCTTCTCGACGGGCTCCGCGGCGACGGGCTTCGGCCCCGGTTCGGTCGCCTTCTTCCCGTCGTCCCCCCTGCCGGCCAGGTACACGATCCCCACGATCACGGCGGCGATCCCGCCCACGGCCCCGATCAGGAGAGGCACCGGGTTCTTCTTCCTCGGGGCGTCCCCCCCCTCGGCCCTCTGGCGGCGCATGCGCTCGGCGCGACCCTCGGCGGGCGCCTGGGCGGCGGCGGGTCCGGCGTCCCCCGCGCGGCGGCGATCCACGGCGGGCTTCTTCGCGATCGCGGCGGGCGCGGCGGGCGGCGATTCCGGGGGCTTCGCCACGGGAGCGACCGGCTTCGCGACGGGCTTCGCCACGGGCTGGGCGACCGGCTTCGCCACCGGCTTCGCCACCGGCTGCGCCACGGGCTTGACGACCGGGGCGGCGGGGACCTGCAGGAGGTTCTGGCAGGCGCCGCAGACGAACTTGGCGCCCGGCGCGAAGGTGGACACGTCGAACTGCGCGCCGCACCGGGGGCAGGACACGAGGTTCATTCGATGACTCCAGGGAGGGGCCGGGGACCGGCCGCCGGACGCGCGCATCCTACATCGACGCATGGGAGGGCGCGGGATTCATCATGCGGCGGGACGGGGGGGATTCCGGGCGCGGCGCCGGCGTATCCCGAACGATACACTGTCATCGGCAGGACATGTGCTCCGGAGGACTCCCATGCGGGCCCCCGCTCGACTGGCCGCCCTGGCCGCCTCGCTGATCGTCACCGCCGCCGCCCTTTCCGCACCCGTGGCGGAACGGCCGCGGGTGGGGGTGCTCTACTGGCACGACTCCCCCAACGACCGCGCCGCCTTCGACGGGGTGCGCGAGGGGTTCGCCGTCGCCGGCCTCGATCCCGTCTTCGAGGTCGTCGAGGCCCGCGGCGACGACGGGGCGGCGAAGGCCGCGCTGGCCGACTTCCAGGCCCGCGGCATGGACCTCGTCTACGCCATGGGCACCGGGGCGGCGCTGCGGGCGAAGGCGGCGGTGGCCCGGACCCCCGTCGTCTTCACCGCCGTCACCGACCCCGTCGGCTCCGGCGTCGTGCCCTCCCTCGAGGGTTCCGGAGCGAACCTCTGCGGGAACGCCTCGGGCGTGGACGCCGCGGCGGCGCTGGCGGTCTTCCGCGCCGCGCTCCCCCGCCTCGCCGTCCTCGCCGTCGTCCACGACCCGGCCAACCCCGTATCCCGGGGCGAGGTCGAGGCGATGCGCCGCGCCGGCCTGGCCCTCGACCCCCCGGTGCGCCTGTCGGTGCGGGAGCGCGGTGCGGAGGCCCTCCGGGCCCCCGGCGCCGTGCGCGAGGCCTGCGCCGCGGCGCTCGAGGGGGCGGACGCCCTGTGGATCCCCATCGACATCGAGGTCTACTCCCGGGAGGGACAGGCGGCCGAGGCGGCGGCAGCCGTCCGGCCTTCGCCACCGCCGCCGCCGCCTCCCGCACCGCGGCCTGCGTCTGCGTGACCGCCCACTTCCCCGCCGTCGGCCGCTCCTCCGTCGTCCTGGCGGTGCGGGCGCTGCGCGGCGAGGACCCCGGGCGGATGGCCGTCCCCCGCGCGCGCTCCGCGCGCGTGCTCCTCAACCTCGAGGCCGCGCGGCGCTCGGGCTTCGACCTCCCGCTCTCCCTCATCGCCGGGGCCGACGAGTTCGTCGGCGTCGCGGGGGGGAGGTGACCGTGGCGCGCCCCGTCGGCCTGCGCACCCTCTCCGCGCTCCTGTTCGCCGCCGTCCTCCTCGGGGGCGGCGCCCTCGTCGCCTTCGTCCACGCGCCGTGGCTCCGCTCCCGCACGGCGCGGGACACCGACCGCCTCGTCACCGCGGCCCTCGAGGAGGTCGCCGCGGCCCGCGCGGAGGACCTCGACCGCGCGGGCGAGGTCCTGCGCGCCGGGACGGACCACCTCGTGGCCCGCTGGAAGGGGGACCTCGAGGACCTCCCCTTCGAGCTGGCCGCCGGGGATCCGGCCGCCGTGCGCTCCCTCGTCGCTCGGGAGACCGAGGCGGTGGGCGCGGCGGCCCGGGAGAACGCCCGCGTCGTCTCCTTCGAGGTGCGCCGCCGGAGCGAGGTCCGCATGGCCCGCCTGGAGGAGTCCCTCCGCGCGCTCCAGGACCGCGCCGCCCGCGACACCGCGGCCTCGCTCGCCCTCTCCTCCACCCTCGTGGTCCTCGGCCTCCTCGCCGCGCTCCTCGGCCTCCAGGGGTTCCTCCTCGGCCGCGCCGTGGTGGCCCCGGTGCGGCGGATCGCCGAGGGGGCCGACCGGCTGGCGGCGGGGGATCTGGCGCACCGCATCGAGGAGGGGGGCAGCCGCGAGGTCGCCGACCTCGGCGCGGCCCTCAACCGCATGGCCGCGTCCGTCGAGAGGTCCTCGGCGGAGGTGACGGCCCTCAACGCCGGCCTCGAGCGGCGCGTGGAGGAGAAGTCCCGCGCCCTCGTGCGGGCGGAGACCCTCGCCAGCCTCGGGACCCTCGCGGGCGGCGTGGCCCACGAGTTCAACAACCTCCTCGGGGGAATCCAGGGGACCGCGGAGGAGGCCCTGGCCGACGCGAAGGACCCCGAGACCCGCGAGGCCCTCGACCTCGTCGTCCGCACGGCCCGCCGCGGCTGCGGGGTGACGGAGAACCTGCTCCGGTTCGCCCGGCCCCGCCCGCCGCGGATCGAGAGCGTGGACGCGGCGGCGGCGCTCCGCGACGGCGCGGCCCTCCTCGCGGCGGAGGCGGAGCGGCGCGGGGTGCGGCTGGCCGTGAGGCCGGGGGGCCCTCCCCCCTTCCCCGCGGACCCGGCGGAGCTCCACCAGGTGGTGCTCAACCTCCTGACGAACGCGCTGGCCTTCACGCCGGAGGGGGGGACCGTCGAGGCGGCGGCGGCGGCCGAGGGCGACCTCGCGGTCATCCGCGTCCGCGACACGGGCCCGGGGATCCCCCCGGCGGCGCTGCCGCGGCTCTTCGAGCCCTTCTTCACGACCCGCGGATCCGAGGGGACGGGCCTGGGGCTGGCGGTCTCCCACGGGATCGTGCGGGCCCACGGCGGGTCCATCGAGGGGGGGAACGCCCCCGGCGGCGGGGCGGTCTTCACGGTGCGCCTGCCGCTCGGCGGCGCGAGGGGAGGTGCGGCGTGAGCGAGAAGCGGCCCCGCGTCCTCGTCGTGGACGACGAGGAGAGCATGCGGTTCTTCCTCCGTCGCGCGCTGTCGCGGCGGGGGTTCGAGGTCGAATCCGCCGCCGACGGCCCCGCGGGCCTGGCGATGTTCGCGCAGTCCCCGCCCGACGCGGTGCTTCTCGACGTGCGCCTGCCGGGCATGAACGGGCGGGAGGTCCTCGAGCGGATCCGGGCCGCCGACACCGGGATCCCGGTCATCGTGATGACGGGCTACGCCAGCGTCGAGGACGCCATGGGGGCGATGTGGGCCGGCGCCACCGACTACGTGCGCAAGCCCCTGCGCGCCGACGACGTGGCCGGGGCGCTGGAGCGGGCCCTGGCCGCCCGCGCCCGGGGGTCCGGCTCCCCGCCGACGGTCCGCGCCCTCGCCCCCAGGCCCTCCTCCGCGGCCCCGGCCCCGACCCTCATCGTCCCTCCCCCCCGGGATCCCGTCGCGTGGCTCCGCTCCGAGGGGGAGGCGCGGGGGCTCCCCGCCGCGGACGGGGGCGATCCCACCCTCGAGCAGTCGGTGCACCGCTTCGAGCGGATCCTCGTGGACGAGTACCTCCGGCGCTCCGGGGGGAACGTCGCGCGGGCGGCCCGCGCGGCCGGGATCTCGCGGCCGAACTTCCACCGGAAGATGCGGTCCCTCGGGATGGACGCGGGACCCTACAGGAAAGGATGAACCCCATGCAGAGGACCCTCCTCGCCGCCGCGATCCTCGCCGCCGGCTGCTCCCCCTCCGCGCCGCCGCCGTCGAGGAACGTCACGATCTACACGTCGGTGGACGACGAGCTGGCCCGCCCGCTGCTCGCGAAGTTCGCGGCGGAGACCGGGCTCGAGGTGGACGTGGTCACCGACACGGAGGCGACGAAGACCGTCGGCCTGGCCAACCGGCTCCTCGAGGAGGGGCGGCCCGGCGGTTCGCCGCGCGCCGACGTCTTCTGGAACAACGAGCCGGTCTGGACGGTGAAGCTCGCCGAGGCCGGGGTGCTCGAGGCCTGCGACTCCCCCGCCGCGAAGGACGTCCCCGCCGCCTTCCGCGACCCGAAGGGGTTCTGGGTGGCGAATGGACTCCGGGCCCGGGTGTTCATCGCCCACACGGAGATGGTGAAGGAGGGGAGGCCCTCTTCCTACGCGGACCTCGCCGCCCCGGCGCAGAGGGGCCGCGGCTCGATGGCGCGGCCCCACGCGGGCACGACGCTCTCCCACCTCGCCGCGCTCCGCGCCCACCTCGGCGGGGACGCCTTCGCGAAGTGGCTCCGCGACGCCGCCTCCAACGACACCGGCTTCGCCTCGGGCAACGGGACGGTGGCCCGGGAGGTCGGCCGCGGGACGAAGGCCTTCGGGTTCACGGACACCGACGACTTCCACGCGCGCCGGAAGGCGGGGGAACCGGTCGAGGCGATCTTCCCCGACCAGGGGGAGGGGCAGGTCGGGACCTACGTCCTGCCGGTCACCGTCTCCCTCGTCCGCGGGGCTCCCCACGCGGAGAACGCGCGGAGGCTCTACGACTGGCTCGTCTCCGCGAAGGCCGAGGAGGCGCTCAGCGCCAGCGACTACGCCACGATCCCCGTGCGCCCGACGACGAAGGCGGGGCCGGGGGCCTTCTCCCTCTCCTCCTTCCGCGCCGCGAAGGCCGACTGGAACGAGGCGGTGAAGAACATCGACGCGGTCCTGTCGCTGCAGAAGGAGATCCTCATGGGGAAGTGATCCGCCCCCGCCTCCCGTAGCGGCAGACGTCGAAGAGCCCGCACGCCCGGCAGTTCACCGGGTCCCGTTCCCGCGGGCAGAGGTCGAGGATCCCCATGCGGCAGAGGGCGAAGTCGTAGCGCACCGGGTCGGCCGCATCGAACGTCCGCAACGCCGCCGTGGCCTCGAGCGCCGCGCGCCAGTCGTCGCTCTTCCGGCGG
Organism: uncultured Planctomycetota bacterium; assembly: GCA_964633345.1. Lineage (GTDB taxonomy): Bacteria > Planctomycetota > JAJSAM01 > JAJSAM01 > JAKLKS01 > CAZWGT01. The sequence continues at coordinate 17,409 of CAZWGT010000018.1, forward strand.
AGGATCCCCAGCGCCCGGGAGATGCGAGCGACGTGGGTGTCGAGGGGGAGAACCAGCCGCGCCGGGTCCACGCGCTTCCACGCGCCGAGGTCCACGCCGTCCCGCCGCACCATCCACCGCAGGAAGAGCAGCGGGCGCTTGCACGCGCTCCCCCCCTCCGGCGACGGGACGAAGGCCGCCGCCCCGCGCCCCCCCCACCGCGGGCCCGCCCTCTTCACCGCGGCGGCGAAGGCGGAGAGCGGGGCCTCGACGGTCTCCCCGGCCGGGTCGCCGGCGAGGAACGCCGCCTCCAGCGACCCGTGCTCCGCGCGGAGGCGGCGGACCGCGACGAGCAGCGCCGCCACGTCGTCCCCGTCCACCCAGCGGTGGCGGAAGCCCCGGAGGGACCGGCGCAGATCGCGATCCGGGATCCCATCGAGCGCCTCCGCCGGGCTCCTCCCGAGGGGGGAGAGCGCGCGGCGGGCCGAGACGAGGATCGTCTCCACGCCCCCGAAGGCCAGCCCCGCGCAGAGGATCCCCGCCACCTCCCGGTCCGCCGGCCGGCGGAACTCGCGGACGATCTCCAGGGGGTCGGGGTGGAGGCGGGAGACGTCGAAGCCGGCGGCCAGCGCGTCGAGCCGCTCCCCGAGGAGGGACACGCCCGCCCCCTACAGCTTCAGCTGGTGGCGGGAGGTGAGGAGGGCGGCGAAGTCGGCCGCGCTCTTCGCCGGGTCCTCGCGGGGGTCGTCGGCGAAGCCGACCACCCAGCCGTGGTAGTCCTGGGCACGGAGCGCGCCGACGACGGCGGCGAGGTTCACCGTCCCCTTGCCCGCGTTGGCGAAGGGGCCGCCGACGAAGACGGGCTTCCGCCGCACGTCGCGCAGGTGCACGACCCGCACCCGCGCCGCGTGGGCCGCCACGAAGGGCACGAGGTCCACGCCCGCCTCCGAGAGGTGCCCGGTGTCGAGGCAGAGGCCGACGTCGCGGGGGTTCGTGAGGCCGAGGAAGGTCCGGATCTCCTCCTCGCGGAACACCACCGTGCCGATGTGGGGCTGGAAGCAGAACTCCACCCCCTCCAGCCCGCAGGCCCGCCCCACCGCGTCGGCCGTAGCGGCCGCGGACTTCAGGTCCTCCGCCGGGTTCCCGGTGCCCTCCCCGCCCTGGAGGATGAGCGTGGTCCCCCCGGCCTCCTTGATCCAGCGCGCCGTCTCCCGCGCCGATTCGACGTCGGCCTCGCGGAAGTCGGGGTCGGTGAAGGTCCCGCCGCCGTAGGCGCCGGCCAGGGAGAGGCCCGCCTTCTGCAGGAAGAAGAGGAACTCGTCGGCGCGCCCCTCGTAGACGGTGGCGACGTCGGCGTAGACCTCCACGTGGCGGATGCGCGCCCCGGCGATGGCGTTGATGGCCTGGAAGAGGTGGTCCGACCCCCAGGCTCCCGCGTGGAACGTGATCCTCAACGCCGTCCTCCCGTCGGGATCACTTGAACCCCGCCTTCCGGCCCTCTTCCCGGAACCAGTTCTCCCAGCGCCGCGCGGACTCGAACTCCCGGCCGGTGATCTCCTTCAGCGCCCACGCCACCTCGGCCCGGATGACCGCCCAGATCTCGTAGCGCGCCTTCCAGTAGTCGGTCCCCGGGTTGGTGTTGGAGTTGGGGTCCTTCGGCGCGGGCTGCTCCACCTCCTCGATGAGGAAGGAGACGGCCTCCCTGTCCTTGACGAGCCCGAAGAAGCGCACGCACCCCCGCGCCACGCGCCCGGCGTAGCGGGCGTGGACCTCCTTCGTCCCGCGGAGATCGTTGAGGAGGTCGCGGACCGCCGCCGCCGCCTTCGCCTCGCCGAGCCTTCCCAGGGCCTCGGCGGCGGCGGCCTTCGTCTCCGGGTCGCGGAGGTACCCCTCCTTGTCCCGGGTCTTGGCGGTGAGCACCTTGAGCAGGAGCGGCGACGCGGTCCTGTCCCCCTGGCTGGCCAGAGCGTGGGCCGCCTCCGCCGACACGCGGTCCCGGCGGTCGGCGAGGAGCTTCTTCAGCTCGGGCACGAAGTCCTTGTGGCGCTTCGCGACCATGGGGGTGACGGCGTCGACCATCTTCTTCTCGTCCTTCCCCGGGTCGGCGGCGGCGGCCTTCAGCCCCTCGAGGAGCGCCTTGGCCTCCTCGTCGGAGGCGTCCGTCGGCTCGGGGAACACCCCCCCCTTGGCGGGCTTTCCGGCCACCCCCCCCTCGAATCCGGAGGCGGCCCCCGCGCAGGAAAGGAGGGCGGCGATCAGGACGAGGCCGGTGGATGCGCGCATCGGGTGCAATCTCCCGTGGACGGCGTCCCCCCTGCAGGGCGACGCCCCCATCGTAGCCTTGGGGGCGGGAGGGGAAGCGTTTTCGTTCGCGACCTCCGGGCGGCGGTCCCAGAATGCCCGCCGCCCGCGGGGGACTCCCGGGGCAGGGGGTGGCGGATGCCGCCGACGGAACTCGTGGACCTGGCGACCGTGGACCTCGCCGCCGTGGAGCAGCGGATCCCCCAGCGGCACGAGATGGGGTTCCTCGATCGGGTCCACCTCCTCGACAGGGACCGGGGTCTGGCGGTCGGCTCCCGGGACATCCGCGCCGACGAGTTCTGGGTGCGCGGCCACATCCCCGGCCGCCCCATCCTCCCGGGCGTCCTCTCCGTCGAGGCCCTCGCCCAGCTCTGCACCTTCTACTACAAGTGCGTCTACGTCGAGGACACGCGGTTCTTCGGATTCGGCGGCGTGGACGGCGTGAAGTTCCGCGGGACCGTGGTCCCGGGGGACCGTCTCGTGACCGTCGTCAAGGTCACCGACATCCGGCCGCGGCGGGCGGTCTTCGACGCGCGCGGCTTCGTCGGCGGCAAGCTGGTGGTGGAGGCGATCATCACCGGCATGCCGGTGTGACGGTCACTCCGCGTTCTCCCGGACCTGCTTCTCGATCCTGAGGACCACCTCGCACAGCTGTCCCACGCCGATCATCAGGACGCCCAGCAGGGCCGACCCGATCCCCGGGGCCAGCGACAGGAACCGCAGCAGCGGCAGCTCCGAGAGGGCCAGGGTCCGGCCGTCGGGGAGGAGGAGCTTGGCCCGGGCGATCTCCCCCCCCGGGTTCCACGCGCTGACGGCCATCAGGACGAGGGCGAGGCCCGCCAGCAGGGCGACCGCGCCGGCGAGCTCGATGAGGACGATGGTGAACTTGAGGAAGAGGTACCGCATCCCCCCTTCATCGGCAGGGGGGATGCGGGAGTCGAGGAGACCCGGACCGCTAGTCGACGGTCAGGACGTTCGAGGCCCGCGGCCCCTTGTCGCTGTCCACGACCTCGAACTCCACGTCCTGCCCCTCCTTCAGGGTCTTGAAGCCCTCGGACTGGATGGCCGAGAAGTGGCAGAAGACGTCGGGTCCCCCCTCGCGCTGGATGAACCCGAAGCCCTTCTGATCCGAGAACCACTTCACCTTCCCCTTCGTCATCGCGGGACCTTCCTCTCCCGGGCGGACCCGGAAAATGGAACGGGCCGCGCCCCCCCGAGGGAGGGGCGCGGCCCGTTCCGGACCACGGCGCTGGGCGGACTGCCTGTCGGAGCACGCATCCTTCGGCCGGGAGGATAGACCTCCGCCGCGGCCCGATCAAGGGGGGACATCGGGGGATTCCGCAAGGCGGGCCGGGCCGCGCCCGGCCCCTACCACGTCCCCTACCACGGCCCCTACCGTTCCACGCACGTCCCCCCCGACAGGGCGGCGATCTCCTCCAGGAACTGGCGGTCGGGGACCCCGCTCCCGCAGGCGACGGCGTGCAGGAGGACGGGCCGGCGGCGCAGTGCCTGCCGGACCCGCTCCCGGATCCGCTCCCGGAACAGGCACTCCCCCGTCGAGGGGGCGCCGTCCCCGAGCAGGAGGACGGTGTCCGCCTCCCCGTCGAGGATCGCCGCGACCAGCGCCCCGCCGAGATCCCCGCGCCGGCCCCGGGCCTGCCGCTCGAACCAGCGCCGGATCCGGTCCCGCGTCGCGCCCTTCAGTTCGGTGATCCGCCCCAGCGCCCGCTCCGCCGAGGTCATGAACACCAGCACGTCGGCCCGCACCCGGTCGGGGAGCGCGTTCAGGGTCCGGTGCAGCTCCTCCGTCGCCACGACGATGCGGGGGCGCGGGTCCACGGCGCCCGTCGGCTGGTCCATCGAGCCCGAGAGATCCACCACGAAGATCACCGCGTCGGACCGGAAGGGGATTCCGTGGTAGAGGGCCAGGCTCTGCCGCCCGTCCTCCCGCGCCGCCCCCTTCGACGGGCCCTTCCACTTCGGCTTCGCCGCGGCCCACCAGCCGAGCCAGTCGGCCCGCGCGGGGGGGAGTTCGAGGCCCGACAGCGCGCGGAGGGCGTCGTGGGCGGCGTCCGCCACCCGGACCCGGCCGTCCTCGAGGAGCGCGGCCAGGGTCTCCACCGGGGGATCGGCGCCGAGGACCGGGGCGAACCGCGCCGCCGTCCAGCGCACCCCCCAGTCGGGGTCCGCGGCGAGGTCGGCGTGGCGCGCGGCGAAGACTCCCGGCGCCGCCGAGGCCAGCAGCGCCGCGGCCGCCGTCCGCACACCGGGGTCGGGGTCGGCCAGCGCCTTCTCCGCGGCGGGAGC
>CAZWGT010000019.1:0-21585 GCA_964633345.1 uncultured Planctomycetota bacterium
GGTTGGGGATCGCGATGGCGGCGATGATCGCGATGATCGCGATCACGATCATCAGTTCGATCAGCGTGAAGCCCGACTCATGCTTGCGCATGGATGAACCTCCTTGTTGGGTCCTTGCGTCCAGAGTCACTTCCCGATTTTCATACCTAGAGTGTCTAGGTATGCCGTCTCCCGGCCGAACACCGGCCGCGGCGGCGGTACCCCCCGACGTGTGCATTGGTTGTCAGTCCTGCATCTCCCGCGGGCGCTGCCCCGGAACCACTGGTCCGGGAGACGACGCGACCGCGGAAGCCCTGCCCCATCGTCCAGCCTACACAATCTAACACGGTGGACGGGGGGGGGTCAAGACACCCCCCTTGATGGATGCAACCCGTTTGTCAAAGGCCTCTTGCGTCTGGCTGTACGTGCCTAGGCTTCAGTTCGTGGTTTTCCACAGGTCCCCGTCCTGGCCCACCGTTCCCACGGCGGGATCGGAGGTGATCCCCGTGCCCCGGAGGGCGCTCGAACCCAGGATGGGCGCGCCCACCCCCCCGGCCCGGGCGACGGCGGTGGGCGACTGGAGGATGTCCCCCCTCATGCTGGTGAAGAAGCGCCGGTTGCCGCTGTTGCCGATGGCCACGGGCTGGGCGTAGGCCACCCAGTAGTTCTCCGAGAGATCGACCCCGATCGAGCCCGACCCCCCGGCCAGGCCGGGCGTGCCGGAGGGGCCCGTCTCGTGGACGAAGTCCGCGGGGATCGCCGTGTCGGGGAGGAAGGTCATGTAGGCGTACCCGGCCTTCGTGACGAACCCGTTGGAGTCCATGCGGGCCATGACGCTCGAGAGCATCGGGGGATCCAGGCGGGGCCCGGGGACCGTCAGGTCGGAGGCCCCCCCCGAGTAGGCGCGCCGCACGCCGATCGAGCCCGTCAGTTCCAGGAAGGTCCCGTACTCGCCCCGGCCGTCGTTGTCCGTGTCGATCTTCCCGCCGACGCTGACCTGGGCCTGGGAGGAGACGAGGCTGCGGAGCGTGGCGATGGCGGCGGTCTCGTTGGCGGTCAGCTTGGCGGCCAGCAGGTTGGGGATCGCGATGGCGGCGATGATCGCGATGATCGCGATCACGATCATCAGCTCGATGAGCGTGAAGCCGCGATCTCCCGCCCCGTCCGCTCCCCCCCTCATTGCGCCACTTTCCACACGTCCCCGTCCCCGCCCCTCGTCCCGATGGCCACCGGGGAGGTGATCCCCGCGCCGAGGAATGCGCTGCCGGGGACGATGGCCGTCGCGGTTCCGTCGCACCGGGCGTTCGAGTTGTCCGACTTGAGGATGTCCCCCTTCTGGTTCGCGAAGAAGCGGTTGGTCCCGGTCCCGCCCCGCTGCATGGGCTGGGCGTACGCGCACCAGGCGGCCTCCGAGACGTCCACGCCCACGTTCCCCGAGAGCCCCGCCGCCGTGGAGGGTCCCGTCTCGTGCACGAAACCGGCCGGGGACGCCGCGTCCGGAAGGAAGATCATGAACGCGTAGCCCGACTTCGTGGCGTACCCGACGGAGGAGATGTTCCCGAAGAGGACGGAGAGGACCGAGGGGTTCATCGGCGCCCCCTTGACGGAGAAGTCGGACGTGGCTGGCGGCCCGGCGGAGAAGCCCTTGCGCACCCCCACCGCCCCGGACAGCTCGAGGAACGTCCCGAACTCCCCCTTGCCGTCGCTGTCGGTGTCGATCCGGCCGACGACCGCCACCTGGGCCTGGCAGGAGACGAGGTTCCTCATGAGCGCCAGGGCGGCGACCTCGTTGGCGTTCTGCTTCGCCGACAGGAGGTTGGGAAGGGAGATCGCGGCGATGATCGCGAGGATCGCGATCACGATCAGCAGTTCCATGAGGGTGAAGCCCGCCGTCCCATGCCGCCGCATGTGCACCTCCGCCCCGGACCCTTTGCCGCCCGCCCCGCGACGGCGTCAGACTACAACCCCGCCGGCGGATCCGGCAAGGGAGGAGGCAGGGAGCCCCCAACCCCTGTACGGACGCTGCGTTGCGCCCGGCTGTACGGCCCTAGGCATCCCCCACCCACGGCTCCTCCTACATCAGGGCGGACTGCAGCTTGAGGATGGGGTAGAAGACCGCCAGAACGATCCCGCCCACCATCACGCCCATCATGCCGATCATGATCGGCTCGATGAGGCTGGTGAGGGACTTCACCGAGGTCTCCACCTGCTCGTCGTAGAAGATGGAGATCTTCTCGAGCAGGGACTCCAGGGCGCCGGAACGTTCGCCGATGGCGATCATCTTGACCACCATGGGGGGGAAGATCGGGCTGCGGCCGAGTGGCTCGGCGAGGGTGTTGCCCTCGCGGACGCTGTCGCGGGCCCCGTCCACGGCCTCCATGATCACCCGGTTGCCCGAGGTCGCGGAGACGATCTCCAGGGCGCCCAGGATGGGGACGCCCGACTTGATGAGGGTGGCGAAGGTCTTGGAGAAGCGGGAGAGGGCGACCTTCTGGAAGAGCTGCCCGAACACCGGCATCTTCAGCATGAACCAGTCCCACTGGTAGGCGCCCTTGTCGGTCTTCTTGTACATCTTCAGGCCGACGACCGTCCCGATGATGACGACGAGGATCAGCCACCACTTGGTGAGCAGGAAGTTCGAGATCCCCAGGGTCACCTTGGTGATGGTCGGCAGTTCGAGGGCGTTGCCGTTCTTGTCGACGATCTGGCTGAAGATGCTCCCGAACTGGGGGACGATGTAGGTCATGAGGAACAGGGTGATGCCGGTGATCATGCAGAGGGAGACCACCGGGTAGGTCATGGCCGCCTTGATCTCGGCCTTGAGCTTCTGCGCCTCCTCCATGTAGCCCGCCAGGCGCACGAGGATCTCGTCGATCTGGCCGGAGACCTCTCCGGCGCGGATCATGGCGAGGTAGATGTTGGAGAAGACCGTCGGGTACTTGCTCATGGCCGCCGACAGGTCGGAGCCGGCGCGGATGTCCTCGACGACCCGGTCGAGGACCACGGCGAACCGGGGATTCTCGGCCTGGGAATGGAGGATCTCCATGGCCTCCATGAGGGGGATGCCGGCCCCGATCATGGTCGCCAGCTGGCGCGTGAAGATGACGAGGTCCTCGGTCGAGGCCCCGGGGGTGGCGCCGGCGCCCGCCCGCTCCAGCTTGACGACGATGTTCTGGAGCTGGCGCTTGCGCAGTTCGGCCAGCGCCTCCTCCTCCGTCCGGGCGTTGACGACCCCCGACTCGGAACGGCCCGCGGCCGACTTCGCCTTGAACTTGAACTTCGGCATGCCTTCCCTCCCCGGGCGCCCCGGAATCCCCTCCGACCGGCTCCGGGCCCCCTAGAGCCTACCGCACGATCCCCCCCCGGCACCAGACGCGGGGGCCGAGGGCCCCCCCGCCGCGGGCCTAGGAGGGGACTTCGAGGATCTCGGTGTCCTGCTTCTTCTTCGCCTTCTGGATGACCGTCTTGTCGTCGAGGGTGGAGCGCAGGACCTCCTCGAGGTTCGTCTTCCCGCCCATGCAGCCGAGCAGCGCCACGCGCCGGAGCGTGATCATGCCCTGGGCGATGCCCGCGTTCTTGATGTCGAGGGAGGAGCCGCCGTCGATGATGACCCGCTTCACCTCCTCCGTGATCGGGAGGGTCTCGAGGATGGCGAAGCGCCCCTTGTAGCCGTTGGTGCACTGGGGGCAGCCCTCGGCGGTCATGAGCTTGACGTCCCCGGAGAGGATCCGGTCCGCCTCCTCCTCGGTGAAGTTGACCTCGAGGTACCTCTCCCTGGGGAGCAGATCCGCCGGCTTCCTGCACGCCGGGCAGAGCTTGCGCAGGAGGCGCTGGGCCGAGCAGAGCAGGGTGGCCGAGGCGACCATGAAGGGATCGATCCCCATGTCGAGGATGCGCGTGATGGTGCCGGGGGCGTCGTTGGTGTGCAGGGTGGAGAGCACGAGGTGGCCCGTGAGGGCGGCCTTGATGGCGATCTCGATGGTCTCCTGGTCGCGGATCTCGCCGATCATCACGACGTCCGGGTCCTGGCGCAGGATGGAGCGGAGCGCCCCGGCGAAGGTCAGGCCGCGCTTGGGGTTGACGGGGACCTGGTTCACCCCCTCGAGCTGGTACTCGACGGGGTCCTCGACGGTCACGAAGTTGTCCTCGTCGCAGAGGAGCTCCTTCACGGCGGAGTAGAGGGTCGTGGACTTCCCCGAGCCCGTGGGGCCCGTGACGAGCACCATCCCGTAGGGGGAGCTGATGGCCTTGCGGAAGTCGAGGAGGGCCTTCTCCTCCAGGCCGAGCTTGCCGAGGTCCAGGGTCAGGTTCCCGGAGTCGAGGAGGCGCATGCACACCTTCTCGCCGTGGATGAGGGGGAGGATGGACACGCGGAAGTCCACCTGGCGCCCCTCCGCCTTCATCTGGAACTTTCCGTCCTGGGGCTTGCGGCGCTCGGCGATGTCGAGGTCGGCCATGATCTTGATGCGGGAGATCACCGCGGCGTGCATCTTCTTGGGCAGCGCCGGGGGGATCTCGCGCATCACGCCGCCGTTGCGGAACCGCACGCGCGTGCGCTTCTCCATGGGCTCGATGTGGATGTCCGAGGCCTTCTCCTTGATGGCCGCGCTGATCATCATGTTCACGTACTTCACGACCGGGGAGCCCTCGTCGCCGAGGGCGTTCATGTCGATCTTCTCCTCCTCCTCGGCGTTCTCGGAGAGCTCGAGGTCCTCGCTCTCCTGGAGCTGCCCGAGCATGTCGGACATCGCCTGCTTGTCCTGGTTGTAGGCCCGGTCGATGGCCTTCATCAGGGGGTCCTCGAGGGCGAGGACCAGGCGGAGGTCGCAGCCGGTGATGATGCGGATGTCGTCGAGCTTGACGACGTCGTAGGGGTTCGACACGGCCAGCGTCAGGACGTTGCCGATCCGGCTGACGGGGAAGACGCCGTGCATCTTGGCGAGGTCCTGGCTGAGGGTCTCGAGGATCTTCTTGTCGGGGACGTAGCCCTCGAGGTCGATGGGAGGGTACTTCACCTGCTCGGCGATGATCCCCAGGAGGTCGCGCTCCTGCATGAGCCCGGCCTTGATGACGGCCGAGGAGAGGGAGCCGCCGTCCGCCCCCGCGGCGTCCACGGCCTTCTTGATGTCCTCGTCCCCCAGGGCCTTGGAGTCCCTGAGGATCTTGGCGAGGCCGCGGTTGAAGGAAACCATGTGCGCCTCCTGCTCGTGCCGACCGGTGGACCGTCCCGCGGCGCCCTAGGAGCGGGCCATCAGCCGCTTGAGATCCTCCGGGTCCGAGGTGCGGGTCATCGCCTCGTCGAGGGAGATCTGGCCCCCCTTGACGAGGTTGGAGAGGGACTGGTTCATCGTCGCCATGCCGACCTTCCCGCCCGTCTGGATGATGGAGTAGATCTGGTGCGCCTTGTCCTCGCGGATGAGGGCCCGCACGGCGGGATTGGAGAGCATGATCTCGGCGGCCATCACGCGGCCCTTGCCGCCGACCTTGGGGACCAGCTGCTGGCAGAACACCCCCACCAGGGAGAAGGCGAGCTGGGTGCGGATCTGCTGCTGCTGGTACGCCGGGAACACGTCCACGATGCGGCTGATCGTCTGGACCGTGTCGGACGTGTGGAGGGTGCCGAAGGTGAGGTGGCCCGTCTCCGCGAGGGTCAGGGCCGCCTCGATGGTCTCCTGGTCGCGCATCTCGCCGACCAGCACGACGTCGGGGTCCTGGCGCAGCACGGAGCGGAGGGCGCTCTTGAACCCCTTGGTGTCGGCGCCGACCTCGCGCTGGTTGAAGAGGCACTTCTTGTTCCTGTGGAGGAACTCGATGGGGTCCTCGATGGTGATGATGTGGCAGTAGTCGTGGTCGTTGATGTAGTCGATCATCGCCGCCAGCGTCGTGGACTTCCCCGAGCCCGTGGCGCCCGTGACGAGGACGAGGCCCTTGGGCTCGTTGCACATCCCCGCGCAGACCTCCTCGGGGAGGCCGAGCTGCTTGAAGTTCTTGATCTCGAACGGGATGATGCGGAGCACGGCGCCGACGGCGCCCCGCTGCTGGAACACGTTGACGCGGAAGCGGCCGAGCCCGTCCACCCCGAAGGAGAGGTCGAGCTCCAGCTCCTTCTCGAAGCGGGCGATCTGGTCGCTGGTGAGGAAGGAGTAGATCAGCTTCTGGGTCATGTCCGGCGTGAACATGTCGTGCTCGGTCGCCACCATGAGCCCGTGGATCCGGATCCGGGGGGCCGAGCCGGCCGTCACGTGGAGGTCCGAGCCGTTGCGCTGGACCATGAGCTGCAGCAGTTCTTCGATGGTGACCAAGGCCGTCCCCTCCCTCTGGCAGCGCCCGCCGACGTTCCGGTGCCGGAGGATACCGCTCCCGCCGGCGGCGCGGTCCCCCGTGCGGCGCAAGGGTACCAAGAGGGGCGGCGCACAGCAAGGCGGGGTCGGACCCCGCCGTCCGCCCGAGGGAGCGGGGCTCGCCGTCCCCCGCCCCGGTCCTAGTCCTCGTCCTCGACGCCCGCCTTCCCCTTGGCGGCCCTGGCGATGATGGCCTCCGCCACGGCGTGGGGGACCACGTCGTAGTGGTCGTGCTTCATCGAGTAGGAGCCCTCGCCGCCGGTGATCGAGCGGAGCTCCGTCGAGTAGTTGACGATCTCCGCCAGCGGCACGAGGGCCTCGATGACCTGGAGCTGGCCCCGGGAGTCCATCCCCTGGATCCGGCCCCGCCGCTTGTTGAGGTCGCCGGTGATGTCGCCCATGTTCCGGGCGGGCACGACGATCTCCAGGCGCATCACCGGCTCGAGCAGCACGGGGCGGGCCTTCTGGAAGGCCTCCCGGAAGGCGCGCCCCGCGGCCAGCTTGAACGCGGCCTCGCTGGAGTCCACCGGGTGGTCCTTCCCGTCGAAGAGCTCCGCGGCCACGTCCACGACCGGGCTCCCGGCGATGACTCCGGCCTCGCAGGCGGCCCGGACCCCCTTCTCGACGGCGGGGATGAACTGGCGGGGCACGGTGCCGCCGACGACGGAGTCGACGAACTCGATCCCCTCGCCCCTCTCCTTCGCGAAGACCCGCAGCGCCACCTCGGCGAACTGCCCGCGCCCGCCGGTCTGCTTCTTGTGGCGGTAGCGGGACTCCCCCTTCGACTGCACCGTCTCGCGGTAGGGGATCTTCGGCGCGCGCGTGGCGACGTCGAGGTGGAAGCGGCGCTTGAGCCGGCCCAGGACGACGTGAAGGTGCAGGGCGCTCATCCCCGAGGCGACGCGCTCCTTCGTCTCGCGGTGGACCTCGACCCGGAACGTCGGGTCCTCCTCCATGAGCTTGGAGAGGGCGGGCCCGAGCTTCTGCTCGTCGTTGCTCGTCTTCGCCTCGATGGCCAGCGAGACCATGGAATCCGGCCACTCCAGGGGGGCGTAGCGGCAGGGGGACGCCGGGTCGCAGAAGGTGTCGCCGACGGCGACGTTGTCGAGCTTCGTGAGGACGACGATCTCCCCCGCCGACGCCTGCTGGACGGGGGTCTCCTCCTTGCCCTGGGGCAGGAAGCCGTGGGAGAGGCGCTCGGTCTTGCCGGTGCGCGGGTTGAGCGCCTCCATCCCCTCCCGGAAGGAGCCCGAGAGGATCCGGGCGAAGGACTGCTTCCCGACGAACGGGTCGATGGAGGTCTTCCAGATGACGGCGAGGAACGGGTCGGAGGAGGTCCGGCGGATCTCGGCGGTCCCCTCCACGTCCCGGACGGGGTGGGTGACGGGCCCCTCGCAGGAGGGGAGCTCGGCCACGATGAAGTCGAGCAGTTCCGGGACGCCGACGCCCTTCTCCGGCGCGGTGAACAGCACGGGGATGATGTGGCCGGAGCGGATGGCGCCCTTCAGGGTCGCCTCCAGCTCCTCGTGGCCCGGCGTCTGGCCGTCGAGGTAGCGCGTCATCAGCTCCTCGTTCTCCTCGATGACCCTCTCCACGAGGGCGCGGCGCGCCTCGGCCTCGTCCCCCACCACGTTCTCGTGCTTCGGCACGTGGGGCAGCTCGAGGACCGAGACGACCTCCTTCACGGCGGGACCGCGCCCCACGGGGAGGTTCACGGGCAGGACCGCCTCGCCGAAGGCCTCCCTCAGGTCGCGGACGAGGGCGGGGAGGTCGAGGTTCTCCATGTCGATCTTCGTCACGACGATGGCCCTCGCCTCGCCTCCCATCGTGGCCGCGTCCCACATGCGCCGGGTGTTGACGGAGACGCCGCGGGAGGCGTTGACGCAGACCAGGGCGGACTCGACGGCGGGGAAGGTGGCCAGGGCGGCGCCGACGAAGTCGGGGTAGCCCGGGGTGTCCACGACGTAGAGGCGCTTGCCCTTCCACTCCATCCTGCAGACGGCGGCGTCGATGCTGTGCCTGGTCTCCTTCTCGTCGGGATCGAAATCGAGGACGGAGGTCCCGTCGGAGACGCGCCCGAGGCGCTTGAAGGCGCCGGAGGCGAAGAGCATGGCCTCGGCCAGGGTCGTCTTGGCCGAGTCGCCGTGGCCCACGAGGTTCAGGGTCCGGATGTCGGCGGGGCTGAGTGCCATGTGCGGGGTCTCCTGGGGCCGTCGAGCACCGTCCATTGCGCCGCGGACCGGATCCTACGGAATCCCCCCACGGGGCGGAACCCCAAACCCCGTCCGCGGCCCCGGGTCACACCCGCGGAATCACACGGGGCCGCCTTGTGGGCGGCCCCGTGGCGCGGCGTTGGTTCCGGCGGGCGTGGCGTTGGGTTGGAGTGGGCGAAGTGAATGATAGGAGATTGGATGGGTGCCCCGCCCGAGCCGGAATGTCAAGGAACCTGCGGACACCGAAACGGCGGGCGGGGCCGGCCCCGCCCCTGCCTACTTGGCCATCGCGGAATCGTGGGGGACGAGGACGACGACCTCGACGCGGCGGTTCCTGGCCTTGCCCTTGTCGGACTTGTTGTCGGCCACCGGCACGGTCTCGCCGCGGGAGGCGGCGACGAGGCGCTCCGGAGCCACCTTGTGGTCGTTCACGAGGGTGCGCAGGACGGAGAGGGCCCTCTCGGAGCCGAGCTCCCAGTTGTCCTTGAAGGGGGCCTTCTTGATGGGATCCCCGTCGGTGTGACCCTCGATGCGGACGGAGTGGCCGGCGAACTGCCCGTCCAGCTCGGCGGCGATCTGGTCCACGGCCTTGCGGCCCGCGGGGGTGAGGTCCTTGGAGCCGGCGGCGAAGTTGATGTCCGAGGGGAGGACGATGGCGATGTTCCCGTCGGCCGTCCTGTAGGCGTCGAACCCCTTGGTCTTCAGGCGGTCCACGCTCTCGCTGACGGCGGTGGAGTCCTGGGCGGGAGCGGCGGCCACGGCCCCCTCGGCGGGACGGCTCCTCATGGACTCGTTCTCGCGCTGCAGGTTGGCCACCTGGACCCGGGCCTCCTCGAGCTGGGAGACGGCGGCGGCGCGGGCGCTGCGCTCGGAGGCGAGCTGGGCGGCCAGCGCGCTGGAGTCCTGCTCCTTCTCGAGGTAGCGCTCCCTCCAGTCGGCGTCCGTCGCGGCGCAGCCCGTCACGGACAGGCCGGCGCCCGCGAACACGAGAACCCCCAGCAGACCCTTCCCCGCAACACGCTTCATGGACCGTCCCTCCCTGTCGTGAGCCCGCCCACCGGGGTTCGCCATGGGGACGACCCCGGGAAACCCCCAGTATCAGGGGAGAGTGTACCCCATGCCGGCGGGGCCGTCAAGGGGAATTCCACAATTTCTTGGGGACAAATGGGCCGAATGCCCCTGCATCTTGTTAGGTCCGTGCTAGTAGGCCTTCGGCCAAAGGGTACAACCCATTGGGGACATTGCCCTTGCGTGGAGGGGGCGGCGGGGGGAGGCCCGCGGGCCCGTGGGGACCCGTTGGGGCCCGTGGTTGTGGAGAGGCCTACCGCGGCGGGCCGGCGAGGAGCATCGCCGCGTTCGCCCCCGCGAGGAGAAGGACGAGGACCAGGAACGCGAGGAACAGGGCCCGCGGCAGCCGACGCCGGACGGAGAGGAGCAGGAGGGCGCAGACCACGGCCGCCCCGATCCCGTAGCGCGGATCCCGGGAGGACTCGGCCAGGTCCGCCACGGCGCGGGACAGCGCCCCGGGCACGAGGAAGGCGGCCGCCCCCCCCATCGCCAGGGCGGGGCCGAAGGGGAAGGCCGCGTCCCGGGTCCTCGCCTGGTGGACCAGGCCCGTCACGAGGCCGACGAGGAGCCCCAGGGCCCCGGCCAGGAGGACCCCCCTCGGCCCGGAGAAGGACCCCACCATGGCCAGGAGCTTCGCGTCCCCCAGGCCCATGGCCTCCCGGCCGAACGCCTTCTCCCCCAGCCACCCGACGATCCAGATGATCCCGTACCCCAGCGCCATTCCCGCGAGGGAGAGGAGGAGGGCCTCCCCCGCCGGGGGGAGGGCGGAGAGGTCCCCCGCCCCCTGCAGTCCGGGCAGCAGGACGCTGAAGAGGGCCCCCGCCGCCATCCCCGGCTTCGTCAGTCGATCGGGCAGGATGCGGTGGTCGATGTCGATGAAGGTGAGGGCCACGAGGAGGCCGAGGTAGACGAAGGCCGCCGCCAGGTGGACCCAGCGCTCCGCCCCGCCGAGCCCGTCCCGGAGGAGGAGCCATGCCGCCGCGGCGTAGAGCGCCCCCGTCAGGGCCTCGACGCCCGGGTACCTCCAGGAGATCGGGGCCCGGCAGCCCCGGCACCTCGCACCGAGGAGGAGGAAGGAGAGGACCGGGATGTTCTCGTGCCAGGGGATCGCGCGTCCGCACGCCGGGCAGCGGGAGCGGGGACGGACGACGGAGATCCCGGCGGGGAGCCGGTGGATGACGACGTTCAGGAAGGACCCGATGACCAGCCCCAGGGCGGCGGCCCCCCCGAGGGCGAGCCAGCGGAGGGCCTTCTCGGCGGACTCAGGAAGCGGCAGGAGCGAGGCCTCCTCCGGACTCCGCCCACCGCGCCCCGCAGGATCGGCAGGTCAGCGGCGGGGAGGCCAGCCGCTCGCCGCAGGCGCACATCCACCCCGCCCGCCGGCCGGGGACGCCGAGGACGAGGGCGTGGTCGGGCACGTCCCTCGTCACCACCGCCCCGGCGCCCACGAAGGCGTACCGACCCACCGTGTGGCCGCAGATCACCGTGCAGTTGGCGCCGAGGGTGGCCCCCTTCCGCACCAGGGTCGGGCGGTACTCCCCCCTCCGGTTCACGTGGCTGCGCGGGTTCACGACGTTCGTGAAGACCATCGACGGCCCGCAGAAGACGTCGTCCTCGAGGACGACCCCCTCGTACAGGGAGACGTTGTTCTGCACCTTGCAGTTGCGGCCGAGGATCACGCCCCGGGCGACGAAGACGTTCTGCCCGAGGCTCGACCCCTCCCCCACGACCGCCCCCTCCATCACGTGACAGAAGTGCCAGACCTTCGCCCCGGCGCCGATGCGGGCGCCGGGGTCCACCACGGCCGAGGGGTGGATGAAGGGGGGATCGGCCATGCCTAGAAGGGGATGTCGTCGAGGTTGAGGTCGTCCCCGCCCTGCGAGGACGGGGGCGAACCGCCGGACCCGCCGGCCGGGACCGGGGCCCGGCCCGCCGCCCGGGGGGCGCGCGTGCCCTCCCGCGGGGCGGACTCCCGCGGGGCCGGGGGGCCGCCCTCGCCGGACTCGTCCTTGCGGCCGCCGAGGAACTGGACGCGCTCGGCCACCACCTCGAGCTTGCTGCGCTTGTCCCCCTCCTTGGTCTCCCAGGAGGAGAACTCCAGCCGCCCCTCGATGAAGACCGGCCGCCCCTTGGTCAGGTACTGGTTGCAGGTCTCGGCCTGCTTGCCCCAGACCGTGATGTCCACGAAGCAGACGCTCTCCTTCTTGTCCCCGCTCTGCCGGTCGACGTAGTCCCGGTTGACGGCGAGGCCGAATTTCGCCACCGCCGTGCCCGAGGGGATGTACCGCAGTTCCGGGTCCCGGGTCAGGTTCCCCATCAGCAGCACCTTGTTGAACGACGCCATGCGAGCCTCCTTTTCGCGCTTCCCGCGCTTCACGCCCGTCGATGTCCGTCCCCCTCCTAGACGCCGGGGGGGGTCGCCTCGCCCGCCGATTTCACTCCGCCATCCGGTTGATGCCCTCGTCGTCGCCGATGACCACGAGCACGTCCCCGTCGAGGATGACGTCCGCGGGCATGGGGACGACGTTCACCTCCTCGCGCACCTCCCCCTCCCGGCCGTCCCCGAACGGGGCCGCCTGGAGGGAGGCCGTGAGGGCCGAGGGGGGAAGGGGCTTCCCGTCCGGGCCGAAGCGGCGCTTGATGGCCACGATGTTCACCCCGAAACGGCTGCGGGCGTCGATGTCCTTCAGGGACCGTCCCACCAGCGCGGGGGGGGCCACGACCTGAACGAGGGCCTTGCCGGGGCCGAGGGCGACCTGCTCGAGGATCCGGGGGAGCACGAGATGGTGGGCCAGGCGCATGGCCGCCTCCCTCTCGGGGCTGACGACCTCGTCGGCGCCGATCCGCCGGAGGATCTCCTGGCGGATGGGCAGGGTGGCCTTGGCCACGACCCGCTTCACCCCGAGCTTGCGCTTGAGGGTGACGACGGCGAGCTGCATCGACTCGAAGTTGTCCCCCATGGAGACGACGGCCACGTCCACCGTGGCCAGGCCGAGCTCGGCCAGGGTCTTCTCGTCGGACCCGTCGGCCACGACCGCGACGGAGACCAGATCGCGGATCTCGGCCACGTTGGCCTCGTCGGTGTCGATGGCGATGACCTCGGCCCCGTACCGCGCCAGCTCCCTCGCCAGGGTCATCCCGAAGCGCCCGAGGCCGATGACGGCCGCGCGATGCATGGAGTTCCTCCGCCGGGAGGCGATCGTAGCACCGCCGCCGGACAGCGGGCCGGGAGGGGTGGGGAGAACGCCGCGCGCCTCAGCCGATCATCACCCGCTCGGAGGGGTACTCGTAGGCGGTGGAGGACTTGCGGCCCATCGCCACGACGAGGGACAGGGGCCCGACGCGCCCGAGGAACATGAGGAGCATCAGGACGATCTTCCCGACGTCGCCGAGGTGCGGGGTGAGCCCGCCGGTCATGCCGGCGGACAGGCCCACGGTGCCGAACGCGGAGACGCACTCGAAGAGGACGGAGAGGAACGGGTAGACGACGGTCCCCTCCTCCCCCCGGACCAGGGCCCCCTCCGAGAGCGTGAGGATCATCGACCCGAGGAAGACGGCGAGGATCGACAGGACGAACACCACGACGGCCTGGGAGACGACCTCGGGGGGGAGGGAGCGGCGGTGCATCTCGACCCGGGCGCGGCCCCGGGCGAGGGACGTGACGCTGCGCACGAGGACCGCCGCCGTGACGGTCTTGATTCCTCCCCCGGTCCCGCCCGGGGAGGCGCCGATGAACATGAGGAGCACGAACAGGTAGAGGGTCGCGGGCTGCAGGCGCGCCGTGTCCACCGAGTTGAAGCCGGCGGTGCGGGTCGTGACGGACTGGAACAGGCAGGCCACGGCCGTGGACAGGCCGTCGCGCCCCTCCAGCACGTTGTCGCGCTCGAAGACCCAGAAGAGGAACGCCCCCCCCGCCACCAGGACGGCCGAGACGCCGAGGGCGACCTTCGTCTGGAGGGAGATCCGCGGCGGCTCCCTCCGCTCCTCCAGGACCTCCTCCTCCTCGGACATCGGCCGGCGCCGGAGGAGCCCCCGCACGCGGTGGAGGAGGGCCCCGGAGAGCCCGAGGAGGTTGAGGAGGACCGTGAACCCCAGGCCCCCGAGGAGGATCAGCGCGGCGACGGTCCCGCTCATGACCGGGCTCCCGGCGAATCGCATCCAGTTGTCGGGGTAGAGGGAGAAGCCGGCGTTGCAGAACGCCGAAACGGAGTGGAACACCGCGTAGAAGGCCTGGTCCGCCGGGGGGAGCATCGTCGCGGGGTGGGCGGGGTCGGGGAAGTTCCCGTACATCGCCATGGCGCCGAGCCCCTCGCAGACGAAGGTGAGGGTGACGATCCCCCCCAGGATCCTCCCGAGGGAGTTGAGGGGATCCACGTTCAGCATGTCGCGGAGCATCAGCCGGTCCGTGAAGCCGATGCTCTTCCCCAGGGCCAGGGCGAAGAAGGCGGCGAAGGTCATGAGCCCGAGGCCGCCGATCTGGACGAGGAGGAGGATGACCACCTGCCCGAACCTCGACCAGACGACGGAGGTGTCCACGGCGGTCAGGCCCGTCACGCAGACCGCCGAGACGGAGGTGAACAGGGCGTCCACGAAGCGCACCGACTGCCCCGGGTTCGCGGCGCCGGGGAAGGCCCAGAGGAGCACCGTCCCCGCCCCGATCACCGCCAGGAACGAGGCGAGGAACACCTTCGAGTACTCCCACCGCGCCCGGCCGACGTGGCGGAACAGCCGGACGATGCGCAGGACGAGGTTGGCCAGGATGTACGCCTTGGAGGGCACGATGGCGGAGGCGGATCCCTCCAGGCCGAAGATCGCGCCCCCGGTGAGGGCCTCCTCCAAGGCGACGAGGAGGGTCGCGCCGAGGAGGGCGTAGTCGACGATCTCCTCCTTCAGGAACTCCAGCGGGTCCTCACGCGCCCGGAGCCGGCGCCACTCGAGGAGGGCCAGGAGGCCCGCGAAGGCGACGTTGGCCCAGCGGAAGTACGGGAGGATCCCGGCGGGGACGGGCACTCCACCCTCCTCGACGAGGATGGGGACGAGGGAGGCGAAGAAGACGACCACGTCCACGAGGCGCGCGAGGACGCCGCGCAGGAGTCCGCCGGCCTTCATCGCCCCGGTTCGCGGGCGTCGAGGAGCGCCTCGACGCGGGCGCGGCGCTCGCGGTCCTCCTCGCGGCCGAGCAGGGCCGAGGCGTTCCTCTTGCCCTCCTCGACCCCGGGCTGGCCGAAGGGGTCCACGCCGGAGAGCGGGCCCGCCAGGGCCGTGGCCGTCATCCAGAGCTGCAGGAAGGCGCCCAGGGCGTCGGCCCGGACAGCGGGGAGCGCGATGTGGAGGCAGGGGCGGCCCGCGGCCAGGAGCCCGGCGCGGGTCCCCGCGCCGAGGGCGCGGAGCGCGTCCGCCAGGGTCCGCCGGGCGAGGAAGGGGGCGCCGGGGGGGCCGGGGGCGTCCACGACGCGGTCGGGCCCCGGGTCCGCCGCGTCGAGGAAGAGGAAGGCCTTGTCGGCGGGCCCCTCCATCCACAGCTGGAGGAGGGAGTGCTGGGCGGCGGAGCCCTCGGCGGCGGTGGCGTCGTACCCCCGGCCGGCCTTGCCGAGGCTCTCGGCCCAGAGCTGCTGCCACCACGCGGCCAGCGGGGCGAGGCTCCGGCGGTAGGCGAACATCACGTGGTGGCGGCGGCCGCGCCGCTCCGCCAGGAGGACCATCCAGAGCGCCAGGCGGAGGGCGTCGTTGCGGGCCGGGTCGGCGGAGACGAACCCCGCCGCCGCCTCGGCGGCGCCGCGCACGAGGGACCGCACGTCCGCCCCGGCCACGGCCGCGGGGAGGAGCCCCGCCGCCGTCAGCACGCTGTACCGCCCGCCGACGTCCGCCGGGATGGGCAGGGTGCGCACCTTCTCCCTCTTCGCCTCCTCGCGCAGCGGCCCCTCGGCGGGGTCGGTGGTCAGGAGGACCCGGTCCCTCCACTCCGCCCCGAGGGCCGCCTGCAGGCGCGGCTTGACGACGCCGTAGACCGCCAGGGTCTCGAGGGTGCGGCCCGACTTGGAGACGAAGTTCCAGCAGGTCCTCGAGGGGTCGAGCCCCTCGAGGAGGGGCACGACGGCCTCGGGGTCCACGGTGTCGAGGACGACGACCCGCGGCCGCCCGATCACCCCCGCCCGGGGCAGGAGGTCCCCGGCCGGCTCCGCCAGGGCCGCGATCAGCGCCCGCGCCCCGAGGGCGGATCCCCCCATGCCCGAGACGACGAGGGTGTCGCACCGGCCGCGGATCGTCTCGGCCTCGGCGAGGCAGGCGTCCACCGGCTCGGCCTTGAGGGGGAGATCGAGGAAGCCGGCCTTGCCGGCCTCCCGCGCCTCGAGCATCGATCGGAGCGACTGCTCGGCCCGCGCGCCGCGCGCCTCGAGGTCGGCCGGCGAGAGCCCGTTGGCCGCGCCGGCCTTGGCGGCCGAGGCGCCCTCCGTCCCGATGGCGACGAGCCTGTCCATGGGCGGCGAGGATAGCGGAAGGCGGGCGGCGCCGGCGTACCGAACCCGACCCCCGACGAAGTAGCGAACGGGAGGGGCCCGCACTCCCGGAACGGAAACGGGTCCGGTACGCCCGTCTTACTTCCCGGGCGCCGCCTTCAACCGGAACTCCAGGAAGGCCCCGTCTCCGTGGACCCCGGAGGCCTCCTCCGGGAGGAATCTCCCGCTCCAGCGGGCGGCGTCCACGTTGAACTTCCACGGCCCGAGGCCCCGGATGCGGAATTCCCCCGCGGCGTCCGTCGTCGCCGAGCGATGGAGGTTCGGCTCCTCCCGCGGGGCGTCCACGGGATCCGCGTGGACCTCGATCCCCTTCACCGGGAGGCCCGTCGCGGCGTCGAGGACGCGCCCGGAGATGGTCCCCCCGCGCCGGAGCGGGAGGACGACGTCCCGCGCCCCTGCCTCGACGCCGCGGACCCACACCCCGAGGTGCTCCATGGTCCCGTGGATCCGGAGATCCCACTTCGTCCCCGCGGGATGGGGGCCGGCGGTGAAGGTGCCGTCGGTGAAGATCCGCAGCGACGTGCCCTTCTCACCGGTGGCCGCCGAGCGGATCTCCCCGCCCGAGACGCTTCCGTAGCCGTGGGCGAGTCCGGCCTCGTCGAGGATCCGCCCGCGGATCCACAGGCCCCCCTCCTTCGCCCGTTCCGGAGGCGGGGCCTTCGGCGGCCCCGCGCGCGGGACCTCGATGGTCCAGCCGGTCTCCCCGCCCATGACCGTCGTGCCCTTGTGGGCGCCAAGCTCTCCAAGGGGCGCGTACCAGGACTCGGCGACCTCCAGATTCCACGCTCCGTCACTCAGCCCTTCGATGCGAAAACGTCCGTCGGAATCGGTGGCCACCGGGAACGGCCGGGTCGCGAAGGGGAGGTCACGGCCGCTCGGCGCCGTCGCGGTGACGGCGAGACCCGCGAGGGGGACTCCCTCCCGGACCGCCCGGCCCGAGACCGAGCATGCCGGGCGAAGGGACACCGTCACCGGCTCGCCTCCGGCCTCCCCGGCGGCCCCCGCGTCGAGGAATCCGCGGGCAAGCACGCGGACCGGCGCCTGACCGGGGACCAGCCCCCGGACTTCGAACCCCCCCTTCGCATCGGTCACCGCGGCGACGGGAGAATCATGCAGGTAGATCTCCCGGTGCGGGGAACCGCCCGCGGGGGCGAGGAGGACCCACGCCCCCGCGACGGGATCGCCGTCGACGGAGCGGACGACGCCGCGCAGGGAAGCGGCGGGGACCGCGGCATCCGGCTCCGGGCCAGGTCCCGGCCGGGGAACCGGCGCCGCCAGGGACCAGGGCCGACGTTCGGCCAGCACACGGTCCTCCTGCTTCCTCGACTCCTCGAGGATCCGGCGGTCCCGCCCCTCCCCCCCCGGTGGAGTCCGGCGGAGGACGAGATTCCGCACGACGTCGTTCCCCTCGTCCTCGTCGACGATGCAGAAGGCGGGGTAGGGCGGGAATCCCCCCCTCTCTCCCGTCCCCGGGCGCCCGGGGATCTCGAACCCCGGCGCCCACGCGTTGAGGGTCCCGTGGACTCCAGGGTCGACGTGGAACTCGAAGGAGCCGTCCTCCGGGACCGCCATCGTCCGGGGCTGCACGATGGCACTGAACCCCTCCCGGCGGTACCAGACCCACGCCCCGGGAACGGGGGCGCCGTCCTCCCCCACGACGCGCCCCCGGACCGTGCGTCCCCGGCCGAGCCGGAACACGCGTTCGACGGGGTCGGCGGGAACCAGGGGGGCGTCCGGCCAGGCGCAACCCTCCAGGTAGCCCTCCTTGAGGATCCGGAGTTCCCCCGAGAGACGGCCCGGCGGAAGGTCCTCGAGGGAGAACCGCCCCTCGGCTCCGCTCACCGCCTCGACCGCCGCCCCTCCGGGGAGGCGTCCGGGAAACCCGATCGAGAACCGGATCACGGCGCCCGTGACGGCCTTCCCCGTGTCCCCGTCCATCACGCGGCCGCGGATGGAGCAGCCGCCGGGGAGGGCGATGTCGAGGGCGACCGGCCCGGGGATCCGGATCGGGAAGGAGGAGAACCTCACGTTGCCTCTCCTCAGCGAGAGGGGAACCACCTTCCGGGGCAGCCCCTCCAGCAGGTAGCGCCCCGAGGCATCGCTGATGGCGCACGCCTCCCCTGCCTCCACCACAACCCCGGCAATCCCCTTGCCGTCCGGGCCGCGGATCGTGCCCTCGAGGGGGAGTGGACGCGGCGGGTCGGCGAGGCCGAGCACCGCCGTGAGCAGGCTGCAGAGGCTTCCCGTTCCCATCCGCATGCTAGGGTTGGACGCGTCAACGCTACACCAGCGGTTCCCCCGTCATCCCCGCCGGAACCGGGATCCCCATCGCGCGGAGCACCGTCGGCGCCGCGTCGGCCAGGCGCGCGGGGCCGGGGCGGACGCGCCTCCCCGCGAACGGGGGGCCCGCGAAGATCGCCGGCACGGGATGGAGCGAGTGCGCCGTCTGGATCCCGCCCTTGGCGTCGAGCATCTCCTCGCAGTTGCCGTGGTCGGCGGTGACGAGGACGGCGCCACCGGCCGCGAGCACCGCGGGCACGACCCGCGCGAGGCACCCGTCCACGACCTGGAGCGCCTCCACCGTCGCCGGGATCACCCCCGTGTGCCCCACCATGTCGGGGTTGGCGTAGTTCAGGACGATGCCGCTGTGGACTCCGCGGGCCAGCTCCGCGAGCAGCCGGTCCGTCACGCCCACGGCGCTCATCGCGGGCACGAGGTCGTAGGTCGCCGCCTTCGGCGAGGGCACGAGCACCCGCTCCTCCCCCTCGAAGGGCTTCTCGTCCCGCCCGCTGAAGAAGTACGTCACGTGGGCGTACTTCTCCGTCTCCGCGATCCGAAGCTGGCGCAGGCCCGCGCGCGACCACGCCTCCCCGAGCGTCTCCCGGACGAAGGCCGGCGGGAAGGCCACGGGGAAGGGGAAGGTGCCGTCGTAGAGGGTCATCGTCGAGAGCCCCGCGGGGAGGGGCGCGTCCCCCCGGTCGAACTCGGCGAAGGCGGGATCGGCCAGCGCGCGGCAGAGCTGGCGCGCCCGGTCGGGGCGGAAGTTGGCGTGGAGCACCTGGTCCCGCGGCCCGATGGTGATGGGCCCTCCGGGGAGATCGAGGACCGTCGGCGGGACGAACTCGTCCCCCTTCCCCGCGGCGTGGGAGCGGCGCACCGCCTCGATCGCGTCCGGCGCCCGGGGCCCCTCGCCGCGCACGAGGGCGAGCCACGCCAGCCGCGTGCGCTCCCAGCGCCGGTCCCGGTCCATGGCGTAGTAGCGGCCGGAGACGGAGGCGATCACGCCGGCGCCGGCGGACTCGCAGGCCTTCCGAAGCCGCTCGAGGTGGACCGGCCCGCTCTCCGGCGGCGTGTCCCTGCCGTCGGTGAAGGCGTGGACGACGGTCCGGTCCCCCTTCAGGCCGAGTGAGGCCGCCGCGCGCAGGAGGGAGGCGAGGTGGCGGTCGCTCGAGTGCACCCGACCGTCGCTGACGAGCCCGAGGAGGTGCAGGCGCCCGCCGGACTCCCCCGCCCGCTCCGCCGCGGCGCGGATCACCCCGTTGTCCCCCAGGGTGCCCGCCTCCGAGGCCTTGTCGATGCGGACGATGTCCTGGTCCACGATCCGGCCCGCGCCGAGGTTGAGGTGCCCGACCTCGCTGTTGCCCATGACGCCGGCGGGAAGGCCCACGTCGAGGCCCGAGGCGGCCAGGGTCGCCGTCGGCCACTCCCGTTCCAGCGCGTCGAGGAAGGGCGTGCGGGCCAGCGCCCGGGCGTCCCCGGGCCCTCCGCGGCGCACGCCCCAGCCGTCGAGGACGCAGAAGAGGAAAGGGCCGTTCAACGGATCACCTCGGGAGGGGGGCGGAACCGCGGACCGGCCCGCGAATCTACGGGGCGGCCGTCTCCGTGAGGAGGAAGTCGCTGAGGGTCTTGCGCTGCTCGGAGGGGATGTCGATGATGCGCAGACCCATCCGCATGCTGATCGCGTCCTGGTCCACGGCCTCGATCCACGCCACCCTCGTCAGGACCTTGACCGGGGTCTCGTGGTTGGGGAGCAGGAGGTTGACGCCGACGCTGATGCGCCCGATGAGCAGGTCCTTCAGCCAGTCGAGCTTGGGGATGGGCCCCACGAGGAGCATCCCCCCGAGGGAGATGTTGTGGGTCGCCCCGTCGCTCACCCGGTCCAGGGCGGGGTCCTGAATCGACGAGGAGAGGAACTTGAACCGGAGGGGCAGGGTCCGCTTCAGCCGCGGGTAGTCGCGGCGGTCGGATTCCGACGGCGCCATGGGGGTCCCTCCGGAAAGGGGGATCATACCGTACGGGGGGGAGGCGGACGGCGGGGTCGGGCCCCATCGGTCTAGCAAGTCACGGCTTCCGCCCGGCAGGGGAGGCGTCCGCTGCGCGGACGCTCCCCTCCCGGGCGGGATCGAACGTCAACGAAAGGGTGCCGGGACGTCGCCCGAGGCGAAGAACCGAACGGGCGGATCGAGGGCCGAGGGGATACAGCCGCCGAGGCGGAGGGGTCAGACCCCAGACCGAAGGGGTCTGACCCCTCCCTACTTCCTCCGCACGAGGACGTTGTCGTCCACGCGGAGCCTCGTCCGCGCCTCCGCCGTCTCCCCGAGGAACCGCAGGCCGTCGGACCAGTAGCCCGCCGTCGGGCGCACCCCCGGGGCCTCACGGAGGAACCACGCGTTCAGGGCGGCCATGTGGACCTCGCGGAGGTACTTGGCGATCATGCTCGCGACGCCGACGACGCACCACGCCGCGTCCGCCTTCACCTGGAACCGCGCCCGCGCCGTCGCGGGCCGCCCGCCGAGGTCGTAGGCGGAGGCCGCGTCGGCCGGATCCGCGCCCTCGGCGGTGCGGATCTCGGGCACCTTCTCCTTCTTCTTGCGCTTGGGCGCGTCGCCGAAGATCCCCGCCAAGTACGCGTCCTCGTCCTCGTCCTCGGCGACCGTGACGAGCGGCTGGGCGCCGGAGTGTTGCTGCGGCGGCGCGGTGTCC
This sequence comes from uncultured Planctomycetota bacterium, assembly GCA_964633345.1. Classification (GTDB taxonomy): domain Bacteria; phylum Planctomycetota; class JAJSAM01; order JAJSAM01; family JAKLKS01; genus CAZWGT01. Next base: position 21,103 of record CAZWGT010000019.1, read on the forward strand.
TGCTCGACCTCGGCGCGCAGCGCCTCGACGTCGGGATGACCGGGGTAGCGGCGCTGCAGCTCCGCCAGCGTCGTGCGCGCGTCGTCGTCGAGCCCCTGGTCGACGAAGAAGCGCACCTCGGCCAGCTCGTCGCTCAGGTCCGCCCACGCAGGCTTGGCCGCGGGCGTCGACGGGCGACGCGGCGGCGGCGGCGGCGGCGGTGGCGCGACCTGCTCGCGCGTCTGCGCCTCGTCCGTCGGCGGCTCGTCGAGGTCGACGCTCGGCTCGATCAGTACCGGCCGCGCGGACGCGTCTCCGGGCGCCGCAGTGCCGGGTGGGCGCGGCCGGAAGCGCGCCGTGCTGCCATCGGGCGCCGTGCTGAGATCGAAGGTCTCGGTCGGCGCGTCGCGCGTCGCGTCGACCGGTGCCACCGGCTTGTAGCCGAACAGCGGCGTCTTCTCCGCGCGCTCGGACGGCGACTCGAAGCCCCGCGCGCTCGCCAGC
>CAZWGT010000020.1:0-21367 GCA_964633345.1 uncultured Planctomycetota bacterium
TCCTCGGCGTCCTGGCCGGCGGGGAGCCCGTCCGGGGGAGGGGGCGCCGTGAGTGACGCCCTCAGGCTCTCCTGCCTCGCCCTCGCGCTGGCCCTCGTGCCCGCGCCGCCCCCGGAGCCGATCCGGGCGGTCCGGGTCGGGCGCCTCTTCACCGGGAGGGAGGTCCTCTCCCCGGGCGTGGTCCTCCTCGAGAAGGGCAAGGTCGCGGCCGTGGGGAAGGACCTCGCGATCCCCGCCGGGCCCGGCCGCGTGGTGGACCTGCCGGAGGCGTGGGCGACGCCGGGCCTCGTGGACGCCGCGTCCACGACGGGGCTGGCCGGCCCCGATTCCGAGATGACCCGCGAGGTGACCCCCAACGTGCGGGCGCTGCGCGCCTTCGACCCCTCCTCCCGCGAGGTCCGCCGCGCGCTCCGCTCCGGGGTCACGACGCTGTTCCTCGGGCCCGGCAGCGCCTCCGTGGTCGGGGGCGTGGCGTCCGTGGTGAAGACCGCCCCCGGCCCGGCCGGGGCGCCCCGGGTCGTCCTCGCCGACGCGGCGCTGCGCCTCTCCTTCGGCTCCGACCCCTCGGCGGGGAACTTCCCCGCGCGCGGCGTCCCCTTCTCCATCTACGCCCGCCGCCCGACGACGCGCATGGGGGTGCTGGCGGTGTTCCGCGACGCCTGGATCCTCGGCCGGGCCGCGGGCCCGGGATCCGCCGACGCCGACCTCGCCGCCATGGCCCGCGCCGCGGCGGGGGAGATCCCCGTGCGGATCCTCGCCCGCACCGAGGAGGACCTCGGGACCGTGCTCCGCGTGAAGGCCGACTTCGGCTTCTCCCCCGTGGTCGAGGGGGGAGCCGAGGGCTGGAAGATGGCGGAGCGCCTGGCGAAGGCGGGGATCCCCTGCGTCGTGGGGCCCCTCTCCTACCCGGTGTCGGGCCGCGGGATCGAGTTCACGGACCCGGCCATGGACAACGCCGGCGCGCTCCACCGTGCCGGGGTCCGCGTCGCCCTCTCGGCGGGGGGGAGCTCCGCCGGCCTCCGCGACCAGGCCTCCCTGGCGGCGCGGTGGGGGCTCGCGCGGGACGCCGCGCTCCGCGCCGTGACCTCGGAGGCGGCGGCGATCTGCGGCGTCGGGGCCCGCGTCGGGACCCTCGAGCCGGGCCGGGACGGGGACCTCGTCGTGTTCGACGGGGACCCGCTGGAGCCGTCCTCGAGGGTGCGGCTCGTGGTGGTGGACGGCGAGGCGGCGTACGAATCGGAGGCGTCCCGGTGAGGAAGGAAACGATCGCGCTCGCGGCCGCGGCGGCGCTCCTGGCGGCGGCCCCCGCCCCGGCGGAGGAGGAGGTCCTCGCCGTGAAGGCGCGGCGCATCCTCGTGGTCTCGGGCCCGCCCGTGGAGGACGGCGTCGTCCTCGTGCGCGGGGGGAAGATCGAGGCCGTGGGGAAGGTGGAGATTCCCCCGCTCGCCCGCGTGATCGACGCCGGCGACGGCTGGATCTGCCCCGGGTTCGTGGAGGCCCACTCCCAGGCGGGCCTCGACCGCGGGAACGAGATGCAGCCCGTGGTCCCCTTCGTCTCGACGCTGGATTCCCTCGACCCCTCGGCCCCGGCCGTCGAGGACCAGCTCCGCGAGGGGGTCACGACGCTGATGATCGTCCCGGGCAACGACACCCAGATCGGCGGCCAGGGGATCGTCGTGAAGCCGAGGGGCCGCACCGTGGAGGAGATGCTCGTGCGCCGCGCCGCGGGCCTGAAGATCTCCCTCGACCCCGTGCGGAACTCGACCCGGGCCGGGCAGCTCGCCGCCATCCGCCGCGCGATGAAGGACGCCGCGGACTCCCGGGAGGCCGCCGACCGCCGCCGCGCCGAGGGGGCCACCGGCGCCTCCGACGCCGGGGAGGGGGACGACGCGCGCCGCCAGGGCCTCCTCGACCTCCTCGACGGGCGCCTGACCGCCTTCATCTACGCCCCCCTGGCCATGGACGCCCGCAACGCCTTCGCCCTCGCCGACGAGCGGGGGATCCAAGCGCGCTTCGTGCTCGGCCCCGACGCCTGGCGCGCCGCGGCGATGCTCCGCGCGCGGCAGGACGCCGCCGGGCCCGGCGCGGTGCTCTACGCCCTCGACCCCGTGCTCGAGGTCGTGGACCGCGACGAGGACCTCGACGAGGAGGCGGTCCGCGAGGTCGCGGGGATCCTGCACCGCGCCGGGGTGCGGTTCGCCCTGACCTCGGACGAATCGGCCGCCCCCTCGCGCTACCCCTGGTACCAGGCGGCGACGGCGGTGCGCCAGGGGGTGCCGCGGGAGGACGCGCTCCGCTCGATCACCCTCGACCCGGCGCGGTTCCTGGGGATCGCCGACCGCGTCGGCTCCCTCGAGAAGGGCAAGGACGCCAACCTCCTCGTGCTCACGGGGGATCCCCTCTCCTCGGCGACCTGGGTGGACCGGGTCCTGCTCGAGGGGGAGGTCGTCTACGAGCGCAAGGACGACCGCAAGCTGAAGCGGCTCGTCGAGGGGGAGAAGGCCAAGTGAGGACCCTCGTGATCCTGGCCGCGGCCCTGCTCGCCGCCCCCGCGGGGGCCGACGGGGGGAAGGACCTCCTCGTGCGCGCCGGCACCGTCGTTCCGGTGGAGGGGGAGCCGATCTCCCCCGGGGCGATCCTCTGCCGGGACGGGAAGATCGTCGCCGTCGGGAAGGCGCAGGACGTGGCGGCCGGGGGGGCGGAGGTCCTCGACCTCGGGCCCCACGCGGTGATCCTGCCCGGCCTCGTCGCCGTCGGATCGGGGCTGGCGGCCCCGGGTGCCGGGGTGCCGGAGAGCATGGCTCCGGAAGTGCGCGCCATCGACGGCTTCGACTTCTTCCGCCCCCAGAAGGGGGCCCTCGAGGGGGGCGTCACGACGGCCTTCCTCGACGCGGGGCGGCGGCGCGTCATCGGCGGGCAGGGCGCCGTGGTGAAGATGGCCGGCGCCTCGCCGGAGGCGAGGACCCTCAAGGCCCGCGAAGGGCTCTGCGGCTCCGTCGGGGACCCGGCCCGCAACCCCCCCTCCCTCTTCGACGCCCCCTCCTCCCCGGACCCCGTGGCCCACCCGCTGCTCCCCGTCCGGCCCCAGTCGCCGGGCTCCCGCATGGCGGCCGTGGCGATGCTGCGCGAGGCGCTGGCCGGGGCGAAGGGGCGGGAGGGCCCCCTCGGCGCGGTCGCCTCGGGGAAGGAGCCGCTGCGCCTGCGCGCCGACGAGGCCGCCGACATCGAGGCGGCCCTCGCGCTGGCCAGGGAGGCCGGCGTCCGGCTCGTCCTGTCCGGGGGGCGGGACGCGGGCCTGCTGGCCGACGCCCTCCACGGGAGCGGGGCCTCCGTCGCCCTGGAATCCCCCTTCGTGCCGGGCGCCGTGGACGACCCGTGGAACCCCGAGGACGCGGAGCGGCGCGCGGCCGCGATGCGCAACCCGGCGATCCTCGAGAAGCGCGGCGTGCCCTTCGCCATCGGCGCCCGGGACGAGGCCCTCGGCGACCTCCTCCTCGTGGCGGCGGCCCACGTGCGCCACGGCCTCTCCCCGGAGAGGGCGATCCGCGCGGTCACCCTGGACGCGGCCCGCATCCTCGGCGTCGAGGCCAGGGTCGGGAGCCTCGTCCCCGGGAAGGACGCCGACTTCGCGGTCTACGGCGGGGACCCCTTCGACGTGCGGACCACCGCCCTCCTGACCGTCGTGGACGGGGTCGTGGCCTGGCGGCGCGCGGCCCCGGGCGGGCTCCTCGTCCTCCGCGCCGCGATGGTCCACACGGGGACCGGGGAGGTCTTCGCGCCGGGGGCGGTCGCCATCGAGAACGGGAAGATCGTCGAGGTCGGGCCCGTCGTCGGCGTCCCCTCGGGGGCGAGGGTCCTCGACCGGCCCGGCGCCGTCATCCTCCCGGGGTTCGTGGACGGCCACGGCCGTCTCGGCCTCCGCGCCCAGGGCGGCGGGGGCGGAAACCTCACGACGGCGACGCCGGCCTCGAAGGCCCTCGTGCCCGACGACCCCTCGTTCGCCTCGGCCCTCGGGGCCGGGATCACCACCGCCCTCGTCTCGCCGGGAGGGAACGGCCTCGTGGTGGGGACCCCCTCCGTCGTCAAGACCGCGGGAGGGGACATGGCGGCGCGCACCCTCCGCGAGGTCGCCGGCATCGAGGTCTCCCTCGCCGGCGTCCCGGACCTGCCGGCGGCGCTGCAGGCCCTGCGCGACACCATCAAGGGGGCGCAGCAGTACCACGAGTCCCTGGAGAAGTACGAGAAGGACCTCAAGGACTACGAGAAGGCGAAGAAGGACTGGGAGGCCGCGAAGAAGAAGCGCGACGAGGAGAAGAAGCCGGAGCCGAAGAAGGAGGAGTTGAAGAAGGAAGACGTGAAGAAGGAAGACGTGAAGAAGGAAGAACCGAAGAAGGAGGAGCCGAAGCCGGAACTGGTGGAGCCGAAGGAGCCTGCGAAGCCCGGGATCAACCTCGCCCTCGAGCCGTGGCGGGACGTCTTCCGCAGGAAGTCGCCGATCTTCTGCCGGGCCCACGCGGCGGCGGAGGTGCTGGGCGCTCTGAAGGTCGTGAAGGAGGAGGCGAAGGTCGGGCTCGTCATCGTGGGCGGGGACGAGGCGTGGCGCGCCGGCGCGGACCTGAAGAAGGCCGACGTCGGTGTCCTGCTGGGGCCCCGCGTGGTGTACGTCACGGAGGGAAGGACCGTCAACGCGGCCCGCTCGCTCGCGACCGCCGGGGTCCCGTTCGGCTTCGCCAGCGACGCCGCCGCCGGGGCGCGGGACCTCCCGATGCTCGCGGCGTGGGCGGTCCGCCACGGTCTCGGCCCCTCGGCCGCGGTGCGGGCGCTGACCCTCGACGGGGCGCGCCTCCTCGGCGTGGCCGACCGGGTCGGATCCCTGGAGCCCGGCAAGGACGCCGACCTCGTCGTCCTCTCCGGCGACCCCTTCGGCGCGGCGACCCGCGTCCAGGCGGTCTACGTGGACGGGAAGGCGGTGGGCGGTGCGGACTAGCGCCCTCCTCCTCGGCCTGCTCCTCGTCCCGGGGGCCGCCGCCGAGGATCCACCCGTCTTCGCCGTCCGCGCCGGCAAGGTCCTGACGGAGGGCACCGCGGGCGTCGTGGACGACGGCCTCGTGGTGGTGAAGGACGGGAAGTTCCTCTACGCCGGCCCTTTCGACGCGAAGAGGATCCCCGAGGGGGCGCCGCTCCGCGACCTCCGGCCGAACTGGCTCGTGCCGGGGTTCATCGATCTCCACTCCCACGTCGGGGGAGGGGACATCAACGACATGACCTACCCGACGAACCCCGACCTGCGCACCCTCGACAACGTCTCGCCGGACAACGACGCCCTGCGCTGGGCGAGGGCCGGCGGCGTCACCACCATCAACTTCATCCCCGGCTCCGGGACCAACTCCGGCGGGTGGGGCACGCTGATGAAGACGGGGGGCCGGACCCTCGAGGAGGTCCTCGTCCGCTACCCGGGAGCGCTCAAGATCGCGCAGCTCGGCAACCCCGAGCGGGGGGGCGACGTCGGCTCCGGCCGCATGGGCATGAACCACCTCATCCGCTCGATGATGGAGAAGGGACGGGCCTACGCCGCCGCCTGGTCCGACTTCGAGGCGGGCAGGACGAGGGTGAAGCCCGCCCTCGACCCCCGCATGGAGAACTTCCGCGGCCTCTTCGCCCGGAAGTGGCCCGTCATCGTCCACACCGCCCACGTCCAGGGGGTGCAGGCCACGATGCGCATCCTCGTGGACGAGATGAAGGTGGACACCATCCTGACCCACGGGGACTTCCTCGGCTTCCGCGGGGCGGAGCCTCTGGCGGAGCGGGGGATGATGGTGAACATCGGGCCGAGGACCTACTGGTACGACCCCGAGACGGCCAGCGTCGAGGGGCAGGCGGCCGGGTGGTTCCGCAGGGGGACCGTGAACCTCTCCCTCAACACCGACGCCCCCGTCGTCCCCCAGGAGGAGCTCCCGCTCCAGGTGGCCATGGCGGTGCGCTACGGCCTGCCGCAGGAGCACGCCATGGCCTCCGTCACCTCGATCCCGGCGCGCCAGATCGGCATGGGCGACCGGCTCGGGTCCATCGAGGCGGGCAAGGACGCCGACTTCTCCTGCTTCCCCGGGGACCCCTTCGACATGCGCAATGGCGCGATCCTCGTCTGGGTGGACGGCAAGGTCGCCTACGACCCGGAGAAGGAAGGGAGGCGCTATTGATCCCCCGCGCCCTCCCGCTGGCCCTTTCCGCCGCCCTCGCCCTCGCGGGCGGGGAGGAGGGGCCCTCGGCCTTCGCCCTGCGCGGAGCGCGCCTCGAGACGGGGGACGGGACCGTGATCCCCGACGCCGTGGTGGTCGTGCGCGACGGGAGGATCGAGGCGGCGGGGCCGGCGGCCTCGACCCCGATCCCCGCGGGTCTCGCCGTCGTGGACGCGGCGGGGGGCACCGTGATGCCCGCGTCCGTGGTCGCGGCCACGCGCCTCGGCCTCCCCGGGCCCCAGGGCGCGGCCGACCGCCCGACGCCGGGAGAGACCGTGGAGGAGGAGTGCCCCCCCGCGGCGGCGGCCATGGAGAACGCGGCGCGGGAGGGGATCGCGATCCTCGGCCTCCTCCCCGGCCCCGGCGCCCCGGGCGGGGAGGGAAGGGCCGCCCGCCCGTCGGCGGCGGGGACCCCGGCCTTCCTCGTCCCCGACGGGCGGTTCCTCCGCGTGGACGTCGATCCCTCCACGGGCTGGGCGAAGGGCCTCGCCGGCGCGCTGGACGCCGCGAGGAAGGAGGTCGAGGCCGAGGACCGCGCGGAGAAGGAGCAGGCGGCCTTCCGCGCGGCGTCGGCGGAGTTCGAGGCGAGGAAGGCGGCGCTGGAGAAGCAGTTCCAGCAGGCGACGGAGGCCTGGCAGAAGGAGAAGGCCGCCGCGGAGAAGGAGGCGAAGCCCGTCCCCGCGGCCCCGGTGAAGGGGGACCCGGGGAAGCCGCCGGAGGCCCCGAAGCCCGTCAAGTCCGAGCCGCGCACCGCCGTGGTGCGCGACGCGCTCCGCCGGAAGGTCCGGGTCGTCGTCGTCGCCGGGAGCGCCGCCGACGCCGAGCGCGCCCTCGACGTCCTCGCCCCGTTCCGCCTCCGCCTCGCCTTCCGGGTCTCCGGCGACGCCTGGCGCGCCGCCCCCCGCCTCTCGGGCGCCGGGGCGGCGGTCCTCCTCGAGCCCGGCACGCCGAACGCCCCGGGGAGCCTCGACCGCGTGAACCCCGCCGCCGTCTTCGAGGCGGCCGGCTGCCCCGTCGCCCTGCTGCCGAGGGACGAGAGCCGCCGGGGCCTCGCCGCCTTCCGGGCCGAGGTCGGCCTGCTCGTGCGGGCGGGGTTCCCGCGGGCCGCCGCGGTCCGGGGGCTCTCCCTCGAGGGGGCGCGGATCCTCGGCCTGGAATCGACGGCGGGGACCGTCGCCGCGGGCCGCCCCGCGGACCTGCTGCTGTTCGACGGGGATCCGCTGGAGCCCGCGACCCGGCTGCGCACGGCGTGGTTCGCCGGGAAGGAGCGGCGGTGAGGCCGATCCGCGCGCTCCTGGCCCTGCTCCTCGCCGCGGCCCCCGCCCTGGCGGAGGGGGAGGGGACGGGCGGCCGCCCCGCCCCGCCCCGGGTCCGGCCCGGCGACGGGGTCACCGCCCTCGTCGGCGCCGACGTGCACACGGTCTCCGGCCCGGTCTACCGCCGGGGCACGGTGCTCGTCCGGGACGGGAAGGTCTGGAAGGCCGGGGTGGACCTCGCCGTGCCCGACGGGGCCCGGGTCATCGACCTCGCCGGCAAGCGGCTCCTCCCCGGGTTCGTCGCCGCCGACGCCGAGCCCATCGGCCTCGTCCAGGGCGGCGTGCGCCCCGGTTCCCTCTACCGCGACTGCCTCGACCCCTTCTCCCGCGCGAACGAGGTCGCCCTCGGGTCGGGGATCACCGCCCTGTTCAACGCCTCGACGAACCGCGGCTTCTGGACCGGGCAGTCGGCGGTGCTCCGCCCGGCGCTGGGGGACGCGGGGCGCATGGTGGTGAAGGAGAACGCCGCCGTCTGGGTGAACTGGTCCCGCGGGACCGCCACGGACCGGATGCAGTTCGAGGACCTTCTGCGCGGCGGGGCGAAGGCCCTCCGGGACGCCGAGGAGGCGCGGCGCCTGAAGAGGGAGCCGCCGCGGGGGAACGTGCCGGCGGAGATCCTCGCCCTCCTCCGGCGCGAGATCCCCGTCCGCGTCCCGGCGGTGCGGAGGGAGGAGATCCTCGACGCGATCCGCCTCGCGGAGACCCACGGCCTCAGGCTCGTCGTCGAGGACGCCCACGAGGCGTGGCTCGCCGCCGAGGCCCTGGCGCGGGTCGGCGCGACCAGCGTCGTGACCCCGCGGAACAAGTCCCGCAACCCGGCCATCGACGGGCCCAACGGGGGGAACATCCGCGTGGCCGCGATCCTCGAGAAGGCCGGCGCCCGCTTCTGCCTCCAGCCCCCGGGCGGGCCGGGGATGATCGGCGGCGGCCTCACCATGGGGGGCCTCGCGGGCCGGGACCTCATGAACCTCCCCATCGAGGGGTGCTTCGCCATCCGCGGCGGCGCCTCGGAGGCGGAGGTCCTGCGCTCGATGACCCTCGGCGCCGCCGAGGCGCTGGGGGTCGCGGACCGCCTCGGTTCCATCGACCCGGGCAAGGACGCCGATCTCATCGTGCTCGACGGGGATCCGTTCCACTACCGCACGGTGGTGGACATGGCCTTCATCGAGGGGAAGCTGCTCTACGAGCGGTCGAAGTCGACCCTGTTCCGTGGCCTCCCCGGACGCTGACCGCCTGCGGCGGCGGCTCGCGGCTTGGTTCCGGGCGAACCGCCGGGACCTCCCCTGGCGGCGGGAGCCCCGCGACCCCTGGGCGGTCCTCGTGTCCGAGATCATGCTCCAGCAGACGCGCGTCGAGGTCGTGGCCCCGCGCTTCGACGCGTTCCTCGCGCGCTGGCCCACCCCGGCGTCCATGGCGCGTTCGACGGAGAGGGAGGTGCTGGCCGCGTGGAGCGGCCTCGGCTACTACGGGCGGGCCCGGCGCCTGCACGCCGCGGCGAAGGCCATCGGCGACGGTCCCTTCCCCTCCGACGAGGCCTCCCTCCGGGCGCTGCCGGGAGTGGGGGAGTACACCGCGGGGGCGGTCGGGTCGCTGGCCCTGGGACTCCCGATTCCGCTCGTGGACGGGAACGTCGCCCGCGTCCTCGCGCGCCTCTTCGCCGTGAGGGGCGACCCTCGCAAGGGCGAGGCGGCGAAGCGGATCCGGGAACTCGCGGCGGACCTCGTCCCGGCCGACGGCGCGGGGGAGTGGAACGAGGGGCTGATGGAACTCGGGGCCATGGTCTGCGTCCCGGGAAGCCCCCGCTGCCTCCTCTGCCCGCTGTCGGCGGACTGCGCCGCCCGCGCGGCGGGGATCGAGGAGTCCCTGCCGGAGATCCCGCCGCGCCGCAGGCCCGTGGCGGTGCGCATGGCCGCCGCCCTCGTGCGGGACGGGAAGGGGCGCACGCTGCTGCTCCGCCGCCCGGACGGGGGGCAGCTGTCGGGCATGTACGAACTGCCGACCGCGGAGGTGGGGGAGGACGCCGACCCCGTCGCCGCCCTGGGCACCCTCCTCCACGAGCGTCTCGGCGGGCGCTGGGAGATCGGCGCGCTGCGGCGGAAGGTCCGCCACTCGATCCTCGACCGGCGCATCACCCTGGAGGCCTACGACGCGCGCTCCGTGGGCCGGCGCCCGGCGCGCCCGGAGGATTCGGTGTTCGCGGCGGCGGAGGACCTCGCGGACCTCCCGCTGTCGTCGCTGGTGACGAAGGCGCTCGGGTGAGTCAATCGCCGAACGAGATCCCCAGCTCCCGGGCCGTCTGCACCGTGTCGGAGTCGAGGTCCACGGTCTTCATGCGCCCGGAGACCTCGGCCAGGGGGACGAGGCGGACCGTGGGCGGGTCGAGGGCGACCATCACGTCGTCGTGGCCGTCGGCGATGGCGCGGACCGCCGCCGCGCCGAACCGCAGCGACAGAAGGCGGTCGAAGGTCGTCGGGCTCCCCCCGCGCAGCAGGTGGCCGAGGACGACGTGGCGGGCCTCGCGGCCGGTCAGCTCCTCGAGCTCCCGGGCGACCTTCTCGCCGATCCCCCCGAGGCGCTCCGACCTCCCGGCCTGCTTCTCCTTCACGGTGTGGGAGCCGCCCACGGGCCGCGCCCCCTCGGCCACGACCACGATGGCGAAGCCCCCGATGCCGTGGAAGCGCTCGGCGATGCGGGCCGCCAGCTTCCGCGCGTCGTAGGGGATCTCGGGGAGGAGGATCCCGTGGGCGCCTCCGGAAACGCCGGTGTTCAGGGCGATCCAGCCCGCGTAGCGGCCCATCACCTCGACGACCATGATCCGGCGGTGGGCCTCCGCGGTGGCGTGCAGTCGGTCCACGCACTCCGTGGCGAAGGAGACGGCCGTGTCGAAGCCGAAGGTCACCACGGTCCGGTCGAGGTCGTTGTCGATGGTCTTGGGCACCCCGATGACGCGCACCCCCTTGGCGGCCAGCCGGTGGGCGATGGCCAGCGAGCCGTCGCCGCCGATGGAGACGAGGGCGTCCACCTCCTCCCGGCGCAGGGACGCGACGAGCCCGTCGCTGATGTCCTCCTCCACGACGGTCCCGTCGGCCCCCTTCACCGGGTAGGCGAAGGGGCTGCCCCGGTTGGTGGTGCCGAGGATCGTCCCGCCGAGGTGGGTGATCCCCTTGACCGTCTCCCGGTTCAGGCGGACGAGCCCGCCGTAGGGGTAATTCCCGGGGGCGAGGAGGCCGTTGTACCCGTCCCGGATCCCGACGCACTCCCACCCGCGGTGGAGGGCGGCGATGGTGACCGCGCGGATGACGGCGTTCAGGCCCGGGGCGTCGCCGCCGCCGGTGGAGACCGCGATCCGGCGGACGGGGGGGTGCTGGCGGAGGCGGGGCTTCCTCGGCATCGGGGCAGTCTCGCCGAAAGGGGGCGCGCGTCCAAGGGCGGCGGGGGGTGATCGGGTCACGCCGGCCCCTCCCTTCCCCCCGCGCGGCGCCCCCGTCCCGGACTAGGATCGGACGCCTCTCGCCGGCGACGACGACGGTGGCCCCTGACCCCCGAGATCCGGATCGACGCGCTCCTGCCCCCCGAGATGGCGACGCGGGCGGAGTACACCGGCGTCCGCAAGGCGGAGACCCCCCTCCCGAAGGTCTTCCTCCTGGCGGTCCTCGCCGGCGCCTTCATCGCCCTCGGCGCGCTCTTCGCCACGACCGTCTCCACCGGCGGGGCGGCCGTGACGGACGCCGCGGGGGCCCGCGCCTTCACCGCGACGGTCCCCTGGGGGATCCAGCGCCTGCTCGCGGGCCTTGTGTTCTCCCTCGGCCTGACCCTGGTCGTCGTGGGCGGCGCGGAGCTGTTCACCGGCAACACCCTCATCGTGATGGCGTGGGCCAGCGGCAAGGTCGGCACGGCCTCGCTGCTGCGGAACTGGGCCGTCGTCTACGCGGGGAACCTCGTCGGCTCCGTGGCCACCGCGGGGATGGTCTTCGCGGGGAAGCAGCACCTCTTCGCCTCCGGGGCCGTGGGCCTGACGGCCCTCTCCACCGCGAAGGCGAAGTGCGAGATGGGTTTCGTGCAGGCCTTCGCGCTGGGGATCCTCTGCAACGCGCTGGTCTGCCTGGCGGTCTGGCTGACCTACAGCGCCCGATCCACGCTCGACAAGATCGCCGCCCTCACCCTGCCCGTGGCCGCCTTCGTGGCGGCGGGGTTCGAGCACTCCGTGGCCAACATGTACTTCGTCCCCTACGGGATGATGGTCCGGGCCGGGGCGGACCCGGCCTTCTGGGCCGCGGCGGGGAGGTCCCCCGGGGACTTCGATTCCGTCAACGCGGCCGCCTTCCTCGCGAACAACCTCGTGCCGGTGACCCTCGGCTACGTCGTGGGCGGCGCGGTCTGCGTGGCGGCGGTCTACTGGGCCGTCTACCTCCGGGCCGCCCCCGCGGACGGGGGATAGGAGGAGCGCCATGAAGGGATTCGTCCTCGTCAACGCCCGCGCCGGGGAGGTCCAGGAGGTCGTGAGGAACCTCCGCCGGCTGAAGGGGGTCGTGACCGCCAACGCCACGTTCGGGCCCTACGACGCCGTCGCCGTCGTGGAATCGCAGAGCGTGCGCTCCCTCGGGGACCTGGTGACGGCGCAGATCCAGCCCCTCCCCGGGGTGGAGGAGACCCTCACCTGCCTCGCCGTGGACGAGGGATGACGCCTACTCGCGGGCGGGGAAGCGCGGCTTGCCGTCGAGGCGCCGGGCGTTGATGAGCGCCGCGACGAACCAGGACGAGAGCTGGATCCCCGCGAAGAGGATGAGGAACCTCGCGGAGAGGGGGGAGATCGCGCGCTCGAGGACGGGGCCCGGCACCCCGCGGAACTCGTGCCACCACGAGAGGCCCAGCGGCAGGGAGAGGAGCCGCATGAGGCGGGGGATCTCCCGCTCGTAGACGAGGTTCAGCAGCGAGAAGCCCGGCCCCGGCGCGGGCGGGCAGGGGGCGCGGCGGGGAACGAGGCGGGGGACCCGGTCCGCGTACTCCCTCCACCGTTCGCCGTGGAGCCCGGCGAGGTCGGCCTCCTCCTCGTCCATGGTCGCGTTGTAGGCGACGTGGGCCACGGCGAGGTAGACGGGCACCGCCCACCACGCCCCGGCGAAGAGGAGCAGCCCGATCTCGAGGAGGAGGTTGGCGAGGTAGAACGGGTGTCTCACCCAGCGATACGGTCCGCGGCGCGTGACCTCCCTCCGCCGGACGAGGTACCCCTTGGCCAGGAAGTGGAGGAGGCCGCCGGCGGCGATCAGCGCGAGGGGGAGGGCGGGGTGGGGCCACGGGGCGCCGCCGACGGCGAAGCAGGCCGCGATGGCCGCGCGCCGCAGCCACCCGCGGAGCTTCGAGGGCCACTTCCGTGGCGGGGCGGGCGGGAGGGGGGCGGGGTCGGCGATGGGGGGGATGATAGACGACGCCGCCGCCTACTCCTTCACGCAGCGGAACCCCACGAAGTCGTAGCGGGACTCCGGGCGGCTGCGGCGGCGGCGCGTGACGCGCAGCCCCGAGTCCCGGTCGTCCCAGACGCCGCCCCGGAGGACGCGCGAGGCCCCCTCCACGGGCCCGATGGGGTCCCTGGCCGCGCCGCGCGCGAAGGCGTCGGCCGCGTACCAGTCGGCCACCCACTCCCAGGCGTTGCCCAGCATGTCGAGCACGCCGTAGGGGCTGCGCCCCGCGGGGTGGGATCCGACGGCGGAGGTCCCCTCCCCCGAGGGGTCGCGGTGGCGGGCCCGGTCCTCGTCGGGGGGCTCGTTCCCCCAGGGGAAGGCGCGGGCGTCGGTCCCCCGGGCGGCCTTCTCCCACTGGGCCTCGGTCGGCAGGCACTTGCCCGCCCACTCGGCGTAGGCCCTCGCCTCCGGCCAGGTGACGTTCACGACGGGGTGGCGGTCGTTGGAATCCGCGGGCTGCTCCGGCATGGCGCGGCCGGTCTCCCGGCAGAAGCGCGCGAACTGGAAGACGGTGACCTCGTGGCGGTCCACGAGGAAGTCCGAGAGGAACACCTCCCGGGCCGGCGCCTCGTCGGCGGCGCCGTGGTCGGAGCCCATGGTGAAGGGGCCGGCGGGGACGAAGGCCATCTCGGCGCCGTCCTTCAGGCACCACAGGCGCCCCCCGTGCTCCGCGAACCCCGCGGGCAGCGGCCGGCCGCCGCGGGAGGGGTGGCTCGGCGAGGGGAGGCCGCGGACGGCGGGCTCCACGGGCAGGGGGGCGAGCAGCGCCTCCCGGCGCGAGGACGACGCGGGCAGCGGCGCCTCGCCGCGGAGGATGGCGGCCACGACCTTCCCGTCGGACCAGCGCTCCAGGGGATCGAAGGCCATCAGCCGGCGGACCACGTCGGCGTAGTCGGAGGAGATCCCCTCCTTCACCTCCCGGGGGTCGGGGAGCCTCGCGTCCCTCCTCGACTTGGCCATGGCCACCTCGGCGAAGGTGCCCGCGAAGGGGGGGGCGCCGGCGGCCATCTCGTAGAGCATGCAGCCGAGGGAGTAGAGGTCGCCCCGGTGGTCGGCCTTCTGCCGCTGGAGGACCTCGGGGGGGAGGTAGATGGGGGTTCCGACGATGCCCCCCGTGCTCGCCCGCGAGGTCGTCGAGGCGGCGACCCGGGCGAGGCCGAAGTCCCCCACGCGCGCCTCCGCCTCCGCGGAGAGGAGCACGTTCCCCGGCTTCACGTCCCGGTGGAGGATCCTCCGCTCGTGGGCGAAGGCCAGCGCGTCGGCCACCCCGGCGCCGAGGGCGCGGCACTCCCCCTCGGGCAGCGCGCCGCGGGCCTGGACGAGGTTGTGGAGGGATCCGCCGGGGGCGTACTCCATCACGAGGTACCCGGTCCCGCCGTGGCGCCCGAACTCGTAGAGCTGGAGGATCCCCGGGCAGCCGCGGAGCTTCGCCGAGAGCTTCGCCTCCCGGGCGATGGCCTCGAGGGCCTTCTCCTCCCGCACCAGCTCCTCGGGGAGGACCTTCACCGCCACCTCGACCTCGAGGTCCCGGTCCTCGCAGAGGAACACCCGCCCCATGCCCCCGCGGCCGAGGAGCCTCTTCACGCGGAAGCGATCGGGGAGTTCCGGCGGCGGGCCGTCGGCGGGCTCGTCGGGGGCGGCGGCGGTGGGGAGCGCGCCGCCGCAGTACCCGCAGAAACTCATGCCCCGGACGAAGGGCTTCCCGCACCGCGGACAGTCCCCGGCCATGCTCCCTCCCCCGGGAGAGTGTAGCCGGAGGGGACGGGGACTGTCCCTCCCTTCGAGCGAAGCGAGGAGGGAGGGGCTGTCCCCGGTTCGGACGCGCCTAGGAGGTGAACTCGGGGACGACCTTCGCCTTCAGGATCCCCGCTTCGTGCCCCCGCTCGAGGAGGAGGGCGACGGCGCGCCTCCCCTTCTCTCCGTAGTCGAGGGTCCAGTCGTTCACGTACATCCCGACGAACCGGTCGGACTTCTCCCGCGGCAGGCCCCGGGAGAAGGTCTCCGCGTGGGCGAGGCCCTCGGCGCGGTGCTCCAGGCCGTGGGCGATGGAGGCGCGGAGATGGCGGGAGACCGTGGCCATGAGGGGCGCCCCGAGGTCCTTGCGGATCCCGTTGCCGCCGAGGGGAAGGGGCAGGCCGGTCTCCCCCTTCCACCACTCGCCGAGGTCCACGATCTTGACGAGCCCCTCGTCGGCGTAGGTCAGCTGCCCCTCGTGGATGAGGAGCCCCGCGGGGACCTCGCCGGCGAGGACCGCGGGCTGGATCGCGTCGAAGGGCATCACGCGGGTCCGGAGCCCCTTCCGCCACAGCTTCAGCGCGAGCGCCGCCGTCGTCCGCTCCCCGGGGATGGCCACCTCCGCCGCCGACAGGTCGGCCTCGCGGAAGCCCCGGCGGGCCACGAGGACCGGCCCGTACCCGTCGCCGAAGGAGGCGCCGTGGGGGAGCAGCGCGTAGCGGTCGGCCAGGTACGCGTAGGCGTGGAAGGAGAGGGCGGTCACCTCGTAGGTCCCGGTCAGGGCCTCGCGGTTGAGGGTCTCGATGTCCTTGAGCACGTGCTCGTAGCGGAGGTCCCCGGTGGGGATCCTCCCCGTCGAGAGGGCCCAGAACATGAAGGCGTCGTCGGAGTCGGGGGAGTGGGCGACGCGGATGGTCAGGGGCTCGGGCATCTCCATACGGTACGCTCCCGGCGTCGGACCCCGGAGGGATCGCCATGCGTTTCGCCGCCGTCGCCGCCGCCCTGCTGGTCGCGGGCGCCGCGTTCGCCCAGGACTCGGGAAAGGAGAAGGCCATGGAATCGAAGCTCGTCGCGGTCGGCGCCGAGGCGCCGGACTTCCGACTCAACGATCACCAGGGGAACGGGGTCCGCCTCTCCTCGTTCCGCGGGAAGTCGTGGGTCGCGCTCGCCTTCTACCCCAAGGCCCTCACCGGCGGCTGAACCCGCGAGGTCTGCTCGCTGCGGGACGCAGCGAAGGAGTTCCAGGGCCTCGGGGTGCAGGTGTTCGGGATGAGCCTCGACGACGTCGCCTCCCAGGCGAAGTTCGCCGGGGAGCAGTCCCTGAACTTCCCCCTCCTGAGCGACCCCGACGGGAGCGCCTCCGGACGCCTCGGCGTCCTCATGGCCGACAAGCCCTACACCAACCGGATCACCGTCGTCGTGGACGACAAGGGCGTCGTGCGCCTCGTGGAGACGAAGGTCAACGTCGAATCCCACGGGAAGGACCTCGTCGAGGCGATCCGGAAACTGAAGGGGTAGGCCTGCCCCGAAGGCAGGGATGTGAATTAGACCTTACAAATCGCCCCCGGCTTTTACAGGTCCGGGGGCGAATTCATGGACGGGCGTCATGGCACGGTCGTTGCGAACCTGCCCTCCGCGAGCTTGAGGGGGGCCTGAAGCCGCGGCGCATCGAGCGCGTGGTTCTTCGGAGCGGGGGGTGTCTCCGCACGGAAGGAGGGGCCATGCGCCTGTCGAACCGGTTCACCCGGATGCTCGTCTCCGCCGCCTCGATCGGCGTCGCCGTCCTCGCCGTGGGGATCGCCTCCCCGCGGGCCCTGGCCGCGCCGGCCCTCCCGCCCGTCCTCCTCCAGACCGCGCCTCCCTCGGATCTGTCGGCCTCGGAGGTGAGCGACCGCCAGGTCACCCTGACCTGGAGCGACGCGAACGGCGGCCTGGCGGAGTTCGAGATCCTGCGCGGCACCACGGAGGGCGGCTTCGCCTCCCTCGCCTACCTGCCCGCGGGGACGACCCAGTGGACCGACGACACCGTGGCCCCGGAGACCACCTACGAGTACCAGGTGGCCGCCGTGCTCGACGGCGTCCCCTCCGACTCCAACGCCTCCGTGACCGTCACCACCCCCCCGTCCCCGCCCGCGGGGTTCGGGATCTCCAACGTGGCGCAGCGGCAGGTCACGCTCACGTGGGTCGACCCCAGCGGCGGCCTCGCCGAGTTCGAGATCCAGAAGCGCGTCCCCTTCGGCTCCTTCGAGACCGTCGCCATCGTCGGCCCGGGCGTCACGGAGTGGACCGACCTCGACGTCCTGCCCGAGTCGGACTACGAGTACCGCGTGCGCCTCATCCACGAGGGCGTCCCGTCCAAGTTCTCCTCGGTCGTGGGCGTCACCACCCTGCCGATCCCCGCCCCGATCGCCCCCGGTGCGCTGGCCGCCCAGGTTCTGTCCGCGACGAGCGTGTCCCTCACCTGGGAGGACCGCAGCTTCGACGAGATCCAGATGCAGGTCTTCCGCGGCGTGGACGGCGGTCTCCCGGTCATCGTGAAGATCCTGCCGGCGGACTCCACCTCCTGGACCGACGAGGGGATCGCCGCCGAGCGCACCTACTCCTACACGGTCCGGGCCGTCGGCGCCGTCGGGCCCTCGTCCCCCTCCGCGGCCGCCGTCGTCGCGACGCCGGCCTCGCTCTCCCTCGAGATGGTCGCCGGGAGGCGGGTCGACTCCGCGAAGGTCTCCGCCGACTCCGTCTCCCTGTCCCTGGGCTGCCTCCCGCTGGCCGGCGGCACGCTCCCCGACCCGAGGACCGCCGGCTTCTCCCTCGGCATGGGCGCGGCCGGAGGCCCGGCCCTGGTCTCCATCCCCGCCGGGGACCTCGGCTGGAGGGAGCGCAACGGGGTCTTCACCTGGAGGAGCCCCCGGGAGTCCTTCGTGAAGGCGACCCTGGTCGTGGATCCCGCCCGCGGGACGGTCCGCTTCAAGGCCTCCCGCCTGCAGGTCGGCCCGGCGGACGCGGCCGCGGTCCGGGTCTGGGTCCGCACGGGCGCGGACGCCGGGGCTGTCACCGCGCCCTGGACGGCGAGGAAGGCCGGCCAGCTCGTCTACTAGTACATCTCCCGGTTCCATGGGGGCGGGCCCGCGAAGGCCGCCCCCATCTGATTCAGGTCCCCGGCGGGCCCCTCGATTCCGCCGAGGGCCCGCTGCTCCGACGGGGAGCGGAAGCCGGAGTAGATCGGGGCGAGGGCGGAGACGGTCGTCTTCACGCTCCCGCGGCCGCCGCGCGCGAGCCGTCCCAGGCCGTTCCCCACCGCGAGGATCCACCGCCCCGCGTTCTTCGCGACGAGGGGGTCCTCGACCTCGAGGTGGACCTCCGCCTCGAGGCCCCCGGGGAACCCGCGCTCCGCGACGGCGCGGCGGAGGTCGGTGATCCGGAGCATCCACCGCATCGTCCTCTTCACCTGGACGTCGGGGTCGCCGAACAGGGCGAGCAGGGCGTCGGACGGCCCCCCGGCCCAGTGGAGGTCGCCGGCGAGGGAGCGGTGGGCGGCCAGGAAGGAGAGGAGGGTGCGGCCGGCGCCCGGCGTGGAGACGGCGTAGTCCTGGAGCCACAGGTCGTAGGGGGGCATCGTCGCCCGCTTCTCCTGCTGGAGGACGGCGTACCCCTCGACCCGTCCCGCCCGCTCCACGACGAAGGTGCGGACCGCCCCGTCGCTCCGCCCGAGGACGCGCCACCACATGTAGGGGCTGCGATCGAGGACTCCCGCGGACGATCGGGCGAGGTCCCCGTAGAGGCGGCGGATCGCGGGGCGGTCGCGGGGGCCCGCCTCCCGGACGCTCCCCTCCCGGTCGCGGACGTCGACGGCGGCGACCGGCGTCCGCCAGACCGTCCGGGTCCCGGCCTCCTCGTACCCGACCCGGCGGTAGATCGGCTGCGTCGCGGGATAGAGGCCGGAGAGGGCCGTCCCCCCCGCGGCGATCTCCCGGACCGCGGCCGCCATGAGGGCGGAGCCGTTCCCCCGCGCCCGGTGCTCGGGGGGGACGGCGACGCCGGCGATGCCCGTCATGGAGACGCGCCGGCCCCCGAACCACTGGCCCATGGGGATGACGTTGAGGCCGGCGACCACGGTGCGCCCGTCCCGCAGCACGCGGAAGTTGCCCCGGCCCGCCTTCGCGATCCAGCGCCGGACCCCCTTGCCGTCCACGGCGAAGGCGGTGCCCAGGGCGGCGGAGAGGGCCTTCCACTCGGCCGCCGAGGCGGGCGGCCCGTACTTCACGTCCGGCCCTTCTCCAGCCACTTCTCCACGGGCGGGGCCTCGAAGGCCGCCATGGCGTCCAGCAGGCGCCCGAGGTCGGTGTCGTGGAGGAACACCGAGCGGACCACCGGGTGGAGGAAGCCCTCGGCGACGGAGCGGTCGAGGAACGCGAGAAGCGGGGCGTAGTACCCCTCGACGTCCAGGATCCCCAGGGGCTTCTTGTGCAGGCCGAGCTGGATCCACGTGGCGATCTCGAGCGTCTCCTCCAGGGTGCCGAGGGCGCCGGGGAGGACGAGGAAGGCGTCGGCGAGCTCCGCCATGCGGGCCTTGCGCTCGTGCATCGACTCGACGATCTCGAGCTTCGTGAGCTTCCGGTGGTGGGACTCGAGGTTCTTGAGGAACCCGGGAATCACGCCGGTGACCTCGGCGCCGCCGGCCAGGGCCGCGTCGGTCACGGTCCCCATCATCCCCCAGCGGCCGCCCCCGGTGACGAGGGAGTACCCGCGCTCGGCCAGGAGCCTCCCCGCCGCCGCCGCCGCCGCCGCGTAGGCGGGCCGGGTCCCCGCGGTGGACCCGCAGAAGACGCAGACGCGGCGGAAGGGGGCCGTCAACCGCGCCGCCCGATCTTCGCGGCGATCTCGTCGAGGAGGGCCGGGGTCATCGCGTCGAGATTGTCATAACGGGCCTTCCATCCCCAGTCCTTTTTCGCGCAGGAGTCGTCCAGCGTCCTCGGCCAGGAATCGGCGATGGCCTGCCTCGGATCCTCCGGGAGGAACGCCCCCTTGAACCGCGTCCCCGCGTGGATCCGGCCGATGTCCCGGTCGATGCTGTCGGCGATCTCCCGCGCGGTGGGGGAGAGGCCCGCGACGTTGTAGGTCCTGCGCGTCAGGCGCTTCGGGTCGGCGGCGGCCAGCTCGAGGAGCGAGCGCACGGCGTCGGGCATGTACATGAAGGGCAGGCGCGTGTCGGCGCGGAGGAAGTCGCGGCTCTCGCGCCGCTCCACGGCGGCGAAGAACATCTCGTTGGCGAAGTCGGTGGTGCCGCCTCCGGGGGGCGTGGCGTTGAGGAGCCCGGGGAAGCGCAGCGAGCGGAAGTCGCACCTCCCCGTGCGGGCGTACCAGGCGCCGAGGAGCTCGCCGGCCACCTTGGTGACGCCGTACATCGTGGCGGGGAAGGCGGGGGTGTCGTCGGTGACGGGGTCGGGGAGCCCGCCGGGGAGGCCGGGGATGGGTCCGTACGCGGCGATGGAGGACGGCCACACGAGGCGGGGGCGGGGCTCCTTCATGGCGGCGACGGTGTCGAGCATGAGCTGGAGGCTGCCCATGTTGACGGCCCAGCAGCGGGCCGGGTCCTTCTCCCCCGTGGCGCTCAGCACCGCGGTCAGGAGGTAGATCTCGTCGGGGTGGAAGGAGTTGACGAGGGCCGGGACGTCGCCCCCCTTCGAGGCGTCGGCCTTCAGCCACCACTTCTTCCAGTTCGCCGCGCCGTGGCCCCGGAACCACGCGTCGAGGGAGGGGAACCCGGCGCACTTCTCCGGGGGGAGGAGGTCGACCATGCGGACCTCGTCGCCGCGCCCGTGGAGCGCGGGGATGAGGTCGCTGGCGATCTGCCCGCCGGAACCGACGATGAGGGAACGCGCCATGGGGGAGGCTCCTCCGGACGCCGGGTGGAGCCGGGGATCCTATCCCGGCCCGGGCCCCGGCCCCCGAACGCCGGCGGGCCGCCGGTCACGGAGGCCGAGCGCGTGGGCGGATTTCTGGAGGGGGCGGAAGACGGCCTTGTTCCATCCCCGGCACAGCAGGATGCGGGCGCTCCCCACCTTCGACTCCCCCTTCGCCCCGAAGGCGGGGCCGGCCCTCTCCCGCGCCCGCGCGAGGAGTTCCGGGTAGAGGGTCGAGGCGACCCAGTCGTAGAGCACCCGGTCGGCGGCGTTGGCCCTCTCGACGAGGGCGCGGTTCGCGGGGTCCTCGAGGACGGACTTCTTCACGGGGTCGTCCTTCGGCGCGGTGTTCTTCCGGACGTACCGGGTGTCGATGGGGTACGGGGACAGGGCGGCGAGGATCGCCAGGGACTCGTCGAACCGCTCCATGAGGCCGACGCAGAGGAAGCGGTCGCGGAGGATGGCCTTGGCCTTCTCGGGGTCGGAGCCTCCGGAGATCTGGAAGGTCTGCCAGCCGCCGGGGCGGTCCTTCGCCAGGAACTGCTCCAGGGTGAGGACCGGCTCGCCGCGGCTGAGGCGGCGGTTGCCGCGGACGTGGTGGGCGTAGGCGGAGGCGATGCGCGAGACCGGGTCGCGGAGGAAGGTGAAGAACTCGACGCCCTCGAGGCGCTCCGTGGGGTGGATGAGGGAGTGGCCGGAGATCGACCGGAGGCCGGGGT
>CAZWGT010000021.1:0-21118 GCA_964633345.1 uncultured Planctomycetota bacterium
TCGCCGCGTCCCTCGCCGCCGCGGCCCTGCCGGGCTGCTTCTTCGAATCCCGCGGATCCTCGAGCCACTCGAGGGTCTCGTCCGGGGTCTCCGTCGACGTCGAACTGAGCTACACCTACTTCCCCGAGCACCACGCGTACTACTGCGAATCCAACGACGAGTGGTGGGTCATCGAGGGCGGCGGATGGAGCCGCCGGCGGACCCGGCCGGTGAACATCGTCATCGACCAGCGGACCACGTGGGTGGTCGTGAACATCCGGGGGCCCCGGCCCCAGGCCCGTTTCGCCGAGCACGCCCGGGCCTACCCCGCGGACTGGCGGCCCGACGGACACAAGGGCCCGCCCCCGGGGCGCGGATGGGACAGGTCCGGCGACGACGGCCGGCGCGACGGCGAGCGCCGCGGCGACGACGCCCGGCGCGGGAAGGAGGAGGAGCGGGCCGAGGAGGAGAGGCGCGACCTCGCCGGGAAGCGCGCCGCCGACGAGGAGCGCGCCGAGAACGAGAGGAAGGCCGTCGCGGAGAAGCGTGCCCACAACGAGAGGCGCGCCGAGGACGAGAGGAAGGCCATCGCCGAGAAGCGCGCCCACGAGGAGAAGATGCTCGCCGACGAGATGAAGGCCCGGTCCGAGAAGAAGGCCGCCGACGAGAAGCGGGCCCACGAGGAGAAGAGGGCCGCCGCCGAGAGGAAGGCCCGGGACGAGAAGAGGGACGCCGACGAGAAGCGGGAGAAGCAGGAGAAGAAGGACGCCGACGAGAAGCGCGAGAAGGACGGGAAGAAGGACCCGGAGAAGAAGCCGGGCGACGACCGGTAGGGCGGCGGTCCGGCCCGTGGGGTTCCACCCCATGGACGCCGCCGGCCGGCGTTCCTGCGGTGGAGCCGACAAGGGAGGTCCCATGCGCGTCGTCAACGTCGTTCTCGCCGCCGTCGGCACGGTCGCACTGTCCGGGTGCATCATCAGCGACGACCCCGGCCGCGGACGCGGCCACGGCCGCGGCCACGCGTCCGGCGGGGTCTCCGTCGGGATCTCCGCCGACTTCACCTACTTCCCCACCTACCGGGCCTACTTCTCCGAGTCGCGCGGCGAGTGGTGGGTCATGGGGGGCGGGGGATGGGTCAGCGTCGGCACGAGGCCCGCGCACATCGTCATCACCGACGACACGCCGTGGGTGGTGGTGAACGTGGACGGCCCCGACCCCCAGGTCCGTTTCACCGAGCACGCACACGCCCACCCGGCCGATTCGCACGGCAAGGGTCCCAAGGGCCCCCCGCCGGGGCGGGGCTGGCGGAAGTAGCCGGCCGTTCCCCGGGGGGGGCCCCCCGGGCGCCCCCTACCTCCGCGGATCGACGAGGACCACGTCCGGCACGTCCCCGTTGAAATCCCCGTCCACGACGTCGGTGGCGGCGGTCGTGTAGGCGAGCCACTTCCCGTTCGCCGAGAGGGAGGAGGAGTACACGGTGCTGTCGCCGTTGGCGGAGAACCCCATGGCGTTGCGCGAGACGATGCGCAGGGTGGACGTCTTCAGGTCCAGCGCGTAGACGTCGCGGACGGTCCCGAACTCCATGCCGGCCAGGGGCTGGGTCGAGTCGAAGGCGACGAGGGTGCCGGACTGGGAGATGGAGCAGCGCTCCGCGTCCCCCGCCGGGCGGAGGCCGGCGGAGGTCACCGAGAGCCGCCGCATCGGCTCGCCCTGGCGCGGATCGAAGAGGAAGGCGTCGGACTCCCCCTCCATGTCCGGCATCCCGAAGAAGTTCGTGGCGGCGGAGGTGAAGGCCACAGTCCCCGGGTTCGAGACCACGGGGCCGTAGCAGTGGTTGTCGGCCATCCCGCCCGTCGCCGAGGGGCTGGCGTGGAGGAGGACCTTCCGCTTCACGTCGTAGCGGTAGATCTGGCGGTTCACCCCGCCCGGGACCAGGTTCGAGGCGAAGGAGCCGAACACCACCCAGCGCCCGTTCGCGGAGATGGAGGGCTGGTCGCTGTTGGAGTCGCCGGCCACCCCCATGGCGGACTTCGAGACCAGGGTGACGGTGCCCTTCCGGAAGTCGAGGAGGAAGACCTGGTAGTCGTTCCCGCTCACGACGTCGCCCGTGAGGTTCGTGGAGGCCGAGTAGACGGCCGCGTACCGGCCGTTGGCCGAGAGCGACGCCCCGTCGAGGAAGGTGTCGCTGTTCCCCACCTCGCCGCCGGCGTTGAGGGAGACCACCCTCAGGGTTCCCAGCTTCCGGTCGAGGAGGTAGAGGTCGCTTGTGCCCGTGAAGTCCGGCGGGTCGATGGCCGGGGTGTAGGTCTGGAAGAGCACGAACCGGCCGTTGGCGGAGACCTTGGGGTTGTAGGAGCCGGCGCCGAACGGCTGCATACCGACGACGGAGGCGAGGGTCGTCGCGGCCGCCGAGCGATCCCGGACGTAGATGCGGTCCGAGGCCCCGCCGCCGCCGCCGGCGATGTTGTCGGCGACGGAGCGGAAGGCCACGACCTTCCCGTCGTTGGAGACGGACGTCTCGTAGCACTCGCCGTTCGCCCCCGACATGCCGCCGGCCACGGAGATCAGCTCGGGGGCGTTGTCCCCCGCCGCGAGGGCGAGCACGGCGACGGGGGCGACGACGGCGGCGGCGGCGAGGCTGCGGATCCTGCGGAAGTCCGTCGGCATGGACTGGTCTCCTCCCGTGGCCCCCGCGTCGGGCGGAGGAGTATAGCAGGGGCCCCCGGGCCCCCGCACCCCACTCCTGCTACGCTCTCCGGGTGCTCCTCGACGCCACCCGCTCCATGGTCCGCGCCGCCGCGGCCTCCACGCCGGACACGCGCCGGTTCCTGGCCGGGATGTTCCTCATGGGCCTGGGCCACGGGGCCCTCCAGGTGCACCTCAACCTGTACCTGCGCTCCACGGGGTTCGGGCCCGCGGACATCGCCCGCGTGGTCTCCGCGGGGAGCCTCGGGGTCGTCCTCGCCTCCATCCCCTCGGCCCTGTGGGTGGACCGCTGGCCGCCCGGGAGGATCTTCGTCCTCTCGGCGATCGGCTTCGCCGCCTCCTCGCTGCTCATGGTGTTCCTCCCCGACCCGCGGCTGCTCGCGGCGCTCTCCTTCCTGACCGGGGTCCTCTTCACCGTGCACTGGGTCGCCGAGGGGCCCTTCTTCATGCGGAACGAGCCGGCCGGCCACCGCACCGAGCTGTTCGGGCTGGCCGCCGCGCTGGAGTCCGTGGCCGTCATCGCGGCCGCCGCGGGGACGGGGTACCTCGCGTCCCGCCTCGGGGAGCGCCTCGGCTCCGAGGCGGCGGGCCTGCGGTGGGCCATCGCCGCCGCCGCGGGGCTCGGTCTCCTCGCGGTGCTCCCCTACGCGCGGATCCGGACCCCGCCCCCGCCGGGGCCTCCCCCCTCCTGGCGGACCTACCTCGTCGCGCGGGAGTCCGGACTCCTCCTCCGGCTCACCGTCCCGACGTTCCTCATCGGGCTCGGAGCGGGGCTCACGATCCCCTTCCTCAACCTCTACTTCCGGGACCGCTTCGGTCGGGACCCCGCGGCCATCGGCGGCTACTTCGCCGTCGCCCAGGTCCTGACGACGGCCGGCTTCGTCGCCGGCCCCGCCCTCGCCCGCCGCTTCTCCCACGTCCACGCGGTGGTCGCTACGGAGCTGCTCTCGATCCCGTTCTTCCTGCTTCTGGCGATCACGGACCGGTTGTGGGTGGCGGTCGGCGCCTTCTGGATGCGCGGGGCCCTCATGAACATGAACCAGCCCGTGGCCACCGCCTTCGCGATGGAGATCGTGCCCGCGGACCAGCAGGCGGTGACCAACAGCCTGCGCACCTTCGCGTGGAACGCCTCGTGGATGATCAGCAGCGCGTGGGGAGGGTGGCTCATCGAGCGCCACGGCTTCGCGCCCGGGATGTTCGCCACGATGGGCCTCTACTTCGTCGCGGCGGCGCTGTTCTGGATCTTCTTCCGGGGGCGGGTCGTGGGGACCCGGTAGGCCGCCTGAAACGCCGCCCGGGCGGCCGCCCTCTCGGGGCCGATCATGCGAAGGCCCGCCAGATCTCCGGGCCGCGCCCAGAGCGCACCGTCCATCCCGTCGGCCGGGACCGCCCGCCCCGCCGCCCGTGCGGCGAAGTACACGTTGATGAATCGGCCCCGGCGGGAGGTCCACTCGCGGGCGTGGAAGGCGGGGCCGAGGGCGACGCGCAGCGAGGACTCCTCCCGCGCCTCGCGCCGCGCGGCCGCGGCGAGCGATTCCCCCGCCTCGACCGCGCCTCCCGGCATCTCCCAGGTGCCGACGTGGCTCCGCTCGGCGGGGCCCCGCCGAAGGAGGAGCAGCCGCCCTCTCCGGAGGATCGCCACGCTCACGGCCGCGTGGAACCGCTCAGTCACCGCGCCCCCCCCATCGCCGCCACCGGGGCGTGCCGGAAGCAGGTCGTCGCGTGATCGTTCACCATCCCCACCGCCTGCATGAAGGCGTAGCAGATGGTCGACCCCACGAACGTGAAGCCCCGCCGCTTCAGGTCCTTCGACAGGGCGTCCGACTCCGGCGTCGTGGCGGGGACGTCGCGGAGGGAGCGCCGCCGCGGCCGCAGGGGGCGTCCGCCGACGAAGGGCCACAGGTAGCGGTCGAAGGAGCCGAACTCCCTCTGCACCGCGAGGAACGCCTTCGCGTTGCGTACCGCGCCGGCGACCTTGAGGCGATTGCGCACGATGCCGGGATCGAGGAGGAGCCGCTCCACCCGCGCCGGGGTGAACCGCGCCACTTCCGCGGGATCGAAGCCGGCGAAGACCTCGCGGTACCTCTCCCTCTTCTTCAGGATCGTCTCCCACGACAGGCCCGCCTGGGCCCCCTCGAGGATCAGGAACTCGAAGAGCACGCGGTCGTCGTGGACCGGAACCCCCCACTCCTCGTCGTGGTACCGGGCGTAGAGGGGGAGGTGGCTCCCGAAGCAGCGGGTGGAGGCCGTGGGCGTCCCCATGGCGGGAGGATACAGTGGACGGCCCGTGGCCGCCCCCCCCTCCCGGAGGAAGCCGGACCCCTGCCCCGAGTGCGGCGGGCCGACGTCCATCGGCGGGACCTTCTGCAAGGGATGCGGCTGGGACGGGTCCCTCGAAGCCACGGAGGACTCCTACCTCGACGGCGTGGACGTGCCGCAGGGGTACGCGCCCGACGAGGAGGAGCCGGCGCCGTCGGCGGTGAAGCGGGGCCTGGGCGTCCTCGGCACGATCCTGATCCTCCTCGCGCTCGCGGGGTTCGTGGCGACGGCCGTCCTCTGAGCCCCCGGCGCAGGACCTAGGCGGAGGGGCGGCGATCCTCCGGCCCCCGCGCCCCCCGCCCCCCGGCCCCCGCGGGGATCGGGTCCCCGTAGGTGTGGCCGCGGTAGGCGTGCCCGTAGTAGGACTCGCCGTAGAAGCCGCGGCCGGGGGTGGAGTTGTTGATGACCGCGCCCCAGGGCGTCACGCCGACGGCCTCGAGGGATTCCCGCGCCCGGCGGATGAGCTGGATCGAGGTGCGGCCGTGGGCGATGACGAGCACCACCGCGTCCGCCAGGCGCGCGAGGATGCAGGGGTCGGTGACCGAGGCGACGGGCGGGGAGTCGATGATGACCCGGTCGAAGGTGCGCCGCACCTCGGCGAGCAGCTCCTCCATCCGGCGGGAGCCCAGGAGCTCGGCGGGATCGTGGGGGATGGGGCCCGACGGGAGGACGAAGAGGTTCGCCTCCTCGGGGCTCGGCACGATCGCCTCGGCGAGGGACGCGCGGCCCGCGAGGACCGTGGAGAGGCCCACCTCGTTGCCCCCCGTCGTGGCCCGGTGGACCCGGGGGCGGCGGAGGTCGCCGTCGATGAGCAGGGTGCGGCTCCCGCCGCGCCCGAAGCTGGCCGCGAGGTTCGAGGAGAGCGTGGTCTTGCCCTCCCGCGGCGCGGAACTGGTGACGAGGAGGACCTTCGACGGCTTCCCGGCCCCGTTGTGCTGGAGCGTGGTGCGGAGCGCGCGGAAGGACTCCACCACCGGGGTGCCGGTCTCCCCGCTCAGGGCCTCGAGGCGGAACTCCCCCTCCTTCGTCCCGCGGATGCTGGGGACGACGCCCAGCAGCGGGAGGCCGCGGACGAGCCGGTCGAAGTCCTCCCGGCTCTTCACGGTGTCGTCGAAGGTCTGGAGGAGGTGGAGGAGGCCGACGAGGAGCAGCACGGCGGCCAGCGCGGTGAAGGCGGAGATCCTCAGGAAGTCCGGGGAGACCTTCGCCGCGGAGGAGGCCCGGGCGTCGGCGATCTTCCGGAGCTGGTCCTGGGCGGTGACCCCCGCCTCGATGACGGCCTTGCGCAGGCGGGCGGCCTCGGCCAGACGCAGGTCGAAGGACTCCATCTCCTTGCGGGCGTCGTCGATCCTCCGGTCCACGTCCTCCATCCGGGCCAGCGCCACGGCCCCCTCGCGGGCCACGACGTCCAGCTCGGCCACGCGGGCCTCCATCCGGACGACCCGGGCCCGGTCCTCCTCGGCGGCGCGGGCGAGCCCGCAGAGCGCCGCGGCGGTCTGCCCCGCGAGGATGGAGCGGAGCTCGGCGATCCGCCGGCGGGCCGCGACGCGCTCGGGGGCCCCTTCCCGCAGGGCCGGCGAGCCCGACGCGAGGGCGCGGTCGAGATCCTCCTGGGCGCGGATCTGGTCGAGGTTGCGGCGCACGTTCTCGTCCCCGCTGACGCAGGGAAGCGCCTGCACGTCCGGGGAGAGGAGCGGTCCGGCGGCGGCGTCCTCCGGGGACAGCGTCCAGGTGCGGCCCCCCGCGCCGTCCCGGGGCTCCAGGGCCAGCCCGGCCGCGGCCAGGAGGGCCTTCGCCCCGCGGAGGGACTCCTCGCGGGCCTCGCAGCCGTCGCGGGCCTCGAAGAGGACCCGGCGCATCGGCTCCAGCTCCGCGAGGGCGGGGTTCACGCGGCGGACCCCGTCCACGCCCGGGCTCGCCTGCTGGATCGCGGCCAGCTCCGCCCGGAGCGCGGCGACCCGGTCCCGGCAGAGGTCGCGGCGCTCCTGCCACTCCTTCTCCACGGACTCCACCTGGCCGCGGACGGCGCGCAGGTTCTCCTCCCGCAGGAGGGCCACGATCTCCTCCGCGTAGGCGTTGGCCAGGGCCACGATGACGGGGACCTCCCGGCCGGTGATCCCGATGGAGTAGTAGGAGGTGTCGGCGATGGGGCTGACCGAGACCAGGCCCGGGAGGCCCTCGGGCTCGAGGGCCGCGGCGGCCCGGGTCAGGGCCGCGCGGTCGAGATCGGCGGCCCACTCCGGCACGGGGGAGCCCTCCGCCGACCAGCCGCGGACCCGCTCCACGACGCGGCGGGCGAGGAGGGTGTCCCGGCGGATGCGGAAGACCTGGTCGGAGATGAACTTCCGGTCCTCCTCGATCCAGATCTCGCTGCCGCTCAGCCACGTCCCGGGGCGTTGCCGGATCTGGACCGTGGCGGTGGCCATGTAGGCCGGCTCCCGGGTGGAGCCGTAGACCCACCCCGCCGCCAGGACGAGGGCGACGGCGCCCGCGAGGAGGAGGGCGTTCTTGCGCAGGACCTGCAGGTAGGCGCGGAGTTCGTTCACGGGGCCCTCTCCCGGAGCGCGGGGCGCGCACGCCCCCGCTCCATGCGGACGACGAGATCGGCCCGGCGGGAGGCTTCCTCCCCGTGGGACACGAGGATCACGGTGGCGCGGCCGCGCAGTCCGTCGAGGACGTCGAGGATCGCCGCCTCCGACGCGGGATCGAGCCCGTCGGCGATGCCGTCGAGGACGAGGAGGGAGGGGGAGCGGAGCAGCGCCCGGGCCAGCAGGACCCGGCGGCGCTCGCCTTCGGAGAGGGCCTGGCCCCGCTCCCCCACGTCGACGGAGGGATCGGGCGCCCCGGCCCGCGCGAGGGCGGCCCGCACCTCCTCCTCGCCGGCCCCGGGCCGCGCGCGGAGGAGGTTCGAGCGGACCGTCCCGTGGAGGAGCAGGGCGTCCTGGCCCGCGTACCCGATCGTCTCCCCGAAGGAGGGGCCCGTCGGGGCGCCGTCCACGAGGATCCGCCCGCGGTCCGGGGCGAGGACGCCGGCCACGAGGTCGGCCAGGGTCGTCTTCCCGGATCCCGAGGGGCCCGCGAGGACGGCGAGGGACCCGGCGGCGATGCGGAAGGTCGCGTCCTCCACCGCCGGCCGGCGATCCGGGCCGCCGTAGGAGAAGGAGACCCCCTCGAGGACGATCTCCCCCCGGACCGGGGAGGGGCTTCCCGCGCCGCCGCGGACCTCCGCCGCCGCGAGGGCGGCGCGGGTCATGCGCTCGACGGTGCCGAAGCCGGGGAGGTCGGCGGCGGCCGACTCGACCTGCTGCACCACGGCGACGGAGCGGTGGAGGAGGCGGTTGAGGAGGAAGAGGGAGAGGACCAGCGCGCCCGCGGGGACGCCGAGGACGTCCACGGAGACGGCGACGAAGGCGGCCAGCACCGCCGCGGTCCCGATCGTGACGAGGGCGCGCGAGCCGGCGAAGTGGTCGTGGAGGGTCAGGACCGCCCGGGCCTCCGCGCCCGCAGCCGCGCCGAAGCGCTCGACGGCCTCCCCGACGCGGCCCTCGGCCCGGTCGGTGCGCGCCTCCAGCATCCCCTCGCCGAGGACGGCGTTCAGATCCCGTCCGGCGCCGGAGAGGGAGGTCCCCCACCACCGGGCCTCGCGGACGCGGAACCAGGCGAGGAGCCCGAGGCCCCCGAGGAGCGCGGCGAGGGCGGCGAGGCCGGGGGCGACCGCGAGGACGAGCCCCGCGTAGACGAGGGCCAGGACCAGGTCGCCCCCGGCGCACAGGAGGGCGCGGGCGGCGGCCCCGGCCCTGTCCGCCTCGGCCCCGAGCGCGTGGGCGGCATCGGCCGCGCGGACGCGGGAGAACCACGGCCAGGAGGAGGCGCCGAGGGCGCCGTGGAGGCGGCGGCGGAGATCGAGGACGGTCCCGACGGCCAGCCGGGCGGAGGCGCGCTCGTGGGCCCGCGCCAGCAGCGCGGAGGCGGCCACGAGGGCCACGAAGACGCCCAGCACGAGGGACAGGGGGAGGGTGGATCCCGGCACGGGCAGCGCGACTCCGGTCCCGAGCCCGATCCTCTCGAGGACGGGGAGGAGGAGGAGGATCCCCGCGGCCTCGGCCAGGCCGAGGGCGACGGAGAGTCCGAGGGTGCCGATGGCGGGGCCCCGTCCCGCCCGCCAGAGGGCGGCGAGAAGGGCGCGGGCCTGCCCGGGGGTGGAGGGGAGTCGGCTCACAGGGCTCCCCTCACCCCGCGGGCGAGGCGGCGCGTCCAGCGGACCGGGGCCGGGACCGGCGGGCTCCCCCACTCCCCGACGGCCGGGGTCTGGAGGAGGCCGGCGACGTGGGCCGCGCGGTCCCGCAGACGCTCCCGGGCGCGGAGGTGGAGGGCGGTGCGGCCCGGGGCGGTCGGCGGGAGGCGGCGGGTGCCCGCGAGAACCCCGGCGTAGAGGTCCGCGAGGGCGACGGCCGGCCCGTCGACGAATCCGCGCAGCGCCGCCGGGGCCTCCACGCCGAAGCGCCGGCGGGCCAGTTCCACGGCGACGCCGGTCATCCGGAGGCCCCCGGTCCTCCGCGCCTCCTCCGCCACGAGGGCCGCCTCGGCCCCGTCCATCCGGGCGAGGGCGAGCGCGACGTCCTCGACCCACATCTCCCGCGTCCAGTCGGAGAGGCAGCCGTGGGCGCAGAGGTGGAGGAACGTGTCCGCGCGGGAGAGGGTCGGGACGGGGCGTCCTTCGACCGTGACGCGCCGGGCCCGGGCGCGGAGGGAGTCCGCGTCGGGCCGCCACGCGAAGTAGAGGGGGGCCAGGTCCCAGTGCAGGTCCAGCAACGCGCGGCCGGGCCGGACCAGGGGGACCTCGCAGCCGCAGCGGAGGAAGGCGGTCCAGGTGCGCGGGTGGACGTCGAGGGCCGGCGCCCAACCCTCCGCACCGAGGGCCTCGAGGGCGGGGGCCACGTCCTTGCGCCGGACCAGGAGATCGAGGTCGTCGGAGTCCCGCACGAAGGGGTCGCCCCGCAGGTCCGCATCGAGGACAGGCCCCTTGAAGGCCAGGGCCTCGATACCGGCCATGGTCAGCACGTCCAACACAAAGTGCAGGTCGTGGACTCGGACCAGGCCCCGTGCGAGGGAGGCATGTGCTTCATAAAGAGACACCGGCTCAATTTCAGTCACTCTCGGTGACCCAGAATGGCCCAGCTTTCCACATGGGCTGTGGTTGGAACTCCGTGGCGGTGGTAGGGTTGGGTTCATGGGGGCTGTGGGTCCGGGGACCGGATCCGAGGGTACTCCAGGGGCTCCTGCCGGCCCCCTGCGACCCCGGGCTCAGCGCGAAGGCCGTGCCAAGACCGGGAGATCAGGTGCCGGAGAGAATCCGGTCCCGGGCGGCCCCCAGTCCTCCGGGGTGAACGACCAGTCCGCGCACCCGGGCAAGCAGAGGAGCGGCGCCCAGGGTCCCCAGATCCCGGGCGAAGGCGGCCGCATCCCGTGGGTCCGCGCGGAACACGGCGTCCAGCAGGGCGAGGAGCGCCTCCGCGGGGCCGGGAGGATCCTCCCCGCGCCGGAGCAGGAACAGCCGGTCCAGTTCGGCCGATCCCCGGGCGACGGGCAACCCGGCGGAGCGGGCGTCGAGCACGGACTTCCCCGGGGCCCCCGGGCAGGGAACGGTGCTTCCGGCCAGCCTCCCCAGAAGGGGGAGGATCCCCTCGCGCAGGCGCAGGCGGCTCCCGGTCGGATGGACGAGGACCCTCCGGCCCGCCGGCTCCAGGCGCACGCCGTCGTCGGCCAGGAGCGGGCATCCCTCCAGGGCGAGGAGGGCGGCCAGGGTGGACTTGCCCGATCCCGAGGGGCCCACGAGCACCACCGCCCCCCGGGGCCCCGCCACGGCGGAGGCGTGGAGCACCGGGATCCCCCTGAGGTGGAGGGCCCGGGGCAGGACCTGGTCGAGGAGCACCCGGGCGAACAGGTCGGGATCGGTCCCCGCGTCCGGCCGGGCGTCCACGCGCGCCCCCCCCTCCCGCAGGCAGAAGGCCCCGATCCCCCGGATCCAGATCCGCATCCGGGGCCCGTCCCGGGCGACGGAGAGGAAGGCGCGTCCCCCCGGCAGCCGCGCGGCGGTCCTCCAGCGCAGGGCCGGGGCCGCGGGGCTCCTCCGCGGGAGGCCCCGGGCGATGCGGACGGCGGGAGGTCCTCCGCGGGACGCGGGGAGTCCGGCCATCGGGATCGCGGACTCGATCCGGACCCCGAACGCTCGGTACCGGTGGGTGGGGGCTATTCGGCGACCTCCCCCAGGACGGCCACGAGGAACGCCCCCGCGCGATCCGCGTCGGGGAACTGGGAGGGGAAGCGGCGCCGCAGTTCGGTGCGGATGCGGGCCACGGTCCATCCCCGGCGGCAGAGCGCGAGCGCGGCGGCGAGGGCCTCGCCGCGGGCGTGCAGGCGCGGCCGGTGGTCGGGCCGGGCCCTGGCGAGGTCCGCGGGATCGAGGAGGAGCCCGTGGAAGGTGGAGTGCTCCGGTCCCCCGTCGAGCCTCCATGTCACGAGGTCGCGGGACGGCTGCATCCTCAGGTGGGCCGTGCACCGCTCCCCGCGGCGCACCCGGACGGGGCGCTCGAGGGGGAGGAGGACGGGGCTCCTCTGGATGCCGCCCGCGTCACAGGGGTCGTTGGAGATGCCCACGCCGCGGGAGAGCCGGGCCCGCGCGAACCCCAGCAGCCCGTGGACCGTCCCCGTCCGCGCCGCGCGCAGGACCGTCCTCCCCTCGAACGGGGCCTCCGTCGCCGCGCGGAGGTCGATCCGCGCGAAGGTGCCGGGGGGGGAGAGCGCCTCCCCGCGGCCGGGGCGGCCGAACGTGATGGTGTGGGCCGCCATCCCGCGCAGTCCCGGGAGCCGGAAGCCGGCGGGGGCGGAGTCCCAGAAGGAGACCCGGCGGCGGAGGGCCGGGGATTCCACGAGGCGCAGCCGCAGCTCCAGGGCCTCGGGGAGGAAGTCCCCGCCGGGCCGCAGGTGCCGGGCCCGGGCGTCGGCGAAGGCCTCGAGGATCCCGTAGTCCACCCCGAAGCAGCCCACGTGGTCGGCGACGACGAGGTCCGCCTTCTCCGGGAGCTCGATCCGCGTGGAGACGCCGCGGATCCCGACCCACCGCTCCCCGAAGCCGGCCGCGCGGGCCGCCTCCCTCGCCGCCTGCAGGACGGGGCGCGCCTCGACGGCGTAGACCCGGGCCGCGCCGGCGCGCAGCGCCAGGAACCCCAGGATCCCGGTGCCCGCGCCGAGGTCGAGGACGACCATCCCGGGGCGGACCTTCGCCCGGATCGCCCGGCGGAAGGCGGCGAGCCGCGTCGCGTCCGAGAGGTAGGCGCGGTGCTCCTCGAGCACGCTAGAACTTCTTGGAGTTCTTCACGAGCATGACGTCGATGAGGCTCCCGGCGCTGGCGTTGCTCAGCGTCCGGGCCGGGATGCTCCCGTAGTCCACGAGCCGCGGGGCGCGGTAGGGGCGGCGCCCGGATCTCCCCGCCGGCGTCCCGGTCCCGTCCTTCCGCCGCTGTGCCATGGGACCATCCTAGGACCGGGACCGGACATTCGCCACATTCCCGGCGGTGAGCCATGCCTCCAGGGAGAGGCAGGACCAGTGGCCGAGGATCCCCGCGGGAGAGGCGGTGGAGAGCCCCGCGGGGTCCACCCATCCGGCGGCCTCGAGCCGCGGGTACGCCGCCCCGGACGGGAGGGTGCGGAGGAGCACGGGGGTGAAGTCCGCCTTCCCGCGCCGCAGGCGCACCTCGTCGGGGAGGAGCCCCTCCAGGGCCCGGCGGAGGGCCGCGCGCGGGAGATCCCCGTGCCCGCGCAGCTCCGGCGGCAGGGCGAGGGCGGTCTCCACCACCCGGAGGTCGAGGAACGGGTGGCGGGGCTCCGCCCGCGTCCGTACCTGCCAGAGGTCCAGGGTCCCCCGCGCCCGGACCGACCAGCCCGAGGCGAGGAAGGCGGCGACGTGCCCCCGTGCGAATCCCCCGGGCCCCGCGGCGGGGGCCTCCTCCCGGACCCGCTCCGCGAGGCCCGTCCTCCGCGCGAGGTCCCGGTCGATCCACGGGGGCACCGCCGGCGCGGACCGGAGGGCCCGGAGCGCCGAGCGCAGCCCCGCCGGGAGGAACGGGCGGATCCCCCCGTCGCGGAGGACCCGCGCCCGCCCGGAGAGGCCGGCGCCCCACCGCCCCGCCTCCCGCCACGCCGCCAGGGGCCGGCCCTCCCCGAGGAGATCGGCGGCGTGGAAGACGGATTCGTCGAAGCAGCCGTCCCCCCCCTCGCCGTCGAGCACGACGCGGAACCCCCCGTCGCGGATCCGCGCCGCCGCCCCGTCCATGGCCATCGAGGGCGGGAGGTCGGGCAGGTCGAGGGTGCGGGCGACCTCCTCCTCGATTCGGCGGAGATCGGGCGGGGTCCACGGGACCACCTCGTGGGGAATCCCGAGGGCCGCGGCGGTCTCCCGCGCCGCCCCCTCCTCGTCGCACGACAGCCCCGCGAAGCCGACGGTGAAGGCCCGGACGTCCGCCCCCTCCGCGACGGCGAAGGCGGCCACCGCCGCGGAATCGATTCCCCCGCTGAGACAGAGGGCGACCGGCCCCCCGGCGGGAAGGCGGCAGCGGACCGCCTCGCGCAGGGCGGCCCGGAACTCCTCGACCCCCGCCGGGGCCCGGGCGGGATCGACCGAACGGAAGCGCTCCTCGCGCGCGGAGCCGCCCCCGATGGTGAGGATCGTCCCCGCGACGACGTGGCGCACGCCGCGCACGAGACCGGCCGAGGGGTGGAACGGACCCCCGGCGAGGACCTCCGCGACGATGCCCTCGTCGGGCTCGACGGGGATCCCCGCGGCGGCCACGAGGGCCGCCGTCCGCGTCGCGAAGATGGCGCGCCCCCCCGACTCGTGGACGAGGAGCGGCCGGATCCCCAGCACGTCCCGCCCGGCCGCCACCGTCCCCGAACGCGGGTCGGAGAGCACGAAGGCGAACTCCCCGGTGATCCGGGCCGCGCCCCCCTTCGGCCCGAAGCGGCGCAGCGCCCGGAGCGCGAGTTCGGCGTCGGGGGCCGGGGAGCCGTCCTCCCCCGCCTGGACGAGGTCGCGGCGGAGCCCCTCCCGGTCGTCGATCCTCCCGTCGAAGGAGAGGGCGAGCCCGGAGACGGGGTCCGAGGCGGGGACGGCGCCGCCGCCGAGGATCTCCGCCCCGAGGGCCCCCACCGCCGGGACCGTCCGCTCAGCGCCCCGCCGGCAGGACGGTCACCAGGCGGCGGCGCGCCATCTCCCGCAGGAGGGCGAGGAGGTCCTTCTCGGCGCGGGGGCGGGAGACCTCGAACTCCGCGACGACGCGATCCACGAGGGACTCCACGGTCGCCTCCGAGGCCAGCCCGTCCCAGACCCGGGCCCCGACCTCGTCGAGGCCGAAGAACCTCCCGGTTCCGAGGTCCACCAGGATCGCCTCGCCCTCCAGGTCGCGGTGGAGCACGTCGCGGCCGCGCCGGACGCGGGAAGCGGGGGTGAGGGCGGGCATGGACGGCATAGTACCCTGTCTCCATGACCGGTCCCCGCCCCCTCTCCCTTCTGGCCGTCCTCGGGGCGGCCCTCGTGGCCACGGCGGGCTGGTCCTTCCTCTTCCGGCGCACGGACCCGCCGGTCCCCGTGGACCCGCTGCTGGGCGCGGTCCTCGAGGTGCGGTTCGAGGCCGACCTCCCCTGG
The DNA here is from genome assembly GCA_964633345.1 of uncultured Planctomycetota bacterium. Taxonomy (GTDB): domain Bacteria; phylum Planctomycetota; class JAJSAM01; order JAJSAM01; family JAKLKS01; genus CAZWGT01. The sequence continues at coordinate 14,705 of CAZWGT010000021.1, forward strand.
AAGCGGGAGTTCCCCGCGGCCGGCTCCACGGTCCGCGTGGACGGGATCCTCCGCGCGACGGTGGAGGCGGTCGATCTCCCCGACCCGGGGGCCCCCGGCCGGCGGCGCATCCGGATCCGGGTCCTCGACCGCGCCGGCCAGGAGCCCTACGCCTGGAGGGAGTTCCGCTGGGGCGTCGTGCGCGGGTCCACGGTGGCCGTCCAGGACGAGCCGGCCCCCGGCTCCGTCGCGTCCCTGGTGAACGCCGAGGTCGTCTCGGTGGAGCCGAAGAAGCCCTGATGGAGTCCGCGCCGGCGCTGCTCGCGACGCTGGCCGCCGCGGGGATCCTCCTCGTCCTCGCGGGCCGCCTCCACGACGGGCCGGAGGGGGACTGGGTCCGCCGGGCCCTCCTCGCCGGCCTCCTCCTCCGCCTGGGGGCCGCCGTGGCGATCGAATCCCTCGGCGGCTTCCCCGACGAGCGGGGCACCTACGATCCCCTGGCCCGCGCGGCGGCCGCCGACTGGGCGGCGGGGCGGGATTCGGCCCTGTCCTGGCACCCGCTGGCGGCCGGACGGTGGGCCTACTTCTACCTGCTCGGCGGGACCTACGCGGCCCTCGGGGACGCCCCCCTCGTCGGCCGCCTCCTCGGCGCCGTCCTCGGTCTGGCGGCGGCGCTGCTCTGCGGCGAGGTGGCCCGCGGCCTCGGGGGGCGGAGGGCGGCGGCCCTGGGGGTCGTCGTGCTCGCCCTCCACCCGGAGCACGCCCTGTGGTCGGCGACGGTGGCCAGGGACACGCTCTCCACCGTGCTCGTCCTGGCGACGCTGGCGATCGCGGTGCGCCGGGACGGGGAGCTGCTGCGCGGGGGGATCCTCGCCGCGGCGGTCCCCCTCGCCCTCCTCGCGGGGAACTCCTTCCTGCCGGCGGCGGCCGCGGCGGCGGGGCTCGCGGCGGCCCTCCTCGTCGAGGGGGCGGGTGGGATCCTCCGCGGCGCGGCGGCGGCGGCCGCGGTCGGGCTCCTCCCCGCGCTGGTGATCCGGCGCTGGGGCCCGTGGCTCACGCCGGAGAACGTCGGCCGCGCCCGCAGCGGCGAACTTGCCGGGGGCGGGGCGTGGACCGCGGAGTTCCTGCCGGGCCTTCGCCTGGAGAGCGTCGCCGGGCTCCTGGCCTACCTGCCTCTCGGGGCGGCCTTCGTGCTGCTCGCCCCCTGGCCCTGGGACGCGACCCACGTCCGGCGAGCCGCCTACGCGCCGCTGGCCGCCGTCGGGGCGATGGTCTCCCTGGCCGGGATCGCGGGCCTGGCCGCGTCCGTGCGGCGCGCCCGGCCCGGCGCCGTGGCGGCCGCGGCGTTCGCCGCGGCGCTCCTGGCCGCGCTCGCCCTCCTCGAGGGCCAGAGCGGGATCGTCGTGCGCCACCGCCTCCCGCTCACCGCCGTCCTGTGCGCGGGCCTGGCGGCGGCAGTTCCACCGGGGACCACATGGAGGGATCTCCTCCCCCGGCGACCGTCTCCCGCCCGCTGACGACCCAGGCGTGGGCGTCGAGGTCCCCCCCCTCTCCGCGCCGGACCCCGAGCCGGAGCGAGGCGGGCAGGCCGTGGCGGAGCAGCAGGGCCTCCGCGGCCAGCGCCCGGGCGAGGCACCGGGACCCGGGCAGGCGGAGGGCGGCGGACTCCACGGCCCGCCCGACGGCCGCGGCGTCCACGACGCCCCGGGGACCGGACCCCGCGAGGGCGCGCAGCCGCAGGCGCAGCGCCGGGAGCGGGATCAGCGGGGCCCCCGCCCGCGCCGCGGCGAGCAGGAGGAAGGCCCGGCGGCGGAGGTCCCGATCCGCGGGCCCGAGGCTCCTCCAGCGACGCCAGGATCCGATCACCGCGCCCTTCCCGAGCACGCGCGGCAGACGCCGCGGAAGATGACCTGCGCCTCGTCGGCCGTGCCCACGGGCGCGGGGAGCCGGAGGCAGGGCTTGCGCCCCTTGGCGCAGGGGACGTCGAGGACGGCCCCGCACCGGCGGCAGACGAAGTGGTGGTGCCAGACGCTCCCCGCCTCGAACAGCGCCCGCCCCGGCCCGACGTCGGCCTCGAGGACGACGCCGGCGTCCCGGAGGTCGCCCAGGGCGTTGTAGACGGTCATGCGGGCGACCTTCGCCCCGCGGGCCCGGAGCGCCTCCGCCACCTCGTCGGCGGAGCGGTGGCCGCCGAGGTCGCGAAGCACCGCGTACACCTCCCGCCGCGGCCGGGTGAGGCGGAGGCCCCCCGCGCGGAGGGCCCCCGCCAGCTCCCCGTCGGTCATCGGGCCTGGGCGCGGAGCATCCACGCCTGCTTCTCCAGCCCGTTCACGATGCCGATGACCATGTCCTGGGAGACGGGGTCGAGTTCGCCGAGGCGCTCGATCCCGGCCCGGGCGCGCTCCGCCGCCCTCCCGACGCGATCGAGAAGGAGGGCGACGGCCTTGCCCCCCTCGATCCCCCCCGCCGGCATCGGGGAGGCCGCCTTCGCCACGGACGCCGCCCGTCCGTCGGCCGGCTCCCCGAGGGCGCGGATGCGCTCGGCCACCTCGTCGTACCAGGCGCGGTACTCGCCGGTCATCGAGTCGAACAGCCCGTGGAGCGGGGTGAAATGGGGGCCCGTCACGTTCCAGTGGGCCTGCTTGGCGTCGAGGGAGAGGGCGACGAGGTCGAGGAGCAGGGGAGCGAGCTCCTTCGCGGCCTTGCGCTTCTTCATGGCGGCAACCTCCTGTTTGGACTTTATCAATATACTACGCTTCTTGGACAGAGTCCAAAGAAAACGGGGACTATCCGAATCCCCGGCCCGCGCGACCCATCCCCGAGGAGGTGCCCATGCTGAAGTGGCTGGCCGCAGGCGCGCTCGCGATGGCGTTCGTCCAGGATCCGAAGCCCGCCGCCCCGGAGCCCGACCTCGGCCGGGTCCTGTTCTTCGCGACCCTCGAGGGCCTCTGCGAGGAGGGCCTCCCCGAGGCGGCCGTGAAGGCGGTGCTCGAGCAGGACGACAGGGGCCGCTACCGGCACTTCGTCTACGCCTGCCCCGTGTGCTCCCCCGTCCTCGAGGGGTTCCGGGCCTACGGGATGCGGGAGAAGTTCTACTACTCCCGCAAGGGGGATCCGCTCGTGGGCGAGGAGAAGGACGGCGCGGCCTTCGTGAAGGACCCGGCCGCGGCGCTCCACGACTTCGTCGGGCGCTGCGTCGAGCGGCACGTCCGCACCCGCCGCCTCACCGAGGGGGAGACGGCGCGCCTGCGGCAGATGCTCGCCGAGGGGATGAAGAAGGGGATGAGCCTCCTGCGGGCCTCCGAGGGCTTCGCCCACAAGTCCTGCCCCTCCTGCGACGGCGGCGCGGGGAATCCGTGGGAGCCGGGGAAGTAGCCGTGAAGGCCCTCGCCCTCCTCCTCGCCGCGGCCGTCGCCGCCGATTCCGCCGACCCCGGCTACGTGCTCCACGAGTGGGGCACGTTCACGACGCTGGCCGGGAGCGACGGGGTCCTCCTCGAGGGGATCCACGCCGACGACCACGCGCTCCCGGGCTTCGTGCACTCCCGCGACGGCGGGCGGGAGGGTTTCTTCGGGACCAGCGTGAAGATGGAGACCCCGGTCCTCTACGTCTACAGCGACCGGGAGCGGGAGATCCGCGTGAAGGTCTCCTTCCCCGGCGGCCTGCTGACGACCTGGTACCCGCAGGTCCGCCGCCTCTCCCCCGCCGTCTCGAAGGAGACCCCCCCGCTGAGGGACGGGGTCCTCGACTGGGGGACGGTGAAGGTCCTCGCGCCGGGCCTCGGCCTGGAGAAGCTCCCCGCGGTCGATCCCGCCGACCCCTGGGCCCTGGCCCGCGTTCCGGAGTCGAACGTGCTCCGCCTCTGTGGCGACGGCGAGGAGCACGAGCGCTACCTCTTCTACCGCGGCCTCGGCCGCTTCGACCTGCCGCTGAAGGCGTCCCTCGCGGACGGGAGGGTCGCCGTCGAGGGCGCGAAGCGGGGCCGGGTCGTGCACGTCGAGGCGGGGCGGATCCACACGTGCCTCCTCGGCGAGGACCTGAGGGGCACGACCGCCGACGACCTCGTGGCGACCCTCGCCGCCGAGTACGCCGCCGAGGGCCTGACCCGTCCCGAGGCCCTGGCCATGGTCCGCACGTGGCGGAAGTCGTGGCTGGAGACGCCGGGTCTCCGCGTGCTCGTGCCGCTCCCGAGGGAGGCCACCGACGCGCTGCTGCCCCTCGAGGTCTCCCCCGCCCCGCGGGAATCGGTCCGCGTGCTCGTGGCGCGGCTCGATATCCTCACCCCCGCCGAGGAGAGGCGCGCCGAGGCGGTGGCGCTGACCGCGGCGACGGCGGCGGAGGCGGCGGAGACGCTCGGGCGGTTCGCGGGGCCCATCCTCCGTCGCGTGGAGCGCCTCTCGAAGGACCCCGAGGCGGTGCGCCGCGCGGGGGAGCTGGCCCGTGCCCTGGAGCCCCGACGCTGAACGAACCCACCGAGGCCCTCGCCCGGCGCGCGGCGGAGGGGGACCGGGCCGCCTTCGAGGCCCTGGTCGCCCTCCACGGGAGGACCCTGCTCGCGACGGCCCGGGCCCATACGCGCCACGCCGCGGAGGCGGAGGACGCCTTCCAGGAGGGGGCGCTGCGCGCGTGGACCTCGATCCGGACGCTCGCGAAGCCGGAGCGGTTCGTGCCGTGGGCCTGCGCCATCGTCACCCACGCGGCACAGGACGGGGCCCGGCGGGCGAAGGTGCGGCGGGCGGAGCCGCTGCCGGAGGTCCCCTCGCGGGAGCCGCCGGGCCCCTCGGAGGCGCGCCGGGAGCAGGTGATGCGCGCGGTGGCGACGCTCGACGCTCCGCTGCGCGAGGCCATCGAGCTGTTCTATTTCGGCGGGCTCACGTACCGCGAGATCGCGGAGGCGATCGGGATGAGCGTCCCGACGGTGAACCTCCGCCTGGCGGCGGCGCGGTCGCGCCTGAGAGAGGCTCTGGAGACGTCCCATGACGGATGAAGAGATCCTCGACGCGTACCTCGACGGCGAGATGGAGGAGGCGGAGCGCGCGCGCTTCGAGGCGCGGCTCTCCGCCGAGCCCGCCCTCCGCGCCGCCCTCGCGTCCCGCCGCGGACTCGACGCGGACCTGCGCACCGCCTATGGAGGGGAGCCGGCGGCGGCGTTCCGCCTTCCGCCGCCGAAGCGGCGGGTGCCGTGGATCCTCCTCCCCCTCGCGGCGGCCGCCGGCATCGGCCTGGGAATCGCGCTCCGGCCTTCCTCCCCGCCGCCCGCCGCGCCTCCCTCCTCCCCGCCCGTCGTCGCCTTCCTCACCCAGTCCACCGGGGCCTGGAGGCCCGCGACGACCGTCCGGGCCGGCGACGCCGTCGAGGTCCCCGCCGACGCCCGCGCCACCCTGGTGCTCTCCGACGGGACCGAGGTGCGCCTGGACCGCGGCACCCGCGTCCGCCTCGCCGGAGGCAGGAGGCTGGAGATCGCCGCCGGCCGGCTCTGGTCCCGCGTGGCGCCCGGGGACCCGTTCCTGCTCGACGCCGGCGAGACCCGCGTCACCGTCCTCGGGACGGAGCTCTCCGTGCTCCGCGGCCCGAAATCCACGGGCGTGCAGCTCTTCTCGGGCCGGGCGGTCGTCGAGGCCGGGGGCGCCACGCGCGACCTCCGCCCCGGCCAGGAGACGGAGTTCGCCGACGGGAGGCTCTCCGAGCCGGGCCACCTCGGCTCCGAGGCCATCGCGACGGGCTGGATGCTGGAACTGGTCGCCCACGCCGGGAGCCGGGACCGCGAGCTGGCCGAGCACCTCGACCGGCTCCTCGTGGACATGGGGCGCACCAAGGCCGTCATGATCGAGGAGCGGGCCCTCGTGGACGACCTCGGGAAATCCTGCCGCGTCCCCCTCGCCCGCTACCTCGTGAGCGAGGGCGCCCAGTCGGACCTGGAGCCCCGCCGCAAGGCCGCCCGCGTGCTCGCCCGGATCGCCGACCCGACCGTGGCCGCGGAACTGGCGCGGGCCCTGCGGGACCCCGACGCCGAGGTCCGCGTCTCCGCCGCCGCGGCGCTGCGGCGCGCTTCGGCGGGGAAGGTCTGCTCCATGCCGGAGGCCTTCCGCGGATCCTGCGACGACGGCGAGGCGGCCGCCGCCGAGGCGTGGGCGGGAACGCAGGTCACCCCGAAGTAGCGAATCCCTGAGGGGCGTCGGGAGGGGCGGGCAGAATCGGGCCATGCGGATCCCCGGATTCCTGGCCGCCGCCTTCCTGGCCTCATGCTCCGGCGCCGCCCCGGACGCGCCCCGGGTCCTGCACGGGGTGGTCGAAATCCAGCAGGTCCTCGTCGCGTCCAAGGTCGGCGGGCGCGTCGCCGAGACCCCCGCCGCCGAGGGCTCGGTCCTCGAGGCGGGGGCGGTCATCGCCCGGTTCGACCAGCCGGAGGCCGAGGCGCGCCGCGCCGCCGCCGAG
>CAZWGT010000022.1:0-21002 GCA_964633345.1 uncultured Planctomycetota bacterium
CGGGCCGCCGCAGCGGGGCGATCTCACCGAGGACCTCGCGGAGGCGGGCGAGCTTCGGCCCGACGACGGCGGCGGCGCGGGCGCGGGCGGCGATGCCGGCGTCGCGGACGGGCTGGCGGCGGAGGACGAGGACGACGCGCACCGGCTCCGCGGCGCGGGAGGGGTCGTCGAGGAGGGGGAACAGCTCCGGGTGGACGATCCGCCGCGCGAGGGGGAGCGCCGCCTCCTCGGCGAGGACCGCGGCCTCCGGGGAATCGAAGGTCCGCCCGTCCGCGTCCACGAGGGCGATCGCCCCCGCCCCGTCGACGAGGATTCGGAACTCCCGCCCGAGCACCGGGGTGCGGAACCTCTCCCCCGTGTCGCGGAGGACCCGGGGGGTGGAGGAGGCGACGCCGGGCTGCACGCCGCCGCCGAGGAGGAGGGCCAGCAGGGCCAAGGACCCGAGGGCGGCGCGGGAGGCACGGTGCATGGGGAGATCCTACCCCGGGGGCTCCCACCGGGGACTGTCCCCCGGGCCCCCCCCCGGGGCTCCGCCCCCGGGCCCCCCCCCCCCGGCCCCCCGCGGGGCTGTCCCCGGTTCGGACTTCGCAAACCCGAACCGGAGACAGCCCCCCGGCAGGAAGAACCGGGGGCAGTCCCCGGACAGTCCCCCGGCTAGGCCTCGACCTCCGTCTCGAAGCAGCCGCGACCGCGGACGCAACGGCCGGGGTTGCACGGGAGGGCGTCCGGCCCCGCGGCCCACCCGGAGAGGTTGCACCAGAAGACGGCGGTGTCGGGGACGTGGGGGATCTCGGGAGGCGGGCCCTCGTAGCCCGCCACGTACATCCCCTTGGTGCGGAGGTTCCGGCAGAGGGTGCCGTCGAGGATCCGGTCGCGGACGGGGTGCATGGCTACCTCGCTCTCCCGGCGGCCTTGAGGACCGCGCGCTGGACGCAGACCCTGAGGTGCTGGACCTTGTGCCCGTTGTCGCGCAGCGGCGTCGCGCCTTCCACGGCGGCCTCCCCCGCGGCCTTCGCGGCCGCCTCGTTCGGGACCTTCCCGACGAGGGCCTTCGCCGCCGCCTCGGACAGCAGCGGCACCGGCGCCACGGCGCCCAGGGCCACGCGCGCCGCCTTCACCTTCCCGCCCTCCATCTCGAGCGCCACCGACGCCGACGCCGACGCCCAGTCGAAGGACTGCTTCTGGTCGACTTCCACGTAGGCGGAGGCGGGGGCCGCCCGGACCGAGATCATCCAGAGGATCTCCCCTGGCTCCAGGCGCGCCTCCCGCAGGGGGTCCTCCCCCGGGGCGACGAAGAAGGACCCGTCCATCGGTACGACCCGGGTCCTCGGGCCGGTCTTCGGGTCCACGCCGAGGGAGATCGTGAGGTCCCCGCCGAGGGCCAGCAGGGCGACGGCGATGTTGCTGGGGTGGACGGCGCAGCAGGCCCCGTTGCCGAAGACGGCCCCCTCGGAGTGCTCCCCCTCCTTCGCGGGGCAGGTCTTCCCGCCGCGCTTGAGGCAGTCGAAGAACGGGTCCCTGAAGTAGACGCACCGCGGGCGCTGGAGGAGGTTGCCGGCGATGGTCGCCACGGCGCGCACCTGGGGCGTGGCCGCCTCCGCCGCGGCCTCAGCGAGGGCCGGGCACCACCGCGCGACACCGGGGTCGGAGGCGATCTCGGCGAGGGTGACCCGGCAGCAGATCCCCACCCCGACCCCCTCCTGCACGTCCATCCCGCCCAGATCCGGAACGGAGGAGAGGTTCACGAGGGTCTCCGGCGCGGAGACCCGGTTCTTGGCGAGATCGAGGAGGTCCATCCCTCCCCCCCGGGGCCGGGCGGTCGGGGAGATCAGCGCGTGGACCTCGGCCAGGGTCTTCGGCCGCGCGTAGGCGAAGGGCTTCATCCTACTTCCCTCCCTTGGCGGCCAGGGCCGCGAGCACCCGCGCCGGGGTGATGGGCAGTTCGCGGACCCGCGCCCCCGTCGCGTGGGCGACGGCGTTGGCGATGGCGCCCGCCGTCGGCACCGCCGGCGGCTCGCCGAGCCCCATCATCCCGACCGAGTTCCCCGCGTTGGCCACGTCGAACATCACCGCCTCGATGTCCGGCACGTCCTTCGACCCCGCGATCCGGTACCCCTCGAGGTCCCCGTGGAGCAGGCGCCCCGTCTTGCGGTCCAGCACCCGGTCCTCGAACAGAGCGTAGGAGATCCCCTGCACGACGGCGCCGATGACCTGGCTCTCCGCCGTCAGCCGATCGATCACCCGGCCGCAGTCCTGGATCGCCAGCACCCGGAGCACGCGCACCACGCCGGTCTCGACGTCCACCTCGACCTCGGCGAACTGCACGCCCGCCACCTGCCCGTGGAACTGCCCGTAGGACTTCGGCCGCGTGCCGGTGAAGACCTGCTTCTCCCCCTCCATCCGCGCGCACGCCGCCTTCCACTTCGAGCGATCCCCGGGTTTCGCCGATCCCAGCACCGCTTCCCGCGCCTTCTCCGCCGCGGCGCGGGCGCAGGGGCCGAGCGTCGGGGCCGTCTGGCTCCCGCCGGATCCGGGGCCCGAGGGCCAGCGCGTCCGCCCGAGGTTCACCTGGATCTCCTCCGGCCTGAGCCCCAGCACCTCCGCCACGATCACCGCGAGCACCGTCCGCGTCCCCGTCCCGATGTCCTGGGCCCCGTTGCTGACCTCGACCTTCCCGTCGCGGTGCACCGTCACGTCCACCGCGTGGCCGGGGCCGCCGCCCTGGTACCAGATGCAGGAGCCCATGCCGACGCCGCGCTTGAGGGGGCCCTTCGAGGCGCCCGGCGCGACGGCGCGCGCCTTCCTCCAACCGAAGCGCTCCGCGCCCTGGCGGACCTCCTCCTGGCGGATCGGGTTGCGGTCGAGGCGCATCCGGAACTCCAGCGGGTCCATGCCGATCGCGTCGGCGGCCTCGTCCATGGCGGATTCCAGGGCGAAGGAGCCCTGGGGGTGGCCCGGGGCGCGGAACGCCGCGCCGGGCCCCGCGTGGGTGAGGACGGTGATCTCCTCCTTCGCCGTGCGGCCGAGGTCGTAGATCATCGGATTCGCCACGCCGGCGCCGCCCTCGGAGAAGCCGGCGGACCCGCGCGATTCGACGGTGTAGCCGACGACGGTGCCGTCCTTCTTCACCCCCAGGCGGACCCTCTGGACGGAGGACGGGCGGTTCCCGCCGAGGAGGTGCTCCTCCCGGCGCGTGAGCATGGCCCGCACCGGGGCGTTGAGCTTCAGGGCGGCCCGGGCCGCCTCCACGCCGAAGCCGGAGCCGGGGGCCGAGGGGCCGAACTTGCAGCCGAACCCGCCGCCGACGTACTCGGAGATCACCTCCACCTTGCCGCGGCCGAGCCGGAGGGCCCCGGCGATTCCGTCGGCGACGGAGAAGGTCCCCTGGGTCGAGGCGTACACCGTGAGGGACCCGTCCTCCGCGGGGACGACCACGATCCCGTGGGTCTCCAGCGGCGTGTGCACCTGGACCTGGGTGCGGTAGGTGCGCTCGAGGACGACGTCGGCCCTGCCGATGGCCTCGTCCGCGGCGGCGAAGGCCCTCGTCTGGCCCTCGTTCCGGCCGCCGACGACGTTGGAGGGACGGTCCCGGTTCACGCGCGGCGCCCCTTCGGCGGCGCCGTCCTCCACGGTCGTCGCCACGGGGCCGGGCTCGAACTCCGCCTTGGCCAGGAGGAGGGCCGCCTCGAGGTTCGCCTCGGTGTCGGCCACGACGAAGGCGAGGTCGCGGCCCTCGTGGGTGATCGCGGTCCCGTCCCCGGCCACGGCGCGCGCGTACTTCACGCCGGGGGCCTTCTCCACCGCGGAGAGGTCGATCGAGCGGAGCGTCCCGCCCGCCGAGGCGGCGCGGAGCATCCGCCCGTGGAGCATCCCCGGGGCCGTCGCGTCGGCGGTGTAGACGGCGGCGCCGGAGGCCTTGGCCATCCCGTCGAGGCGGGGCACGTCCGTGCCGACGACGTTCATCTTCGAGTCCAATCCCCAGATCTCCGGCTCGTCGTCGGGGACATCGACTTCGATCTCCCTCGTCCCGCCCTTGAACCCCGCCAGGGTCTTCCGCTTCGCCATGGCTACTTCCCCCCCTTCATCGAGGAGGCCGCCGCCCGGCACGCATCGACGATCCGCGGGTAGGTCCCGCAGCGGCAGAGGTTCCCGGAGATGGCGTCGCGCACGTCGTCGGCCGACGGATCGGGGTTGCGTCCGAGGAGGCCCGCGCACGCCGTCACCATCCCCGGCGTGCAGAAGCCGCACTGCAGCGCGTCGGCCTTCGCGAACGCCTCGTGGAGGGCGGGGGCGCAGCCCTCCGTCGTGGTGATCGCGCGGCCCTCCGCGTCGAGGGCGAGCGCCATGCAGGAGTTCACCGCCATGCCGTCGAGGAGCACCGTGCACGCGCCGCAGGAGCCGCGGTCGCAGACCTCCTTCGGCCCCGTGACGCCGCAGGGGCCGCGGAGGGCCTCGAGGAGGGTCGTGCGCGGCTCGACCCGGATCGAGTGCGTCCTCCCGTTCACCTTCAGCACGAGGGGCACGGCGCCGGGGCCGAGGACCTCCGGGCCGGCCTCCTTCGCCTCCTGCGCGGCGGAGGCGGCCAGCACGGGGAGGGCGGCGACGCCGCCCGCGGCCACGGTGGCGGCCCCCTTCAGGAAGTCGCGGCGGTCCACGCCCGGCCTGCGCGGTGTCGTCATGGAGTCCTCCTCGGCGCCCAGCCTACGCCGCGGCCCGCACCGGGCGGAAGCTACAATCCCCGCATGCCCGAGCCCGACCCGAAGTTCCTCGAGTCCCTCGTCGTCCAGGCCGACGCGAAGCCGTGGAAGGGGTTCCCCGACGTGCCCGGGGTCGAGTACCGCGTGCTCCGGAAGCACCCCGTGGACGGAGGGCTCACGCTGATGCTCCGGTTCGCCAAGGGAGTGCGCTATCCCGCCCACCGCCACCCCGGCGGCGAGGAGTACTACATGCTCGAGGGGGATCTGCGCGACGGGGGGAAGACCTACGGGCGCGGGGCGTACGTCTGGCACCCCCCGGGCTCCATCCACGCGCCGTCGAGCCCGGGCGGGTGCGAGCTGATCGTCGTGCTGCCGAGGGCGATCGAGATCGTCTAGGGCGCGTCCGGCCCCGCCCCGGCACGGCCGTCCCCGGTCCCCGGGAAGGGAAGGGGGGAACGGAGGGCGGGGCGCCCGCCGACGGTGAGGTCCGACGCGTCGTGGCGGAGGATCGCCAGGGCGATGGGGCGGCCGAGAGCGGGCGACAGGACGGCACTGGTCACCGTCCCCGCCTCCTTCCCCCCGGCGAGGACCGGGGTCCCCCGCTCCGGCACCGGCGCGCCGGGCTCGAGGAGGAGGCCCGCGAGTCCGCGCCGGGCGGTCCCCTGGGCGTGGAGCCGCGCCACCGGCTCCTGCCCGAGGAAGCAGCCCTTCGTGTAGGAGACGAGGTGGTCGAGACCGCACTCCTGGGGGAGGGTGTCCTCCGTCGCCTCTGCGCCGAGCAGCGGCACCCCCCGCTCGACGCGGCGGACCTCGGCGTCGGGAGCCCCCGTCGAGGGGACCTCCGACTCCTCGATCGCCACGTCGTCGGCCACCACGAACCGGGACAGCGCGGCGCGGAACCTCCCGCGGGCCGCGGGCGGCGCGAGGAGTTCCACGCAGTCCGGCCGCACCGCCAGCACGAAGTCCGCCGTCACCTTCCCCTTCTGCGTGAGGAAGAGGCCGCGGACCGTCCCCCCGACGGGGAGCCCCTTCACCTCGCAGGTCAGCATGCGGTGGAGGAAGGAGATCCGGTCGGCCCCGGTCACCCGGAGCAGGACCTCGCTAGTTGGCGTGGTCGGCATCGGCGGTCAGGGTCGCCAGGAGCCTCAGGACCCCCTCGGCTCCGGGGTCGGACGGCGCCGCCTCGACGAAGGCCCGCAGGTCGGCCAGCCCCGCCCGGCGGTCCCCGCCCTCGATGCGGAGCAGCCCCCGGTCCCGCATCGCCTCGGGCAGGCCCGGGGACACGAGCAGCATGTCCTCCGCCACGGAGATCCCGCGCAGCCGGTCCCCGCGGCGGCGGTAGGAGGCGCGCAGGTTCCGGAGCATCCGCAGGAGGATGTCCCCCGGGGAGCGCCCGTCGAGCTCGAGGGCCGACATCTGCACCGGGCGCCCGGTGAGGGAGAGCAGGAGGTGCTTGAGGTCGGCGCGCGTCACCACCCCGCCCCCGTGGAAGGGGTCCGCGAGCGCGCTCCCGCCGCCGGTCCCGTGGACCCGCACCAGGAAGTGGCCCGGGAGCCCCACCCCCTCGACCTTCCAGCCCGCGCGCCGGCCCGCCTCCATCCAGATCATCGAGAGGGAGAGCGGGATCCCAAGGCCCCGGTCGAGCGCGCACTCCAGGCAGGAGTTCCGCGGATCGCCGTAGGCCTCGTGGTTCCCGCGAAACCCGGCGAGGACCGTCGCGAGGATGCGGATCCGATCCTCGGCGCCCGCGGCGGACGCCCCGCGGGCGAGGACCTCGGAGGCCAGGGCGCCGAGGCGCGCCTCGACGCGGTCGGGATCGGCGTCGGGGCACTCGGTGCGGGCCAGCAGCACCGCGGCCCGCGCCAGCCCCGCGTCCTCCCCCCGCGTGCCGGCGACCCGGGCGAGGAGTCCCCGCTCGGCCGCCGTCCGGTTCACCGCGCCCTCCGGTCGAAGAACGCGGTCATCCGGCGGAGGTCGAGGGCGCGGTAGTTCTGGGCGACGAGGTCGGCGTCCACGAGGGACTCCCCGGAGTGGCTGGTCGTGAGGGCCACGCACCGCATGCCGGCGGCCGGGCCGCCTTCACGCCGTGGGGGGAGTCCTCGAAGACGAGGCACTCCCGGGCCGTGAGGGGGGGCTCCGGCGCGGGCGCGGAGGCGTTGAGGGCCGCCAGGGCCGCGAGGAACGGGGCGGGGTCGGGCTTGCCGACGGGGCAGTCCTCGGCGGTGACGATGGAGCGGAAGCAGGCGCGGATGCCCAGGCCGTCGATCACGGGGCCCACCTCGTCCCTCCAGGCGCCCGAGGCGATCGCGAGGAGGTAGGACGGAGCGGCCCTGCGGACGAAGTCGGCGGCCCCGGGCACCGGCGCCACCCCGGCGGAAAGGCTCCTCCCGTAGGCCGCGCGCTTCTCCGCCACGAGGGCGGCGACCCGGTCCGCCGGGACCTCCCTCCCGTTCCTCGCGAGCACGGCGCGGACGGCGGCGTCGTCGGGGAGCCCGGTGAGGGCCTGGTACTCCGCCGGCGTGACCCCGAGCCCCTCCCCGCGGACCGCCTCGACGAGGGCGCGGTAGTGCAGGGGCTCGTTGTCGGCGAGGGTGCCGTCGCAGTCGAAGAGGAGGGCCCGGATCACGGCGCGTATCCAACCACAGAGGGGGGGGGAGGGAGTAGTACGGAACCCCGCCTCCTGCCCTCAGCGCGGGAACAGCCCGGCCAGGGAGTAGTCGGTGAACCCGGCGCGGCGCAGTTCGACGCGGCGGCGCGCGAGGTCCCTCACGCCGTCCACGCCGATGCCCGCGGGAAGCGTGTCCCCGTAGCGGGTGTCGAGGGCCCAGTGGCCCTGCCCCTCGCTGGTGGCGGCCAGGGCGCCCACCTCGACGAGGGTGCCTCCCTCGTCCTCGATCCAGATCTCGTAGTCGGAATCGGCCGTGAGCCCCTGCGCGTCGAGGGAGACCCCCTGCTGGACGGCGCCGCCCGAGCGCCGGCGCCAGTAGCGGACGGAGCCCCTGGCGAGATCGTCGGGGACGGCGCCGGGGGAGGGGGCCCGGCGGAGGTTCGCGTGGCGTCCCGGACCGTTGAGCTCGATCTCCTCGAAGCTGAACTTCCCCACCCGCGCGCGGAGCACCGGGGCGTCCACGAGGTCGGCGCCGGGGACGCGGATCTCGATGAAGCCGTAGAAGAAGCGCAGGACCGATTCCACGCCGAGGGGGATCTCCGACCCGTCGTCCACGGCGGAGTCCACGACGACCTCGAAGACCGCGGAGCCGTTCTCGGCCCACGCCATCTTGGCGATCTCCTGGGTGTCGGCGTCCCCGGGCTTGCCCATCCACAGCGAGGCACCCTCGGCGTCGGAGAGCCCCTGGACCCAGACCTTCAGGCCCTGCACCGTCGAGAGGTCGTTGCGGGTGCGGAACCACGAGGTGAACCCGCCCTTCGCGGTCGGCTCCGGGGATCCGGAGGCGACGTGGAGGGGCTGCTGCAGGAAGAACCCCCGGGCCCCCCCCGCCCCCGGGGCCGGAGCGAGGAGCCCCGCGAGGAGGACGGCGGGCAGGACGAGGAGGCGGTGGCGCATGGTCGTTCTCCGGCGGGCGTCCGCGGGGGTGCATTGTCCCCGATCCCGCGGTCCCGTCAGAATTTGACGGTCGCCGCCCGCTTCTCCTTCCCCCGAAGGTAGCGCAGGACCACCTGGTCCCCCGTCCGGGCGGCGTTCACGAAGGCCTGGAAGCGCCCCACGGGGTCGTCGGCGTAGAGCGGGAAGCCGTTCCACGAGTAGAGGAGGTCCCCGGGCTGGAGGAGCTTGTCCACCAGGCCGCCGCTGAAGACCGTGGTCACGCGGACCCCGGAGGACTTCTCGTCCACGCCGAGGGCCTCCACCTCCTCCGGCGTGCAGGGATCCACCGCGAGGCCGAGCTTCCCCCCCGCCCCCTTCATGTCGATCGGGCGGAAGGTCGGCCGCTTCTCCCCGTTGGCCGCCAGCCACGCCACCCCGAGGGCGTGCCGGGCGATGAGGGCGATCTTCGGGAAGTTGAGCTGCTGGGGGACGTCCCGCACCGTGTGGTAGTCGCCGTGGAGGCCCCCGTGGAGGAAGAGGACGGGGATCTTCGCCTCGTAGAAGGACCACTGGTCGCTGCGTTGCAGGAGGTCGGGGGGCGGGTAGGTGCACTCGAGCTTCGTGTCCTCGAGCACGAGGCGGTGGCAGGCGTCGAGCTCGGGGCTGGAGGCGTTCCCGTAGACCTCCATGGACTTCGTCGCGTTCCTCCCCACCATGTCGAGGTTGATCATGGCGACGGTGTCCGCCAGCGGCCGCACGGGACTGCCGACGTAGTGCTTGGAGCCGAGGAGCCCGATCTCCTCCCCGGAGAAGAAGCACAGGACCACGGCGCGGCGGGGGCGGGCACCGTCCCGCGCCATGCGGCCGAGGGCGCGCCCCACGAGGAGGAGGGCCGTCGTCCCGCTGGCGTTGTCGTCGGCCCCCCAGAAGACCGAACTCCTCTTCGCGGCCTTCTTGTCCTTGTCGTCGCCGCCGCGGATCCCCAGGTGGTCGAAGTGGGCCCCGAGGACGAGGACCTCGGCGGGGGCCGGGGCGGCGGCCGGCGCGGTCCCCGTCGCCACGTTCCCCCCGTCCCCTCCCCCGGCCAGCACCGCGACCACGTTGGCGGTCTTGAGGGCGCCCTCGGAGCCGGTCCGCGGAGCGGGGACCTCGAAGGGCTGGAGGTAGTCCGCGGGCTGGGCCTTCCCGTCCTTCCCCGAGGGGGCCGCCGGGCCAGGGGCCCACCCGGCCTCCTGCAGCTCGGCGGCGAGCCAGCGGGCGGCCTCGTCGTTCCCCTTCTGGCCCGTCCCCCGGCCGTTGAACTTCGGCCCCGCCAGCAGGGCCGCGACCTTCTGGGCCTCCGCGGCGGTGATCTCCTTCTTCGCCGCCGCCTCCAGGGGGTCGGCGGCGACGAGCGGGGCGGCCGGCGCCAGCAGGAGCGCCGCGGCGAGGAGGATCGCGCGGGGGCGGAGGGGGCTCATCGGGGCGCCCATCCTATCAGGCTACTTCCACCCGGAGGTCCCCGCGTCCTCGGGAGCCTTCGGGGGCGCCCCGTCGGGGTCGGGAACGGGGTCGAGGGAGAGGGACGTGTCCTGGACCATCCCGTCCCGGGAGGTCACGACGACGGCCTTCTCGACGAAGCCGTCCCTGCGGGCGACGACCTTCACCTGCCCCGGCCGGACCGACTCCCGGGTGATCCTCCCCGAGGCGTCCGTCTGGTGGGCGTCCCTCTGGATCTGCTCCCAGTCCACGCGCCCGCCGTACTTCTCCCACGCCGACTGCCACAGGCGCCCCCAGTCGAGGGGGATCTCCTGCCCCGTGGACTCGTCGAAGAAGCGGACGTTCACGCCGGGGAGGGGCTGCCCGGCCGCGTCCCGGACGTGGACCACGAGGGTCCCCCCGACGCGGAGGACCATGTCCACCTCGGCCTCGACCCCGCCGCCGACGTGGACGACCTTCGTCTCCTGGACCTTCCCCTGGTAGTTCGCCCAGAGCGTCCACGCCCCGTCGGCCATCGCGGCGAAGACGGCGGTGCCGGACTCGTCGGCCTGGGCCCAGTACTCGTTCATCCAGCTCCCGTCGGGCTGCATCCGTCCCGCGCTGACGTTGGCGTTCTTCAGGGGCGTCCCCGCCACGTCCCGGATCGAGACCTTGAGCCTCCCCCCCACGGAGAGCTGGAGGCGCAGCCCCTCCACGGCGCTCCCCGAGGCGACCACGAGCCCCCCGAGGCGCCGGGAGATCTTGTTCCCCGAGACGGCCACGAGGGCGATCTGCCCGTCGGGGAGGTCCTTGAGGACGAACTTCCCCTCACGGTCCGCGAAGTCCTGGTTGTTGATGTTGTTCCCCGGGCCGAGCGGGTTCCCGTCGCCGTCCACCTCGAGGTAGACGCGGATCTGGAACGTGGGGACGGGGGTGACGCCGTCGGACTCGTAGACGACGCCCTCGACGCGCGCCGTGGGGAGCATCGTCACCTGCATGTCGCGCGTTCCGGCGGTGATGCCCCCCAGCTGCTGGGGCGCGTACCCCGTGCAGGCGAGGTTGAGCTCGTAGGAGCCGTCGCGCAGGCCGTCGAGGAGGAACAGCCCCTCCTGGTCGGTGCGGACCTCGCTCCTCTGGACCCACTCCATCCGGCCCTCCGACCCCATGACCCATCCCCACGCCGTGACGGAGACGCCGGGGAGGAACTCGCCCTCGCGGTTGCGCACGCGGCCGGTGATGCTGCTGCCGCGGCGGAGCACGAAGTCCTGGCCCTCGACGACGCCGTCCTGGGGCGCGTTGACGTCCCGGCGCGTCTCCGGGGCGTACCCCTCGAGGATCGCGCGCACCTGGTAGGTCCCCTCGGGCACGCTGGCCAGGGTCCACGTCCCGTCCGCCACGGAGTAGGCCACGAGGTCGGGGATCCAGAACCACCCTCCCCCGTCCCTCGGGTTCCACTGCCGCTCGAAGGAGAAGCTGACGCCGGCCAGCGGCTCCCCCTCCTCGTCCTTCACGGTCCCGCGGAACGACGCCCCCGCCTGGAGGACGATGCGGATCCCGCCGAGCTCGGAGCCCGAGCGCATCTCGAGGGGATCGGAGCGGCTGAGGGCGTAGCCGTCGAGGAAGGCGAACAGGCGCAGGCCCCTCCACGCCGGCACGGACTCGAGGGTGAACTTCCCCTCGGCGTCGGCGACGGCGGTGTCCTCGGGCACGCCGGTCATGAGGGCGCCCGGATCCCTCCCGACCCTCGCCCCCGGGGCCGGCGTGCCGTCCTGCTTCAGGACGACGCCGGAGACCTTGCCGCCCTTGCCGATCTCGATGTCCTTCTCGAAGTCCTGGGTGGCGTCCCCCTGGAGCTGGACCCAGGTCCACTGCTCGGGATAGTCCTGGGCGCTCACCTTGAAGGACATCCCGCCGACGTTCGGGGAGAGGATCTCGAACTTCCCGTCCTCGCCGCTCACGGCGCTCTTGGTCCCGTCCCAGGTGCGGATCTTGGCCCCGGCGACGGGGATCTTCGTCTCGCGGTCGATGACGCGGCCCTTGAGCCTCCCCCCCTTGACGACGGGGATCTCCTTGACGGTGTCCTTGCCCTCGTAGACCTCGATGTCGCCGAGGTTGGTCTCGAGGTAGGCCGCCGGCAGGACGTTCAGCCACAGGCGCCCCGGGGGGACGGAGGGGAACTTGAAGGTGCCGTCCTTCCCCGTGCGCGTCTGCTCGTACCAGTCGCCGCTCTGGCTCCAGCCGGAGAGGTAGCAGTCGGGCACGGGCTCGCCGGTGACGGCGTCCACGACCTTGCCGAGGAGGTTGCCGCCCTTCTTGAGCTTGAACTCCAGGCGCGCCCCGGTCTTGGCGGGCTTGCGCTCGGAGGCGTACCCCTCGGCCCGCGCCACCGCCGAGAGGTGGGCCCGCGGGAGGGGGCCGAGGACGAACTCGCCGTTCCTGTTGGATCGCGCGGTGGCGAGGACCTCCCACCGCGATTCCCTCCACCGCTCCGCGGAGATCGAGGCCCCGGCGATGGGCTTGCCGTCGGAGTCGCGGACGACGCCCGTGTAGGCGTCGTCCTTCGGGATCGTCGGGAGGGCGTCGGGGTCCGCCTCCTTCTTCTCCTCGGGCGGGGGGTTCTTCTTCGCCTGCTCGGCCCAGTAGTCCTTGTCCCGCTTGGTGGCGCCGCCGAGGGACTCGGGGAGGACCTCGCGCACGACCCGCCGCACCCGCTCGCTGCCCAGGCCGAGGGCGAAGATCACCCCGAAGCAGGCCAGGGCCGTGAGGATCAGCCAGGACCCGCGGATGTTGTCGAGGCTGCGCTTCCTGGGCATGCGGGCGCCGGCCCTCCCCGGGGACCCGCCGAGTCTAGCGGAACCCGCCGCCCCCCGCTCCTATGGCAGGAACTTCTTCGGGTCCTTCAACTTCTTCGGGAGGTACTCCTCCATGACGAAGTCGAGGCCGAACTTGGCGAAGGCCTGCTGCTCGGCGCGGACCCCCATCCGGAGGATCTGCTCCACCGCGTGCTTCCACTTCGGGTGGACCTCGTAGAACGGGTCGTTCTTCAGCGCGTCCTGGGCCCGCTTGATGTCCATCTCCTTGAGGGGATGGGTCGGGAGCTTGAAGTCCACGATGTCCTGCGGCGACACCCCGAGGAACGACGCCTTCGGCACGCAGAAGAACTGGTTGATGTGGGCCGCGTTGCCCGATCCCACCTTCAGCGTCCGGTAGATGTTCGCGAAGCCGTAGGGGTCGCAGTCGGTGAAGGCGTAGACGGGGATCTTCACGTCGTCGGCCAGGCGCCGGATGAACCGCCGGCAGGCCCGCGTCGGCACCCCGCCCATCTCCACGAGGATGCAGTTCGAGGTCCGCCAGAACTCCCCCGTGTTGAGCCGGTCGAAGGTGCCGCCGGTCTCGATGACCAGGACGAACTTCGCCTTCGTCTCGAAGCGCAGGTGCTCCACGTTCGAGGGCACCGTGTAGGCGCCGGAGCCGAAGTTCGTGCAGTCGATCCGGATCTCCTCGTCGGTCCCGCGGCGGCGGTCGACGATCGTCACGGCGCCGGCCACCGATCCCCCGTGCTCCTCCGGCTTGAACCGCATCATCTCCCGGTTCACCCCGTACACGGAGAACATGGCCTCGACGTCGTCCATGACCGTGTCCGACTCCTCCTGCTCGTCGAACCGCGCGTCGTCCCAGTTCTTCGAGATGTAGTACGCCTCGCGCTTGGTGGCCTCCCGGTCCTTCGTCACGTGCTCCTTGCTGAGCGCCATCATCCGGAGCGTCTGGGCGAAGGACTTCGCCGTGTTCACGGTCAGCGTGCGGACCGCCTTGCTGCGCCCGATCTCGAAGTAGCCGACCTTCTGGTCGTACTTCACGTTGGCCAGCGAGCGGATCGGGAAGCCGAGCTCCGGCTTCTTCATGCCCTTGATGGCGGCGTGGACGTCCGCGGCCACCTCGTCCACGGCCTTCAGCACGATCCGGTCGCGGTCGTCGAGGGGGCGCTTCTTGCGGGGCTTCTCGGCCATGGCGATCGTCTCCGTGTTGCGTCAGAGGCCGGGCGACCCGGAGGGTCGCCCCTACAACGTCCTGGATTTCTCGAGGATCTCCGTGAGGTTCTTCGTCGCCGACTTCTGGGCCTTCTCGTCGAGGACGAGGATCTCCGTGAGGGCCGCGACGATGTGGGGCAGGAACGCCGCGATGTAGTCCTTCTTCTTCTGGGCGTCGGCCATGCGGCGCTGGCGGGAGAGGTGGATCCCGAGGTTCCGGCCGCAGTCCATGACGGCCAGACGGATCTCCTTCAGGATCTCCGGGTAGTGGGCGACCGCCTCCTTGGACTCGCTCGTGAACGGGACCCAGACGCTGGCCACGTGGACGAAGACGAGCAGCGGCCCCGAGGGGAGGGCGCCGCGGGACTGGTCCACCCCGTAGTTGCGCCACGGGCAGGAGAGCACCGCCTTCTGCACCGCGCAGGCCGACTGCTGGTAGAGGAGCGGGACGCGGTTGGCGAAGCGGAACAGCGAGGCCAGCTCGTCCGCCGCGACCCCCTCCCCGCCCCAGGCGATGCCCGCCTCGACGCAGAAGGGGTTGCCGCGGTAGACCGACGGGGCCCGGGTGACCGCGTGGACGAAGGCCCCGGGCCGCTCGCGGAGCAGCGCCTTGCGGACCGCGTCCTCCCCGATGGGCGAGACGCAGTCCGTCGGCGGGTTCTGGATCCGCACCTCGGAGAGCGCCTTGTGGAGGCGGTCGGCCTCCTCGCGGGCGATGCGCGTCACCCAGGCCGTGGGCGGCAGCCCCGCCTTGTCGCAGATCTCCCCCGCCGTGCGCGGGGAGACGCGGGAGAACTCGTTCTGGAGGAAGGCCTTGAGCTTCTTGCACTCCGTGGACTTCAGCATCTGGATGAGCATGCCGAGTTCCACGCCGTAGGGGTGGGGCTGGATCTCCCGGGGAAGCTCGGGGAGCGCTTTCACGGCGCGCTCGATGGTCGTCTTCGCCCCCTCGGGGTCGGTGTAGACGATGGTCACGTGGGGGTTGGCCAGCGCGGTCTGGCGGAGGTAGTCGTCGACGCTGCGGGCGCCCTTCTGGTACTTGGCTTCGAGCTCGATCTCGACCCGGGTGCCGGAGTCGAAGGGCCGCGTCCACTCCGTCTCCTCGTCCTTCGTCACCTCCGGGGCGTTCTTCCGGAGGTCCATGTGCATCTCGATGAAGTGGGCCGGCTTCCTCTTCCCCGTCCTCGACCAGATGCGCACGGGCTTGCCCGTCGTGAGCTGCCCGTACATCCCGGCGGCGGAGATGCCGATGCCCTGCTGGCCGCGGGACTGGCGGAGGCGGTGGAACTTCGAGCCGTAGAGGAGCTTGCCGAAGATCTTGGCGACCTGCTCGCGGACGATGCCGGGGCCGTTGTCCTCGACGGAGACGCAGTAGCGCTCCGGCGGGGCGGCGATGCCCTTGCGCTTCGGGGCGTCGTCCTCGTCCTCGTCGGCCACCATCTTCGCGGCCGCCTCGGGGGCCCCCTCGAACAGCGGGAGCGCGGCGTCCGGGGCGGGGGCGCCGGTCCCGTTCCCGTTCTTCCGCTCCGCCACGCGGGCGATGGAGACCTCGATGTGCGGGAGGATCCCCGCCTCCTCGCAGGCGTCCAGCGCGTTGTCCACGGCCTCCTTCACCGTCGTCAGGAGGGCCTTGCGGGGGTTGTCGAAGCCGAGGAGGTGGCGGTTCTTGGTGAAGAACTCGCTGACCGAGATCTCGCGCTGCTGCCCCGCCATGTCCTCGGCGGTCGAGTGGCGGGGGGGCTTGCGGGCGGTGGTGGCGGGCATGGCCGCAGGGTACCACCGGATCGGGACGGGCCGAAACGGTCCGCAAGCCGTGGTGGGCGATCGCCGATACATCCACCATGGGTGCCAAGGGCGGCTACGCGCACGGGGCGAGGTTCCTCCTCGTCCTGGTGCTGTCGGGGGGGGCGGTCGGCTCCGCCTTCGCCGCGCCGCAGGGCATGTACCCGGCGGCCGACCGCGTGCGGGCGGCGGTGGAGCTCCTCGTCTCGAAGGTCCACGCACCGCCGCCCGCCCCGGCGCCCCCGACCCCCGCCGCCCCCCTCCGCACCGTCGTCCGGGTCGTGGACGGCGACACGGTGGTCCTCGACGGGAACGAGAAGGTCCGGCTCATCGGCGTCAACACGCCGGAGACGGTGGACCCCCGCAAGCCCGTGGAGCGTTTCGGGAAGGAAGCCTCCGCCTTCACGAAGTCCCTTCTCGAGGGGAAGCGGGTCCGCGTCGA
The DNA here is from genome assembly GCA_964633345.1 of uncultured Planctomycetota bacterium. Lineage (GTDB taxonomy): Bacteria > Planctomycetota > JAJSAM01 > JAJSAM01 > JAKLKS01 > CAZWGT01. Next base: position 15,952 of record CAZWGT010000022.1, read on the forward strand.
GCACGACGTCGAGCCGAAGGACCGCTACGGGCGCACGCTCGCCTACCTGTTCCTCGAGGACGGGACCTTCGTCAACCTCCGCCTCGTCGAGGGGGGCTACGCGTCGGCCTACCGCTACCCGCCGAACGTGAAGCACGCCGAGCGGTTCCGCGACGCGGAGAGGGCGGCCCGGGAGGCGCGCCGGGGGCTCTGGGGCGCAAGGGCCAGCGTGGAGCCTCAACGCGGCACGGCGAGGAAGCTCCAGCCCGGGATGAAGGTGAAGCTCCCGCTCGTCGAAGACCGCTGATCGGCCTCCGAACCGGGGACAGCCCCTCGGTCCTCGCTGCGCTCGGCCCGAGGGACAGTCCCCGGCCTAGTTCTCGCGGCCCTGGAACTCGCCGGTGCGGGTGTCCACCCGGATCTTCTCCCCCTCGGTGAGGAAGAGCGGGACCTTGACCTTGAGGCCCGTGTCCGTCATCGCGTCCTTGAAGACGTTGGACACGGTGTCGCCCTTGGTGCCCGGGGTCGTCTCGGTGATGGTGAGCACCACGGAGGAGGGGAGTTCGAGGCCGATGGCCACGCCCTCGTACAGGGTGACCACGACCTCCTCGTTCTCCTTGAGGTAGTACTTCGCCTCGCCGACCTCGTCGTCCGTGAGGATCATCTGCTCGTAGGTCTCCACGTCCATGAAGGAGTACCCGGAGGAGTCCTTGAAGGAGTACTGCATCTTCTTCTTGTCGAGGTAGGCGGTCTCCACGATCTCCGTCGAGCCGAAGCGGTGCTGCTTCTTGGAGCCGGTGCGGATGTTCTTCATCGTCACCTGCACCATGCCGCGCCAGTTGCCCGGGGTGACGTGGGTCGACTCGATGACGTTCCAGAGGTCGCCGTCCATGACGAGGACGAGCCCCCGCTTGATGTCCGTTGCCTTCGCCAAGGGTGAATCTCCTGTCCGGTGATCCGGGCCTGGGCCCGAGGGGAAACCGCCGAGTCTAGCCGCCGATCGCGAGCCTCCCGAAGGATTCGTCAGGAGGGCAGCAGCGCGGGGAAGGCCGGCAGCACCGGGGCCGCGGCCCGGGCGGGGGCCTCGACGGCGGGGGCCGGCTCCCGTCCGGCGGAGGCCGATGTGAAGCCCCGGCGACGGGCCTTCAGGACCATGGCCGCCAGGACCATGCGGACCGCGGCCGGCGTCATCTCCTCCTCCACCGCCTCCAGCACGGGGACGAGGTTCGCCGCCCGCTCCTCGCGGGCCCGGCGGCGGGGCACGTGGAGGCGGCCGAGGAGGGAGAGGCGTTCGGCCAGGGGGGGGTGGGTGGACAGGGAGGGCTCCGGCGCCTCGCGGGCCTCGCGGAGGGCCCGGCGGCGCTCGTCGGGGGTCATGGCCCGGATGCCCCGGCGGAACTCCAGGAACAGGTTGGCCGGGACGGCGCCGCTCTCGCGGGAGCCGGCCACCACCCGGCGCGCGGCCACGCGGAGGAAGAGGCGGCGGACGGAGGCCGCCTTGAGGAGGGCGCGGGAGTAGGTCAGGGGCCCGCAGGTCTCCGCGGCCAGGGCGTCGGCCAGGACCTCCTGTCGGCGGCGGATGGAGGACGTCGTCCGGGCGAACGCCCACCCGTAGAGCCGGACCCACAGGTAGACGGGGTTCCCCCACTTCAGGAAACCCGTGCGGTCGAAGGCGGAGCGGAGGTTGCCCGTGCGGGCCTCGATGACCGCCAGCTCCTCCCCTCGGTGGACGTCCTGGCCGACGAAGTGGGCGAACTCGTGGAGCAGGATCGACTCCAGCTCCGGCACCGTGAAGGAGCGGAGGTAGGGGAGGCCGACGAGGAGCACCTTCACCGGGCGGGTCGTCAGGATGCCCCCGCGGAAGACCCGGGTGACGCCCACGTTGGGGGTCCCCGTCAGGCGGATCTCCCCCACCGGGCCGATCACCGACACGCGGCGGGCCTCCTCCACGACCTCGTGCAGGCGCGGCGCCTCCTCCCGGGAGAGGACCCGCCCCGGGGGCTCGGCCTTCCCGCGGACCCGGAGGGAGAGGACCAGCATGAGCATCATCGCCCCCGACCACACGACGATGGCGGGGTGGCCCCCCTCGTCGAGGTAGGCGATCATGAGCACGGGGAGGACCACGAACATCGCGGCCATGGACCCGTACCAGGCGCCGGCCAGGAGCCGGTAGAGGACGAGGTGGGTCCGGGATCCGGGTGCGCTCACGCAGGCTGTCTAACGCCGGGGGGGACGGCGGGTTCGGAAGGGGACCCGGGGCGCGGGGACCCGGGTCCCCGGGGCCCGGGATACCGTGGGGTGCCTCGGTAGGGGCCGGGCGCAGCCCGGCCCCCCGCCCCTACGCCAGCCCCGTCACGATTCGCTCGTCGTCCGCCAGCCCCGGGTCCCGGGACGAGACCGACCGGAACCCCGCCGCCCGCACCGCGTCGGAGACCTCCCGGATGCCGTGGCACCGCCCCTGGCGGGTCGTGAGGAGGAGCTGGAGGTCGTAGAGGGCGTTCTCCACGGGCCAGGGGCCCTTCTCCTCCAGGAACCGGTCGCGGATCACGAGGAGGCCCTTCGGCCGGAGGGACTTGCGCACGCGCCGGAGCAGGCCGGCGACGCTCTCCATGGACATCGCGTGGAGGGCGTTGGAGAGGAAGGCGGCATCGTGGCGCCCCTTCGGCAGCTCGTCCGCGGAGGGATCCCCCGCCGCGAGGCGGATGCGGCGGGACTCGGGCCGGCCCCGGAGGAACTCCCTCCCCACCGCGACGGAGGCCGCCGTGTCCACGACGGTGATCTGGATCCTCGGCCGGGATCGGGCGAAGTGGAGGGCGTAGATCGCGGGGCCGTCCCCGAGCAGGAGGAGCGACTTCGCGTCCCCGATGTCCACGAGGGAGGTGACCACCGGCGCCCACCGGCGCGCCGAGTCGCGCCGCGCCCGGGCGGCCTGGAGGGCCAGTGGATCGTCCTCCCCGTCGCCGGGAAGGACCACGGGCCTGCCCGTGCGGACGGCGTCCTCCAGGAGGGCCCAGGCGCGGAAGCGGGCGGCGCGGTGGCGGAGGAGGTCGGCGAGGCTGAGGTCCCCTCCTTCGGTGAGGAGGTCCCGCGCCCCGGGGGCCAGGCGCACCTTGCGGCCCTCCTGCTCGAGGAGCCGCATCCCCACGAGCACCGCCAGCAGCCGCTCGGTGGCCGCGGGGTCGCAGGCGATGCGCCGCGCCACGGCGGCGGGCGTCGCCCGGCGGCCGGCCAGCGCCTCGAACACCCCCAGCGACGCCGCGGCCAGCAGCGCCCGCGCCCCGTGGAAGGACGTCATGTCCAGCACGTCGCGCGAGGTGAGCGTGCGTCGGGCCATGGGGGAAGAGTACGACGGGGTCAGACCCCTTCGGTCCGGGATTCCCGGCAATCTCCGGGACTGGATGGCGACTGGCACCAGACCGAAGGGGTCTGACCCCGAATCGAGCCGCCCCGCGGATTTCGCCGCGGGGCGGGGTGGATCGCGTGGGGCGGGACGCCGGGAGTCGGGTTCCGGTCCGATCACCTCGCACAGGGCATGGGCTTCGGCGCCGGCCGGAGGAGGGACCCCGTGTCCCGCCCGTTCGTCGCCGCTAGAACTCGATCTGGAAGCGCAGCGCGAGGGAGTTGACGGAGCCGTCGAGGGCGCCGTTCTCCACGTCGTACATGACGTAGTTCAGCATGATCCGGGCGTTGGCGTTGAGGTGCCAGTTGATGCCCACGGTGATCGCGTCCCCCTCGCCGCCCGTCACGCCGTCGTCCTCTAGGTCGAGGCTGTCGAGGCGGACGGCCAGCTCGACGGCGCCGGTCCCGCCCTTGGAGGTGAAGTCGTTCTTCGGCTTGACGCGGCCGAAGCAGCCGTTCTTGTAGGCGCGGGATTCGCCCGTCACCCAGTAGGAGGCCTGGACGTAGTACCCCGTGAAGTCCGGGGAGGCGCCGGGGGCGTCCGGATGGTCGCTGACGGCGGCCTGGTAGTACTCCCCCTGGAGCGAGAGCGGGCCCATCACGAAGGCGGTCTCGAGGCCGAGGATGCGCTCCTTCTCGACGGAGATCGTCCCGGTGTCCTGCGTGCGGGGCAGGAACGGGATCCCGGGGCGGACGCGGAACCGATCGTTCTCGGACTCGGGATTGCGGTCCTGGGCCGACAGGCCGACGTGGAGGAGGAGGTTCTTCTCCTTGTCGAAGATCGGGGTCCCGACGATGCGGGCGGAGATGTTGTGGGTCATCTGGACGTTGCCCGGTCCGCCGGCGGCGTTGTCGGAGAAGTCGCCGAGGAACCAGTTCAGCCGGTCGTCGAGGACGCTGTTGAAGATCATGAACCCGTTGTTGTGCGCGGGGGCGAAGGCGTTGTTGGCCAGGGAGCGCTCCATGAACGTGATGCTCTTGCTGGAGGTCATCTCCTCGAGGCCGACGGGCTCCTTCATGTAGCCGACCTGAGCGTGGCCGATGAGCGGGATGCCCTTGTACCCGATGTAGTTGTCCTTGTACGCCAGCGCCGCGCCGGCGAAGTCGAGGCTGTTGATGAAGTAGATGCTCTCGTGGATCGTGCCGCTCATCTCGACGCGCAGGCGGCGGAAGCCCTGCTGCGGGTCGAAGTCGCCGACGGCCGCCTCGACCTCGTCGTCCGCGTCGGGCATGACGAAGTCGTACATGGCGCGGCCGCCCACCTTGAGGGTGAAGGCCTTGTCCCCCGTCTCGAAGGTCAGGCCGTCCTTCCAGGAGGCCTTGAAGTCCGACGGGCCCCGGCCCAGGGCCTTCTTCCCCTCCTCGGACTCGAGGTACTTCTTGACCGCGTCGTCCACGGACCCCTCGGCGGGCGCCTGGATCCGCGCCTTCAGGTCGAGGATCTGCAGCCTCTGCGCGTCGAGCTCGGCCATGACCTCTTCGAGGCGGCGTTCCGCCTCCGACTTCCCGTCCTTCGCGGCCGCGTCGTTCGCCGGCGCCATCGGCGCCAGGGCGAACAGGGTTGCGGCCAGAGCGATGCCACCTGCCACGCGCTTCATCGTCGTCCTCCCGGTTGTCCTGCCGGGGGCGCGGGGTCCTGCCCTGCGGGCCCCTCCTCGCCGCCGGTCGATGGG
>CAZWGT010000023.1:0-20895 GCA_964633345.1 uncultured Planctomycetota bacterium
GGAATGTCCCGGCGATCCTCCCCTCGACGGGGTCGAACTCCGTGACGGTGAAGGTGTTCGTCGGGAGGGAGGCGCCGCCGGCCCCGAGGGTCCAGGAGCTGGCCGTCCCCAGACCGTCGTGGTCGTAGTAGGCGGCGGGAGAGGGCCACGACCCCGTCCCCGTGAAGCCGGCGTCGATGCGGATCTCCAGGGAGGCCGAAGCGGGGCCCCCCGGGGCGGCCCTGCGGAACCGGAGCAGGAGGCCCGTCGGGACGCCGTCGCCGTCGAGGGTCACCAGGGCGCCGCCACCGGACGGGAGGAACTCGCCGGGGCCCGGCGGCGGGAGGTTGATCGCGACCGTGGCCGAGGCCTCGGCCCGGGCGGGGCCGGACCCCAGGGCGGCGCGGGCCGCCTCGACCCGGGCGAAGGCCCGCCGCAGGAGGCGGGCCCGGCCGCCGGGGGAGGCGGCCTCCCGGGAGCGCCCGAGGAGGCGCCGGGCCCCTTCGAGAAGATCCAGGGCCCGCAGCGACGGCCGTCCCGCGGGGGCGGACTCCGCCGCCAGGACGGAGACGTCGAGAGTGCCCTCCACGATGGCCTCCCCCTGGTCGAGGACCTGCCCCAGGCGCGTCGCCAGGGCGCCGTCGTCCCCGAAGAACCGCTCGAGGAGACGGGCCGACTCCGCCACGGTCCCGAGATCCTCCCCGAGGGCCCCGGTCGCCGCGTCGAGGGAGCGGAGCACGCGGTCGAGGCCGCGGGCCTGGACCGCCCAGGGACCGGCGGGGGACCCGCCGTAGACGGCGCGTCGCACGGCCACCTCGGCGCGGAGGGCCGCGGCGTCCAGGAAGAGCGGCGCGGCGGACGCCCCGCCGGCCATGAGAACGATCGTCGCCGCGAGAACGGATTTCCGCATGGCCCTGCCCTCCCCCCGGGCCGGCCCCGCTCCGGCCCCCCGTGGATCATGACACGGGCCGCCGCGCCCGCAAGGTCACGGGGTCCGGTGCCGTTTTGTCTTCACGGACCCGCGGGTCCGGTATATCGGGGGGCCCGATGAGGAAGACCACCCCCCGCCCGCGCAGGGGCCGCCCGCCCGACCCGGCGCGCCGCGATCGCCGGCGCGAGGAGATCCTCGACGCCGCGGCCCGGGTCTTCGCCGAGCGCGGCTTCGCGGAGACCGAGGTCCAGCAGGTGGCCGACGCCCTCGGCGTCGGCAAGGCCACGGTCTACCGCCACTTCCCCTCGAAGGAGGCGCTGTTCCTCGCGGCCCTCGACGCCCGCATGGCGGCGCTGGACGCCCGCATGGAGGAGATCCGGTCGGGCGCCGACCCCCTCGACGCCATCGTCCGCGGCATCCGCGGGTACCTGGCCTTCTTCGACGAGCACCCCGAGGTCGTCGAACTGCTCGTCCAGGAGCGGGCGGCCTTCCGCGACCGCGTCCAGCCGACCTACTTCCGCTACCGCGATCGGTGCCAGGAGCCGTGGAACCGGATCCTCCGCGACCTCCGCCGCCGCGGCGTCGTCCGGAAGGTCCCCATCGACCGCATCACCGAGGTCGTGGGGGACGCCCTCTACGGGACCATCTTCACGAACCACTTCGCGGGCCGCAGGAAGTCCTTCGAGGCCCAGGCCCGCGACCTCGTGGACATCCTCTTCCACGGCATGCTCCAGGGAGAACGCCCATGACGATCCGCGCCGCCGCCGCCGTGCTCGCCCTCGCCGGGACCGCCGTGGCGGAGGGGGGCCCTCCGCCCCAGGCCGTCCGCGTGGAGGAGGTGCGCTCCGAGAGGCTGCAGGAGCACCGCCGCGTCACCGGGACGATCCGCCCGGTCCGCCGCTCCCTCGTCGCCGCCCGCGAGGCGGGGATCGTCCTCGAGCTCCTCGTCCGCGAGGGGGCCGCGGTGAAGGAGGGGGAGGTCCTCGCCCGCCTCGACGCCGAGAGGCTCCGCCTCGACGCGGCCGTGCTCGACGCCGAGACCGCCGAGGCGCGCGCCTCCGTCGAGGAGCGCCGGGCCGAGGAGGAGAAGGCCCGCCGCGACGCGGCGACGGAGACGGTCCTCGCGGAGCGCGGCGTCTCCCAGCCCAAGGAGAGGGACGACGCCGTGTCCGAGGTGAATGCGGCCGCGGCCAGGACCCGGGCGGCGGAAAAGAAGGTCGAGGGACTCGACGCGAAGGCGGCGCTGTGGCGCCGGCGCATCGCCGACGCGGAGATCCGGGCCCCCTTCGCGGGCTCGGTGACGGCGCTCCGCGCGGAGATCGGGTCCTGGGTCGCCACGGGGGGACCGCTCCTCGAGCTCGTCTCCACGGGCGACCTCGAGGCCCGGCTCGACGTCCCCCAGGGCAGCCTCGCCCCGCTGCGCGCCCACGCGGGGAGCGTGCGCCTGGTCCTCGACGCCTCCGGCCGGGAGCTCGACCTCGCCGGGGGGCGGATCGTCGGGGAGGTGGACCCCGTCTCCCGCACCTTCCCGGTCCTCGTCCCCGTACCGGCGGCGCCCGACGTCGCCCCCGGCATGTCCGTCACGGCCACGGTCCCCACGGGGGCGGAGGAGGAGCACCTCACGGTCTCCCGCGACGCGATCCTCCGCTCCCCCTCCGGGCCCTACGTCTACGTCGCCTCGGGCGGGGGGGACGGGAAGCCCGCGACGGCCGTCATGGTCCCGATCGAGGTCCTCTTCTCCGTCGGGGATCGCGCCGCCGTGAAGGGGCGCGACCTCGCCGCCGGGGCGAGGGCCGTGGTCGAGGGGAACGAGCGGCTCCATCCCGGCGCCCCGCTGCTGCCCGCCCCCGCGGAGGGCCCCCGTTGAACCTCGTCCGCACCTCCGTCCTCCAGCCGGTCAGCGTGGCCGTGGGCGTCCTGCTCACGGTCCTGGCGGGCCTCGTCGCCATGCAGCGCGTGCCCATCCAGCTCACCCCGGACGTGGAGGACACCGTCGTCGCGGTCACCACGCGGTGGGAGGGGGCGAGCCCCCTTGAGGTCGAGCGGGAGATCGTCGATCGCCAGGAGGAGAAGCTCCAGGGGATCGCCAACCTCAAGGCGATCACCTCGACGTCCCAGCAGGGCCAGGGGGTCGTGCGGCTGGAGTTCGCCACCGGGACCCCCAAGGACGCGGCCCTCCGCGAGGTGAGCGACAAGCTGCGCGAGGTGCCGAGCTACCCCGACAACGTGGACGAGCCGGTCGTCGAGGCCTCCGACCCGCAGAGCAGGGACTACATCGCCTGGTTCACCGTCCAGTCCGAGGACCCCTCCGTCGACGTCCGGCTCCTCCAGGACTTCGTCGAGGACCGGGTGAAGCCCGTGCTGGAGCGGGTCGCCGGCGTCTCCCAGGTGAACGTCCTGGGTGGCCGGGAGCGCGAGGTCCAGGTCCGCTTCGATCCCGTCCGCCTGGCCCAGCGCGGGATCTCCCCGGGCGAGCTCTCCGACGCGCTGCGCGGGACGAACCGCAACGTCTCCGCGGGCACCGTGGCCGAATCGAAGTCCGACGTCCGCGTCCGGCTCGTCAACCAGTACGAGCGCGTCTCCGACGTCGAGCACACCGTCGTCCGCCAGACCCCGGCGGGCCCGGTCTTCGTGGGCGACGTGGCCGAGGTGGTCGAGACCTGGAAGGAGCCCCTGAACTCCGTCCGCTCCAAGGGGCGCCCGACCATCGCCATCAACGCCCAGAAGGAGGTCGGGGCGAACGTCATCGAGGTGATGGCCGGGATCCGCGACGCCGTGAGGCGCATCGGCGCCCCCGGCGGCGTCCTCGACGCGGAGGCGAGGCGCCGCGGCCTGAAGGGCGCCCTCCGCATGGAGCAGGTCTTCGACCAGACGGTCTACATCGACGACGCGCTCGCCCTCGTGAAGGACAACATCTGGATGGGCGGCGCGCTGGCCCTCGGGGTCCTGCTCCTCTCCCTCGGCTCGGTCCGCGGGGCCCTCATCATCGGCCTGTCGATCCCCATCTCCATCATCGGCGCCGTCGTGGCGATGCTCGTCCTCGGGCGCACCGTCAACGTGATCAGCCTCGCCGGGATGGCCTTCGCCACGGGGATGGTGGTGGACAACGCCATCGTCGTCCTCGAGAACACCTTCCGCCACCTCGAACTGGGGAAGAGGCCGTTCCGCGCCGCCGTGGACGGGGCCCACGAGGTGTTCGGCGCGGTCGTGGCCTCGACCCTCACCACCCTCGTCGTGTTCATCCCCATCCTCCTCGTGCAGGAGGAGGCGGGCCAGCTCTTCCGGGACATCGCCCTGGCCATCGGCGCGGCCGTGGGCCTGAGCCTCGTCGTCTCCGTCACGGTGATCCCCGCCGCCGCCGCTCGCCTGCTGAAGCACGCCCCTCCGGCGGTGACCGGCGCGGGCGGATCGACGGGGTGGGGGACGCGCGTCGCCGCCCCCCTCCGGGCCGTCCCACGCCTCGTCTCCTCGGCGGTCCTGAGGATGAACCGGAGCGTCCTCGCCCGGGTCGCGGTGGTCGCGGTCCTGACGATCGCCTCGGCGGCGGGGACCGTCCTCCTCATGCCCCCCTCGGACTACCTTCCCACGGGCAACCGCAACATGGTCTTCGGTCTCATCATCTCGCCGCCGGGCTACAACCTCGAGCAGCAGGAGGCCCTGGCGAAGCGCATCGAGGCCACCGTCCGCCCGAGCTGGGAGGCGGCGGAGCGGGTCCGCGGGGGAGCCGACCCCGCGGCGGCCCTCGCCGGCGTCCCCCCCGTGCCGACCTTCGACTGGGCCCGGATGGCCCCGGGGAAGCCCATCCCCGCCCCGCTCGTGGAGAACTACTTCATCGTCTCCTTCGGGGGGCTCATGTTCCACGGAGCCATCGGTACGGACCCGAAGAAGGTCGTGGACCTCATCCCGCTCCTGAACCACGCCACGCGCGCCGACCAGGCCCCCGGGGTGCTGGCCTTCGCGGCCCAGGTCCCGCTGTTCCGCCTCGGCGGGTCCACGGGCTCCGCGGTGAAGATCAACTTCACGGGGGACGACCTGGGAACCGTCTCCGAGGCCGCCCTCGGCTCCTACCTGGAACTGGTCGGGAAGTACGGCCACCGCTGGGTCCAGCCGGACCCGCCGAGCTTCAACGTCCCGGGCCCGGAGCTGCAGGTCGTCCCCGACCTGGTGCGGCTCGGGGAGGCCGGCATGACGCCGGCCGAACTCGGGCGCGCCGTGCAGGCGCTCGGGGACGGGGCCATCGTCGGTGAGTACCGCATCGGCGGCGAGGCGATCGATCTCAAGGTCGTCACGAAGGACCACGGCTCGGCCGGGGTCCTGGCCGACCTCGCGGACGCGCCGATCGCCACGCCCCGCGCCGGCGTCGTGGCGCTGGGGACCCTCGCCCGGCTGCGGCGGGTGAACGCGGCCTCCCAGATCAACCGGGAGGGGCGCCGACGCGCCGTGACGCTGCAGTTCACGCCCCCCGACGGCGTCCCGCTGGAGAAGGCCATCGCCGACGTGAAGGCGCTCCTCGACGGGCGGCGGGCGGCGGGGGCCATCCCCGACGACGTGGACACGACGTACACCGGGTCGGCGAGCAAGCTCGAGGCGGTGCGCTCCGCCCTCCTCGGCGACGGATCCCTCGCCGGGACCCTCTCCTCCTCGCTCTTCCTCGCCCTCCTCATCACCTACCTGCTGATGTGCGTGCTCTTCCAGTCCTGGCTCGACCCGCTGGTGATCATGTTCAGCGTTCCCCTGGCCACCGTCGGCGGCTTCGCGGCGCTGCGCTGGGTCCACGAGTGGAGCCTCACCGACCGCTACATGCCGGTGCAGAACCTCGACGTGCTCACGATGCTCGGCTTCGTCATCCTCATCGGAGTGGTGGTGAACAACGCCATCCTCATCGTCCACCAGGCCCGCAACTTCCTCCGCGGGACGACGGAGGAGGGGGGCGTGAAGCTCGGTCCCCAGGAGGCCATCGCCGAATCGGTCCGCACCCGCGTGCGGCCGATCCTCATGACCACGATCACCTCGGTGCTCGGGATGCTGCCGCTGGTGCTCATGCCCGGGTCGGGCTCGGAGCTCTACCGCGGCCTCGGCGCCGTCGTCCTCGGAGGCCTCGTGGTCTCGACGATCTTCACCCTCGTCCTCGTGCCCGCCCTGCTGAGCCTCGTCTTCTCGATCCAGGACCGCCTCGGCGTCCTCGACCGCGGCGAGGACCTCGTGGGGGACGGCGGGGAGTCGAAGGCGGAGGCGGCGAAGTAGCGGGAGTCAGGGTTCGCCCGGGTCCCCGCCGCGGAGGATGCTGGGCCAGGCGCCGCCCTCGATGTCGAAGCAGGCGGACTCCGTACCTGTCTCCGCGAACCACTGCCGGACGGTCTGGGAGCGGTCCTTCAACCGGACGACGGGGTTCCCGTCCTTGCTCCGCACGATCCCCGCGAGCGGCCTCTCTCCGCGGATGCAGCCCTCGAACACCATGACCGTCTCGTCCTCCGGCTCCCTGGCCATCCACGAGCACTCGAGTTCGAAGGCCTCGGGGTCGGTGAACCAGAGCCCGCAGACCCCGAAGAGCTTCCCGGCGGGCGTCCCCTGCGCGGCGAGGTAGAGGAAGGCCGCGCCGGTCGCGGCGGGCTCCTCTCGGAAGAGGAGTCGGAAAGCCTCCGCCTGGATCGGGACCTCTCCCCCGTCGCTGACGGCGTCGCTCGTGAACTCGTCCGTCTCCAGGAGGACCTTCAGGGCAGGCCTCCCGGACGGGCTTCCGGGAGGCTGGACGCCGGTGGGGGTCGCCCTGGGGGGCGGTGCGGTCGGCGGAGCGACGGCCCCTGCCGGCTCGGCGGAGGAGTTCGTCCTCCGGTGACGGCCAGTGGAGGACGATGTCCTCGTCGTCCCCTTCGCCGCCGGGAGCACCGTCGGCCCCGAGGCAGGTGACGGTGACGGCGCGGCCCGTGATCTCGAATTCGTACTCGTGGCCCCACGGGTCCGGTCCGATCTCGATGGCGTCGGCGCCCGCCCGGGTCATGGGGAGACGGAGATCCTCGAGGCTTGAAGCAAACGGGCGGCCCATTGAGGAGTAGATCCCCACGGCCTTCCGGACCTCCTCCATCTCGGCGCGGGCCCTCGTCCGCCGGGCCTCCAGACGGGTCCGGCGGTGGAGCATCAGCCCCGCGGTGACCGCCAGGAGCGCGAGCGGAACCAGGATGACCCGACGCTTCATCGCGGACCCGGACCGTCCCGGGCCGGCCAGTGGACGACGATGTCCTCGTCCGCCCCCTCGCCACCGGGCTCGCCGTCGGCACCGAGGCAGGAGACGGTGACGGCGCGCGGCCCGTCGACGGTGAAGCGGTAGGGGCGGCCCCACGGGTCGTCGCCGACGTGAATGATGGGCTCGCCGGCGTTCCGCGCCTGGGGCCGGCGGAGGTCGGCGAGGGACGCGGGCATCCGGCCGGTCAGCGTGAGGTGGATGCCGACGGCCTTGCCGATCTCGGAGATCTCCGCCCGGGCCCGGGTGGTGCGACTCGCGCACGGCACTCCAATCACCCGAATCGTCGCGAGCGTGTGGATCGCCAGCCCGACGAAGAACAGCCGGATGGCGACGACCGCCACCGACTTCAGCGGCGCGTCCTTCCGCAGCGTGCCGAGTCCGAGCATCCCCCGTTGGACGCCGCCACCCCTCCGCCTCCGCGGAAAGTGCCCGGGGCCGGGGGCCCCCGATACGATGTCCGGTCCACCACGCCGGATCGACCCGATCGAAGGAGGATTCCCCCGTGCCCGAGACGACCCCCGCCACCGACCTCACCAGCAACCTGCCGCTGAAGCCCTTCATCGACGGGAAGTACGCCGAGGGGACCTCGGGGAAGAAGGCGCCTCTGATCTACCCCGGCAACGAGGACGTCATCGGGCTGATGGAGGAGTGCTCCGCCGCCGACGTGGACCGCGCCGTCAAGGCCGCGCGGCGCGAACTGGAGCCGGGTTCGGCGTGGCAGAAGATGGGCCCCAACGACCGCCAGCGAATCCTCTACCGCATCGCCGACACCCTGCGCAAGCGCTCCGACGAGGTCGCGCGCCTCGAGACCCTCAACACGGGCAAGCCGCTCGCCGAGGCGAAGTTCGTGGACGTGGGCGAGGCCGTCAACGTCTTCGAGTACTTCGCGGGCTGGGCCACCAAGGTCACCGGCGAGACCCTCCCCGACCGCCCCGGCGCGTTCCTCTACACCCGCCGCGAGCCGGTCGGCGTCGTCGGCGCCATCACCCCGTGGAACTTCCCCCTCGATCTCGCGGTGTGGAAGGTCGCCCCGGCCATCGCGGCGGGCTGCTGCATCGTGCTGAAGCCGGCCTCCATCACGCCGTTCTCCATCCTCAAGATCGCCGAGATCGCCATCGAGTGCGGCCTGCCCGCGGGCGTCTTCTCCGTCGTCCCCGGCTCCGGCTCCGTCGCCGGCGCGGCCCTCATCCAGCACCCCGGCGTGGACAAGATCGCGTTCACCGGTTCGACCGAGATCGGCAAGTGGGTCGCCAAGGAGTGCGCCGAGCACGTCAAGCGCTGCACGCTGGAGCTCGGGGGCAAGAGCCCCAACGTCGTGCTCGCCGACGCCGACCTCGAGGCCGCCGCGCGCGGGGCCACCGTCGGCATCTTCTACAACAAGGGCGAGGTGTGCGCCGCCGGCTCGCGCCTGCTCGTCGAGGATTCGGTCCACGACGCGTTCATGGAGAAGCTGCTCGCGCGCACCGCGAAGATGGTCCCCCAGGATCCCTTCCACCCGAAGTCGAGGCTCGGCCCCGTGGTCTCGAAGGGCCAGATGGACTCCGTCCTCGGCTACATCGAGAAGGGCAAGGCCGAGGGCGCGAAGCTCGTCGCCGGCGGGACGCGCGCGAAGGTGCGCGAGGACGGCAAGGGGTACTTCGTCAACCCCACGATCTTCGACGAGGTGGACAACGACCGCCACGCCATCGCGCGGGAGGAGATCTTCGGCCCCGTGCTCTCCGTCATCCGCGTGAAGGACGAGGCCGACGCGATCGCCGTCGGCAACCGCACCATGTACGGCCTGGCGGCCGCCGTCTGGACGCGGGACATCAAGAAGGGGCTCCGCGTCGCCCACGGCCTGAAGGCCGGGACGGTGTGGATCAACTCCTACAACATGTACGACCCGGCGCTCCCCTTCGGCGGCTACAAGGCCTCCGGATGGGGCCGCGAACTCGGTTCCGTGGCGCTCGACGCCTACACCGAGGTCAAGAGCGTCTGGGTGGACCTGACGTAGCCGCAGGAGGAGATCGCCATGTCCGACCGCGCCGCGTACGTCGTCGCGCCCGTCCGCACGCCGATCGGGAAGTTCGGCGGCTCCTTCGTGGACACGCCGGCCCCGGAGCTCGGCGGCCACGCGGCGCGGGAGACCCTCCGGCGCTCCGGGATCGACCCCAAGCTCATCGGCGAGGTCATCATCGGCCACGGGCGCCAGGCCGGCAACCGGCCCAACCCGGCGCGGCAGGTCCAGTGGATGGCGGGAATCCCGAAGGAGACCCCCGCCTACACCGTGAACAAGGCGTGCGCGTCGTCGCTCAAGGCCATCGCGCTGGCCGCGGGCGCCATCCGCCTCGGGGAGCAGGAGGTCGTGCTGGCCGGGGGGCAGGAGAACATGTCCCGCACGCCGTTCCTGCTCGAGAAGGCTCGCTGGGGCTACCGGCTCGGCCACGCCGAGATCACCGACGGGATGTACCTCGACGGGTTCCTCTGCCCGCTCTGCAACGAGCTCATGGGCGCCACCGCCGAGAACCTCGCCGACAGGTACGCCATCACCCGCGACGACCAGGACCGCTACGCCGTCGAGACCCAGCGCCGCTGCGCCGAGGCGACGAAGGCGGGGAGGTTCAGGGACGAGATCGTCCCCGTCGCGATCGCCGGCCGCAAGGGGCCGGTGACGGTCGAGGCGGACGAGCACCCCCGCGCCGACGCGACGCTGGAGGGGATGCGGAAACTGCCCCCCGTTTTCAGGAAGGACGGCACCGTCCACGCGGGCAACTCCTCGGGCATCACCGACGGCGCGGCCACGATGCTCGTCGCCTCGGGGGACGCGGTGAAGGCCCACGGCCTCTCTCCCGAGGCGCGGATCGTGGACTGGACCGTGGCCGGCGTGGACCCCTCGACCATGGGGATCGGCCCCGTGCCCTCGATGCGCTCCCTCCTCGCGCGCAACCGCATCACGATGGGGGACGTCGACCTGATCGAGCTCAACGAGGCCTTCGCCGCCCAGGTGCTGGCCTGCGCGAAGGAGCTGGAACTCGACCTCTCGAGGGTGAACGTGAACGGCGGGTCCATCGCCCTCGGCCATCCCATCGGGGCCACCGGGGCGCGCACCGTCGTCACCCTCCTCCACGAGATGCGCCGCCGCGGGGCGAAGCGCGGGGTCGCCACCCTGTGCGTCTCCGGCGGCATGGGGATGTCGGTCCTCTTCGAGAGGGACTGATGGAGGAGCGCCGCGCGAGCCGCCGGGATCTCTTCCGGCTCCTCGGCCGGACCCTCGCCGACGCCGCGGGGAAGTCGATTCCCCCGGTCCCCGTCCCTCCGCCGCCCCTCCCGCCGCGGAGCCCGCCGGCCCCCGCCGCGGAACTCCCCCTCGAGCGGGGCCGCATGGTCGTGGACCTCACGATCCACCCCATCGTGCCCGGCTCGGGGAAGCGCTTCCTCGGGGCGGGGGCGCCGGAGGCCGTCCTGCTGGCCCGCGTCACCGCGGAGCACCTGGCGGGCGTGGGCGGGGACTGCCCCCACTGCGGGGGCCCCCTCTCCTTCGACGGGAGGCGGGATCGCGTCCTCTGCCCCCGGGGCGGGGCGACGTTCCGCCTCGACGGGTGCGTCGACGAGGGGCCGGGGTACCTCCGCCTCCGGACCTACCTCTGCCGCCGCGTGGGGCCCAGGGTGGAAATCGACGTCCTCCCGGCTTGACAAGCGTCAAGGCGGGCAGGATGCTGTCGGACCCATCCCCCGGAGGATTCCCCCCATGCGCTGGTCCGCGATCGCCGCCGCCCTCGCCCTGTCCGCCGTGCTCGCCGCCCCCGCCCGCGCGGAGGTGGACGTCGAGGTGCCGGCCACCTTCAAGGCGAAGGGCACCCTGGCCGGGGACGCCGACACCTACCGGTTCCGTGGTTTCACCGGGTCGGTGCTGACGCTGAAGGCCGCGGCGGCGAAGGGGGCCGACCTAGGGCTCTCCGCGGAGCTCCGGGACCCCCTGGGCTTCGTCGTGGATCCGGGATCCGCGGCGGTCTCGACCGGCGCGAAGATCCAGTGGAAGCAGGTGGTCCTCCCGCGCTCCGGGGAGTACGTGCTGACGCTCGGGGCCGTGGGGACGGGGGACTACGCGCTGGCCGTGGGCACGAAGCTCCGGACCGCGTGGTCGGCCGTCCTCGACCTCTCCGTCGAGGACACCGACTCCTTCGACCTCGCCGCCCCCGCGGGCTCCCTCCTCGCCTTCCGGGCGGCTCCGTCGAGCGGAAGCGCCTGCAATCCCGTCATCCAGTCGCTCACCGCGGGGGAGGACGACATCCCCGTCGTGGAGACGGTGAAGGGGACCGTCCACACCGCGACGGCGGGCCCGCTTCCGGTCGGCGGCGACATGTACGCCTCGATCTTCAACGACTCGGCGAACGCGGGGACCGCCGAGGTGTCGGTGAAGGTGAAGCCCCCGAAGGCGCGGCCGGGGAAGTTCGACCTCCGCGGAATCGCCCTCGGACGGCCCACCGGCGGCGAGACCCTGGTGGGGCGCATGCTGGGCGGGAGCGGCGGCACGGTGCAGGCGGAGGACGAGGCGGGCGATCTCTTCGGGGCGTCGGTCACGTTCCCCTCGGGCGCCCTCGCCGGGCCGACGCTCGTGACCCTCGCCTCCACGCCCACGCCGACGATCGGCGACCCCGACGACCAGGCCGCGGGGCCCGCGGTGGACTTCGGCCCCTCCGGCGTGGTCTTCGGGGCCCCGGCCGTCATCACGCTCCCCGTCGACCCGGCGCTGATCCCGGCCGACGCCGACATCACCGACGTCCGCATCCTCATCGTGGAGGACGACGGCGCGGCGCGAATCGAGTTCCCGACGGGCTTCAACGCGGGGAGCGTGACCGTGGAGACGACCGGGTTCTCCGTCTGCTGCCCGATCGTCGAGTCCGGGCCGCCGGCCCTGGGTCTCAACCCCGGCGGGGACGAGTTCTGGATCCTCCAGTTCGAGGCAGGACTCAACGACGGGATTGCGGACAGCCGGGGACGGCAGATCTCCGCCCACGTCGACGAAGTCTCCTTCTTCGGCGACGGGACCTTCCAGCTCTCCCAGGAGAAGTGGGAGTTCTCCTGGCAGAACCAGGATTCCCCGCCCATGTCGGGGAACCCCATTTCCCCGGGACTCGCCAGGTCCACCGCCGGGGGCGGGGCGACGCTGTCCTGGGCCTACGACGCCTCGGGACGGTACATCCTCCTCTCCGGAGCCCCCGAGGCACTCCCCACCTTCCGCATGAGCCGCGACGGCCGGTACCTGGCGGGGAGGCACGACGCCTTCGACGCACCCCGGGCCGAGGTCCAGTTCGGCGTCCGGAAGAACACGGCCCCGATCACCGCGGCCTCCGTCCAGGGGACCTGGACCTGCGTCTTCCTCGAGATGGACGCCGGCACCACCCCGTCCACCGGGGCCGCCGAGCCGAAGCCGACGCGCGGGACGGGGACCTTCGTCTTCGACGGGACCGGCGGCTGCTCGATCTCCGTCAGCCAGAAGCAGGCGGAGTTCAATGCCTCCAATAACACCTTCGCCCAGCCCACGGAGTCGTTCAGCGTTCCGAACGCGACCTACGCCGTCGACCTGAACGGGACCGTCGTCATCTCGATCCCGCCGATCGACGGGGACGATGAGGGCGCCGTCCTGCGGGCGTACCCGGGCGCGGGGCTCCAGGTGATGCTGTGCGCGCA
Organism: uncultured Planctomycetota bacterium; assembly: GCA_964633345.1. GTDB lineage: Bacteria > Planctomycetota > JAJSAM01 > JAJSAM01 > JAKLKS01 > CAZWGT01. Next base: position 12,822 of record CAZWGT010000023.1, read on the forward strand.
CGACTCCTTCGCGAACGACGCGGCCATGGGGATGGTGCTCGTCCGCCAGGGGACCGGGCTTTCGAAGGCGTCCCTCGGGGGGGAGTTCCACGGGGCGGAATTCGGAACGGAGCCCCAGTCCTACACCACGTCGCCTCCCTCCAACGTCAACGTCGCGGACTTCGAGTGCCGGGACCAGGGGGTCGCGGCGGCGTTCGACGGCGGCGCGACGGCGTCGTTCTCCTTCGACACCCACACGGTCCGCAGGGACGCGGACATCCCCTCCGGCGTCTTCCGCGGGAACGCGGTCGAGACCGTGACCGCGGGCCTCACGGTCTCGAGTCAGGGGAAGTTCACCTTCGGGAACTCCGGGGGAAAGGCGACCGGGGCCGTCTCCGCCGACGGCCAGTTCTTCGTCGCGGTGTCGGACCTCGCCAACGCCGGGGGCCACTACTCCATGGTCTTCGCCTTCCGGGCCCCGCCCGACAAGTCGCCGTAGACTCGGGACCGTGGACATCCCGCCGATCCCGCCGTGGGAGGGGGCGCACCCGATCGTGGTGCACTTCCCCCTCGCGCTCCTCATGGCCGCCCCGGTGCTCGTCGTCCTCTCGCTCCTCGTGCCGAAGCTCCGGCGGGGGATCGCGCTCTCGGCGCTGGCGGTGATGGCGCTCGGCGCCGCGGGGGCGTCCCTGGCGGTGGCCTCCGGGGAGGCGACGGCGGAGGTGGTGGAGCACACCCCGGAGGGGAAGGCCGCGGAAGGCCTCCTCCACGACCACGAGGAGGCGGCCGAGACGGCGCAGGTCCTGTTCCTCCTCCTGACCGCCGGCTACGGCGCGATGGTCATCGTGCCCGTGGTCCGCGGGAAGGAGTTCCCCCGGGGGGCCGACCTCGCGGTCCACGGCGTGTTCCTCGCCCTCTACGGGGTCTCCTGCGCGTTCCTCGGGAGCGTCGGCCACATGGGAGGCCGCCTCGTCCACGAGAAGGGGGTCCGCGCGCCCATGGGGGCCCCGGCGCCCGGGGACGGGGCCGGGGACGACGGCGGCCGCCGCGGCCGGGACCGCCGTTGAGCGTCCGGAACTTCGCGGTCCGCCGCTGGCCCTGGATCCTCGGGGCCGCCGCCCTCGGCGTGGCGATCGCCATCCCCCTCCGCATCCGATCCCGGGGCCTCGCGCGCTACGCCGCCGTGAAGGCGGCCGTGCTGGCCGGGGGCGGAGGGCTCGAGGAGTTCCTGCGGGAGGCCCCGCCCGTGGACCCCGGGCTCCAGGCGCGGTGGCGGCGGCTCACGGACCGCGCCGTGGCCAGCCGCATCGGCTCCACCCCGTACCGCTGGAAGGTCGCCGACTGGCTCAACGGAGGCGGGCCCGAGCCCGAAGGGGCGCGGGCGCTGTACGACGCCGACGCGGAGATCCGCGCCGAGGCCTCCCTTCTGCTGGCGGAGGGGATCCCGCTGGCGGGCGCGTACGGGTGGTGGGTGGCCGGGGGCGGCGGGCCCGTCCTCGTCCCCGGGTCGGCCCGCATCGAGAACCTCCTCGGCGTCAAGAACCTCGCCAACCTTCTGTTCCTGCAGGCCGCCATGGAGCAGGACCCCGGGCCCGCCCTCGAGACCCTCGACCGCATGCACGGGGTGTTCGCGCGCCCGGGGACCCTCATCGACGCCATGATCGGGACCGCCGTGGCCGAGATCCGGGACGAGACCTACGCCCGCCTGGCGGCGGTCCGGCGCCTCCCCCGCGCCGCGGGGGAGCGCTGGCTGTCCGAGGCGCCTTCGGAACCGGGCCGCGTCGCCTTCGCCATCCGGGGGGAGAGGCTGCTCTACTTCGAGCCCGTCGCGGAGATCGTCGTCTCGGGCTCGTTCTCGGGCGCCCGCCTCGGCGGGCCGACCGGGGCGCCGACAGGCCCCTTCGACTGGCTGCGGGGCGGCGGGCGGGCGTCCGGGTGGTGGCTCCACGGAGCGGAGGCCTGCGCCCGGGTCCTCGAGCACTACGCCGGCGTCGAGCAGGGAATCCGGGAGGGAACCGGCATTCCGGACCTTCCCGGCGAGGGCGACGCCGCGGGACGCCTGACCGAGTCCCTGACGCCCAACTCCCGCGCCATCGTCTCGAACGCCCTCGGCGCCCGCCAGCGCCACCGGGTCGCGCGGGCCTTCGTCCGGGCCCTCGAGGACCCGGTGGAGAGGCTGCTGCCCCCCGGCGGCCCCGGGGAACTGCCCATCGTCGTGGAGTTGCCGCAGCCCGGCCGCCTCCGGGTCCGGTCCGACCCGACCGGCCCCCTCCCCCCAGCCTGGAGGGGGATCGAGCCGCCCCGGCAGCCCGAGCCGGAGAAGGGCCCCCCGCGGCCGTTCCTCTGGAGGGCCGCCTGGATCGAGGCCGACCTGCCGCCCGCCGTCCGGTAGCCCCGCCGCCGGCGGTGGATTTTCCCCGCGGCCCCGATTGACGGACCTCACGGTCACTCCGGACGGTCGCCCCCTCCGTGCGGGGCCCGCCCCGGCCCCGTGACGGACATCAACGGGCCCCTTCCACCGGCGGGAGGGTTGCGGCGCCTCCGGCCTGTTCCACGGAGGTGCGCCATGAACCGCCGCCGCGAGGTCCCCCGCATCCGCACCCTCATCCTCGGCGCCGCGGGCCGGGACTTCCACGACTTCAACGTGGTCTTCCGCGACGACGACCGCCACGAGGTGGTCGCCTTCACCGCCGCGCAGATCCCCAACATCGACGGGCGGCGCTACCCGCCCGACCTCGCCGGCCCCCTCTACCCCGAGGGGATCCCGATCCACGCGGAGGAGCGGGTCGAGGAGCTGGTCGGCCAGCGGAGGATCGACCTGGCGGTCTTCTCCTACAGCGACGTCTCCCACGAGCACGTCATGCACCTCGCCTCCCGCGTCGTCGCCGCGGGCGCGGACTTCGCCATGCTCTCCGCGGACCGGACCATGCTCCGGTCGTCGAAGCCGGTGGTCTCCGTCTGCGCGGTCCGCACCGGGTGCGGGAAGAGCCCCGCGTCGAGGAGGGTCGCGGCGATCCTCCGCGAGGCCGGACTGCGCGCGGGGATCGTGCGCCACCCGATGCCCTACGGCGACCTCTCCCGCCAGGCGGTCCAGCGGTTCGCGACGGTGGAGGATCTCGCGCGGAACGAGTGCACCATCGAGGAGATGGAGGAGTACGAGGGCCACATCCGCAACGGCCACGTGGTCTACGCGGGGGTGGACTACGGGAGGATCCTGCGCCTCGTCGAGAAGGAGGCCGACGTCGTCCTCTGGGACGGGGGGAACAACGACACCCCGTTCTTCCGGCCGGATCTCGAGATCGTCCTCGTCGATCCCCACCGGCCCGGACACGAGCTGGGCTGGTTCCCCGGCGAGGTGAACTTCCTCCGTGCCGACGTCGTCGTCATCCCCAAGCTCGATTCCGCCGATCCGGCGTCCGTGGCCGTCGTGCGGAGGAACATCCACGACCGCAACCCCGCGGCCCGCGTCGTCGAGGCGAACATGCCCCTGGGCGTGGAGCGGCCCGACCTCGTCCGTGGGAAGCGGGTCCTCGTCGTCGAGGACGGGCCGACCCTCACCCACGGGGGCATGGCCTTCGGCGCGGGGGTGCTGGCCGCCCGGCGCGCCGGCGCGGCGGAGCTCGTGGACCCGCGCCCCTTCGCCGTCGGGTCCATCCGCCGCACCTTCGCGAAGTACAACCACGTCCGGGATCTCCTCCCCGCCATGGGATACGGCCCGACGCAGGTCCACGAGCTCGAGGAGACCATCCGCGCCGTGGAGTGCGATGCCGTCGTCGTCGCCACGCCCATCGATCTCCGGCGCATCGTCGAGATCCGCCAGCCCACCTGCCGCGTCGGCTACGAGCTGGAGGAGGTCGGCGCCCTCCGCCTGGAGGACGTCCTCGACGCCCTCGTCCGGAAGGCGAAGGGGTGAGCCCGTGGAACCCGCCGGCGTCCTCGTCGCCCTCGGCGGCCACTCCGTCATCCGCCCCGGCCGGCCGGTCACCATCGAGGAGGAGATCGAGGGGCTGAAGGACTCCCTCGAGGGCGTGGCCGCCATCGTCCGCGAGGGGCACCGCGTCGTGGTGACCCACGGGAACGGGCCCCAGGTGGGGCACGGGCTCATCCGCAGCGAGGCGGGGAGGGGGCGGGCGTACACGCTCCCCCTCCACGTGTGCGTCGCCCACTCCCAGGGGGAGATCGGATACCTCCTGCAGCAGGAGCTCGCCAACCGCCTCCACCGGGCGGGGTGCGATCGGGAGGTCGTCGCCCTGGTCTGCCGCGTCGTCGTCGGCGGGGGGCCGCTGGAGAGGGCGCCGCTCAAGCCCGTGGGGCCGGTGCTGTCGCCGGCCGAGGCCGAGGCCCTGCGGGCCTCGGGATCGAAGGTGGTCTCCGACCGCAAGCGGGGCCTCCGGCGCGCGGTCCCCTCCCCGGAGCCGATCCGGATCGTCGAGGTGCCCGCGATCCGGCGCCTCCACGAGGCCGGGGTGGTGGTCGTGGCCGCCGGCGGCGGCGGCATCCCCGTCGTCGAGGCCCCGGACGGGACCCTCTCCGGCGTGGACGCCGTGGTGGACAAGGACCTCGCCTCGGCACTCCTCGCGCGGGACCTGGGCGCCGAGGTCCTCCTCGACCTCACCTCCGTGGAGCAGGTCCGGCTCCACTTCGGGACCATGTTCGAGCGGCCCGTGGCCCGCCTCACCGCGGACCAGGCGCGCCTGCTGCTGGCGGAGGGGCAGTTCCCGCCCGGCACGATGGGGCCGAAGGTCGAGGCCGTCCTCCGGTTCCTGGAGTCCGGCGGCCGCCGCGCCGTCGTCACCGACCCGGCCCACGCCCTGGAGGGGCTGCACGGGTCGGCGGGGACCCAGTTCGTCCTCGAGAGAAGGGAGGAGCCGTGCACCACCTCGTGACCCTGGCCGACTGGACCCGCGAGCAGGTGGAGGAGGTCGTCCGCCTCGGCCTCCTCGCGAAGGCCGACCCGGCGCGCTTCTCGCGCGCGCTCGCCGGGCGCACGCTCCTCATGATGTTCGAGAAGGTGTCTCTCCGGACGAGACTCTCCTTCGAAACGGCCATGCTCCAGTGCGGGGGCCACGCGATCTTCTACGACCTGTCGGACTCCCCCCTCGGGAAGGGGAAGGAGACCCCGGGCGACACCGCGCGCGTGGCCTCCCGGTTCGTCGCCGCGATCATGGCCCGGCTCTACCGCCAGGAGGACCTCGCGGAGATGGCGCGCCACGCGTCGGTCCCCGTGATCAACGGCCTGACCGACGCCGAGCACCCCTGCCAGGCGCTGGCCGACCTCCTCACCCTGCGCGAGAGGTTCGGCCGCCTGGCCGGGGTGAAGCTGGCCTACGTCGGCGACGGGAACAACAACGTCACGCACTCGCTCCTCGACGCCTGCTCGAAGGCGGGCGTCCACCTGTCCGTCGCCTGCCCCGAGGAGCAGGCCTACCTGCCGAGGCCCGTGGTCCTCGACCGCGCCCGCCGCGCCGCGTCCTCCACCGGGGCCCGGGTCGAGATCCTCCACGACCCCGTCGCGGCCGTGCACTCCGCCGACGCCGTCTACACCGACACCTGGACGAGCTACCACCACGGGCCGGAGACCCGCGAGGAGCGCCACCGCGCGCTGGCCCCCTTCCGGGTGACGGAGAGGCTGATGGCGAAGGCGGGCCGCGACGCGATCTTCCTGCACTGCCTGCCCGCGGAGCGCGGGGCCGAGGTCGAGGCGGCGGTGCTGGACGGGCCCCGGAGCCTCGTCCTGGACGAGGCGGAGAACCGCCTCCACGCGCAGAAGGCGGTCCTGCTCCTGCTGCTGGCCCCGGAGGCGGCGCACCATCCCGTCGCGAGGAAGTAGGACGGGCCCCCGGCCGCGGTTACATCGCTCGCGTGCAGACCGGGTTCCCGCACGCGGGCGAGGCCGCGGCCCTCGCCACGGCCGTGAGCTGGTCGTTCAGCGCCGTCTTCTTCTCCGCGGCGGCCCGCCGCGTCGGGGCCTCCCCCGTGAACCTCGTCCGGCTGGTCGCCGCCACCGGTCTCCTGGCCGCCATGGTCGCGCTCTCCGGGGCGGGGAGCCGTCCGCCGCTCTCCCAGGTCGCGTTCCTCGCCCTGTCGGGGGTGGTCGGCCTGGCGCTGGGGGACGAGGCGTGGTTCCGGGCGCTCCGCATCCTGGGCGCGCGGCGCTCGTCCCTGGTCTCCCCGCTCTGGCCGGTCTTCGCGGCCGTGGCCGCCTACCCGCTCCTCGGGGAGTCGATCGGCCTCCTCGATCTCCTCGGGATGGCGGCGGCCCTCGGCGGGGTCCTCTGGGTCCAGGGGGGAGGGGACCACGGGTCCGAGGTCGAGGGGAGCTTCGGCCGGGGGATCCTCTTCGGGGTGCTCGCGTGCCTGGGGCAGGCGGTCGGCTACGTGCTGGCCAAGCCGGGGCTCGGGAAGGCGGGGCCGGAGACGATCCTCGGCGGGCTCGTGGGCGACGGGGCGGTGCCCGTGGACCCCCTGTTCGGGACCCTGATCCGCATGGCCGCCGGCACCGCGTGGATCCTCGTCGCGCAGGCCGTGCGCGGGGAGCTCGCCGCGACCCGCGGGGCGCTCGCGGACCGCAGGGGGATGTGGCTCACCCTCGGCGGGACGGTCACGGGCCCGGTCCTGGGGGTCTGGATGTCTCTCGTGGCCCTCGGGAGCACGGAGAAGTCCGCGATCCCGAGCACGATCCTCGCGACCTCGCCGCTGTTCGTCATCCCGCTGGTGCGGATCGTGTACGGGACGCCGATCACCGCGCGGGCGATCGTCGGCTCGATCGTCGCCATCGGGGGCGTGGCGCTGCTGACGCTGGTGTGAACGGAGGCGAACACGGCCGGGCGACCCAGAGGGTCGCCCCTACCGGGGCGTCGCGGACTTCTCCCCGAACACCCGCTCCGCGTTCCCGCGCAGGATCCGCTCCTTCGCCTCCTCCTTCAGCGGCAGGGCGCGGAAGGCGGCGACGTTCTCCGCGGGGGAGGGGACGCCGGGGGCCGGCCAGTCGGTGCCCCAGAGGACCTTGCCCGCCAGCTCCTCCAGGCGCGGGAGGTAGTCGAGCAGCGCCGCGGGCGGGATGGAGGAGACGTCGAGGTAGACGTTGGGGAAGCGGCGCGCGAGGAAGACGGCCTCGTTCATCCAGAGGGGGCGGCCCGCGTGGCACAGGACGATCCTCATCTTCGGGAAGTCGATGGCCACGTCCTCGACGTGCATGGGGTGGGCGAACTTGTTCCGCGCCCCGGGGAAGATGCTCGTCCCCGTGTGGATCAGCACCGGCCGCCCGAGCTTCTGGGCCACCTCGTAGATCTGCTGGAGCCCCGGGACCGAGCCGTCCACGTAGTCGTTGGGCGCGTAGAGTTGGTGGGAGGGGTGGATCTTCAGCGCGCGGATCCCCGTCTCGCCGAAGAGCTTCTCGGCGGCGCCGTCGGGATCCTTGGCCGTGCGTGCGTCGATGGACCCCACGGGGATCAGGCGCTCGGGCGCCGCGGAGCAGTAGTTCGCGATCCACCCGTTGACGGCCTCCGTGAAGCCCATGATCTCGCTGACGTAGTTCACGAGGACGGCCTTCTCGATGCCCTGCTCGTCCATGAACTTCAGGAACTCGGCGGGGCTCTCCATGCAGGCGCGGTAGCGGTCGAGGTCCGCGCGGCCGGCCTTCATCTTCTCCAGCACCGCCGGGCGGATCATCTCCCAGGGCTGGATGTGGATGTGCGCGTCGATGACGGGCTTCTCGGCCATGGCGCTGTCCCCCTACGGCGATCGGGCCTTGTCCCCTTCCCAGAGATAGAAGCCCTGCCCGGACTTCTTCCCCAGCTTCCCCTCGGCGACGAGCCTGCGGAGGACCGCGGGCGGCGCGAAGCGGTCCGTGCCGAGGGCCTTGGCCAGGTGGTCGGCGATCGCCAGGCGCACGTCGAGCCCGACGAGGTCCGTCAGGCGCAGCGGGCCCATCGGGTGGCGGTAGCCGAGCTCCATCGCGCGGTCGATGTCCTCCGCCGACCCGACCCCCTCCTCGAACATGCGCATCGCCTCGAGGCCGATGGCCAGCCCGAGGCGGCTCGTGGCGAAGCCGGGGCTGTCGCGGACGTCGATGCACTGTTTGCCCATGCGGCGG